>NZ_LUKQ02000107.1 GCF_001647025.1 Endozoicomonas atrinae
CACGGAACATCCGACGTGGGATTATGGGTTAACAGGTTGTATACCGGTTTATCCACGGATTTTGTGGATAACTGGGAAGCTCTCAGTCAGGCAACTCGATCTTCCAGTAATCCATATTACGTACCCGGCCAACCACTTCCCAGTCCGGCTGCTGGGTACTGCTGACCTCCAGTCCGGAATAGGTGCAGGTAAACGTAAATAACCGTTTCTGGCCATGAACCGTTTTCCAGGCCAGAAACAGGCCGGGGCCCGGGCGAAGTTCCTTTTCCACGGTCAGCAGGGTACAACCGGGGAAGGACTCCACCATTTCCGGCATATAAAAAAAACGGTAAGCACTGGGCTGCCGGTAAGCATGGAAAGGACTGTTGAACAGGTCCGGCACTCTGGCAATCACGTCATAGAGGTCGCCTTCGGCAGGCACCACCATCACCTTGGTAAGCATGGTGGTCTGCTGCCAGGCATCCTCCCGGTGTACCACGGACTCATGATCATGGGGGTCACCCCGGCCTGTGGAAAACCACACAGGGCTCACCCCCAGGGTTCTGGTCAACACTTCAAGGTACTTCTGCGGGTTACCTATTTCACCCTTGGCCAGGCGATAGAGGTAATTCTGGTCAATACCGGATTTCCGGGCCAGTTTGGGAATACTGGCAATGCCTGCCAGTTCCATGGATTCTGCCAGTCTATCGGCAATGTCCGGGTGGTTCATAACGGGTAATCCTTAACAACCGGTATTGTTGCAGCCTGACAAACACGACCCACAGTTCCCGGTCACTCATCTCATCCAGTAGGGGGATAAAATTATCCAGCGCCCCATTGACCTTCCGTGAACTTAACCTGTCTGTTTCCTGTTGAGGCTTGCCAGTGCCGTCTGCTACAGCTGCTTCCAAATCTACGTCCATGTGACTGGGTTCCGTAATGTTTGAGAAGAAAACTGCCTGCCCAGAAACCATCCTAAACAGCACACATAAGGATTACAATACAAAAAATTGCATTTCTTTGCATATTTCAGCAATCATTACTCAAAAAAAGAACAGAGCACACCACTCAAGGTCGGTAAAAATCGGAATTACCAAATTCATTTGCCCACGGTTACTGATCGCTGTAACGTAGACTTTCAAGCCGTGAGAACCTTGAGGATTGATTGTCCATGCTGAAGAAAAAAACGATCAAAAAAACAGCGGAAACCGAAGTGACGTTTGAGTTCGCTCAACCGGGCATCAAGTCCGTGTCGCTGGTTGCGGACTTTAATCAGTGGCAACCGGTCACCATGAAATACCACAAAAAAGAAAACACCTTCCGGACCAAAGTAAAGCTGCCCGGCGACAAAGCCTTCTATTTCCGTTATCTGCTGGATGAGACCATCTGGGAGAACGATCATAACGCAGACGACTACGTGCCAAACCCTTACGGCAGTGATAACAGTGTGGTCTATACAAAACTCAGAAAGTAATACCCATCTAATTTATGCATGGTGGACTGAGCTGAAGGACAATCCCCTAAAGGGCATAAAGATAAAGTGACGGGTCATAGCACTAGCAATGGCGAGGAACTTTAACGAAGGGTTCGTTCAGCTCACCAGCGCAATAAGGTATTGCAGCTGTTTTCTCTACCAGCATTTAAGAGTGGTGCAGTGCAAAACACCCACACAGCCAGCTCCCACCATTGTTGAGGAAAAAAAGATGAATAATTATTACCTCTCTTTAGGTGCAGACCACCCCGATTACCCGGGCTATGTGCGGATTACTGCGCCCAGCCGCGATGATGCCCGCCAGTTAATGGAAGCCCATCATGGCCACGACTGGACCGGCTGTTTTGAAACCTTTGATGAGCTGGATACCCACCAGAGGGTTCAGCGGGACTACCTGATCTTTGACCACATGACCGGCGAGGCGCTTGCCTGGACTTGCCATATCTGCAAGGAGAAACGGCCCGACAGTAAAATAGAGGTCACTCAACGCACGTTGCTGGAGGCAGATAATGCACCGGTCTACAACGTCCGATACTGCATTGATAATGATGAATGCCAGAACTGTATTGATGCCTTTATTGAACAGCAGCGTGGAGTATTAAATTAAAAAGTCTTTCATGACGAAGCAGCAAATGGTAGCCAGAAGCAATTATGCGGTTCTGGCTACCACTGGCTGATCTGGAGGGTCACATCAGGAGTGCGCCCTTACGTCCTGGTGATCCTCCGCCCAAGCCAGAGCTTTCTGAAAAGCCGTATCGCCATATTGTGCTGAGCTGAAGCGACGGATCAGAGCACAGGATTTACGATTCCGCTTTTTCTGGGAGATATGTGCAAGCCAACCGGTTTGTCCGTCTTTCTGGGTGTATTTTTCGATGCTCATCATCACCGGCGATCTCCCTTTTGTGGCAATCATTGTTCGTCAGTGGCCTGCTTTCCGACGGTGCGCAATTATTCACCAGACGTGATCCAAAAACCTTGATAAGTATCAATACTTATTATCGACAGATTTGCGTTTCAGATGCTACTGAAATTTGGTCTGGTCAAAGAAGTTACGAGAAGCTTTATCCCATGGCAGTAGGAAGAAGTATGAGAAGTGTTTAAAGTGATGGGTATTGCCTCGTGTTAGCAGAAACCAAGACCATTAGTGGTGATGCACAACGCAAAACCCGACCCTGGCAAGCGACTGAAGGCACTGACAACCTCTACGAAAAAGGCTGAAGGGCAGACGGCCTACCTGCTCGACAAACCACAGGTCGTTGATGGTGATGGTGAATTCAAGACGGCGGTCGACCGCTCGATTCTGAACGCCATGGATACGCTGATGAGGTTAACGGTGACCGGGGAGCGCACAACCCTGCAGGAAGCCCAGGAGATCAGTAAGATTATTGATATCATGCTCGGGTCACGTGAAAAATATGAGCTGCCGTTAAGTCCGGATGCTATAGAGCATAATATAAAGAACAATGTGGCCATTATGATCAAGTCGACCGTGGCCAACTCCCTGGAAATCAGCATGAAAGAGACCTATGTCGCCAGTGACGAGGATCTGTCCAGGTTTCAGCTGATGGACAACCTGAAAAAGAGCCTGACTGACCCGGCTGTCACTGAGAAAACCATGATGGCAGGTACCAGTGCGCAAGCGTACCGCCACCTGCTTACCGCCAAGTCCTACCGACTGGACTCGGATATGGCGAAATTAAGGAGGGATGTTGCTTCTGAAACATTGATGGCGCTGGAAATGGCGGCTGATTTGCAGTTGAGAAATTAGGATAGTCAGAGGCTATGTAGCGATTTGTGTGAGGTGTAGATGAATGTCAGAGAGCTCATGAAATCCTTACAGGACTTCACGAACACTCTGACAAAATGGTTTAGGCTAATCTTGGTCCCCGTGGAGAAACCCCCCTTCTCCGTATGCCCAGGTCGTGAAAATGAAGTTGATAAGTCCGAATCCAGCGCACAATGCCAAAAACTGCGGGAAAATAGAATTTATAGTGTCTTCCCAATCTTCGGCAAACCATTTAATTGGAAGATAAACATTATTCAGCGCATCCAAAACCGTATACCCCCCAAAAAGCACTGTCTCATAACCAAGATCTCTCAGGATGGATGCTATAGGCTCTATCAAAAAATGAAGAACCTGCCCGTAGCCTGTTATAAACAGGGCAAAAAACAAGGGGAACCAAAGACAGTACGTCCAAAATGACAAAAGGTAGCCCAAAATCGGTATATTTTTTATAAGCCAGCCATTGACATGGCTGTTTGCTTTAAAGAATGGCATCGAAGTCCGTACAATAGGGTAAAAAACGACCAGTGCAACGAACTGAATAACCTGCAGCAACCCCAACAGTAGATTTCCTAGAAAGTTCATAGAGAGAGCCCCCTTATCATAATATTAGCTTCTGCCTAGCCGGAAAGGCTAGGTAGAGCCTTTGATTTTTAGTGCTGCGTCAGGCAGTAGCAGGATGGTATGAATACTGGCGATCGCTCTTTGGTTTTAGGATCACAATCGCCTCAAGTAGTCTATCTGATGATAGTTCCATTTTTGTCTAGAACCATATAAAACAAGACGCGGATAATCGTCAGGTAGCCCAGAAGATTTACGTATAATCCAAACAGAGAATCCACTCTCATCTTAGCCAATTCCACAAATTGTGATGCAATCTCTATAATTGTCACAGGAATCCGTCGTACCCAGTGGTAAAACTCATAAGACAGAAGCGAAATTGCATCCGAACCTATCTCCCGGTGAGCTCCCGCCCTCTCACCCAAAAGATCACCGATAGATGGAGTGAAATTCTGTATAGCCTCCACTGGAAAATGAAGAGAGTAGCCATACAGCAAGGTCCAAAACACCAAAAACACAGGAACCCAAATAAATGGAGTCAAAAGCATTAGTAAAGCGCCCACGGGTCCAAGGTGTCGGCAAAGCCAGGCATCAACACGCGAATTAGCGGTAATAAAGGGGATGCTTGAGAGCCATACAGGCATAAGTGCAAGCAGAATCAGGGAGAACGTTGCGCGAAAAGGCCACGTCAAAACTGAGATTAGAGTATTCATTAATGAATTCTTTTTTATTATTTGAGATAACATTGCCGTTACGCACTAACTTTGCGAGCCCACTATAAGGCTGGAGGAGCCGAACATGGATGGCAACTAGCTTCCTTGGTTGATATCTGAGGTTTCAGGCGTATCGCCCTGCAGCATCTCGATTCTACGGCGACAAAAGGGGCGTTTTATTTTATCGTTCATGTATGTTCTGAAATCAATACTGTGATTCTTAGCAATATTGTAATTTATCTGAATATAGACAGCGAAAAGGCCTATCAGGATATGAATAACACTAATATCCATGGTTCTCTCTTCCTCCTTCTTCTTCTGTTATTATTATGCTTTATCCTTCTCGATTAAAAATATAACAACAAATTATTCTAGATGCACTGGGATATTCTTGAGTTCATTAGCGACAGTTCACGCTATTGACTGCCTGGATGCATCGAGCAGACTGAGCCTTATAACTGGCTAGAATTATCATCACGGGGAAAAGTCATACGGGAAACCAGGGTCGGGTCTTGATTGTTGCACCCATTAAAAATATTAACGGACTTATGATCTGACCGTTTCGCCTCCGTAAGAGGCGGTATTTTAGCGTGTCATTTGTAATACGACATAAACCGTATTTGCAAAAAAAACGGACCCTAAAGCCCGTGAGATAAGATTTTCTCTGCAAAATTCACAGTGTGTAAACTGTGTCACGGAACAGCGTTCACTTGGAACGGTGCCTCATCCGTGAGGACGGGTGTATCCTATTGAAAACAGCAGTCCTTCGGAACTGGTAGTAGCACCTAAAATGGTGCGACCAAGACCTTGTTGACAGTTATCTATCGGAACGGATGCTGCTTTTTATTTCTGGTAACGCTTCACAGCATTAGTGGCGATCTGGTTAATCTGCTGGTTCAGCCGGTCGAGCCTTTCCCGTTTGGTATGACGATCCATGATCCGGTCTTCCATCACCTTGCGGACTTCCCTGCGCAGCTTGCTGATCTCCCGGCTGGCCTTGTTGAGCCCGGTCTTGTTTTTCAGTCTGGCACTGGCTGACTGTTCCAGCTCTTTAGCTCGCTGGGTTTCCCCGGTTTCCTGGTAGTGTTTGATGGACGAAGCAATGGCATTCACCTCCTTGTTCACCTCATACAGCTCGTTGGTGTAACGGGTGCTGCCTTTGATGCGATCACCAAAGAACGAACCCACCACCGGGTAGTCCTGTTTGTTCCATGCCGGCTTTTCCCCAGCACCGGTCAGGTGTCGGGTAACCGCATCGGTCACCGCCAGCGTTCCTGTGGCAAAGGCATTGAAATAGCCTTTCAACAGGTGCTCCAGCTTTTTTGGGGAGCGCATCCACTCCGGTGCGCCTTCGGGAAGGTACTGCACGAGTTCCTTTAGCGTCTCACTGGTGTACGGATCGTACTGGGCTTCCGGCTTCAGATGCTGCAAGCTCATGGGCACAATATCCCGGTCACGAAAGCGGTCACGGTTCTCACCTACCTCCCAGATCGGTTTGATAAATTGCGGTATGGGTGTGGATTCCAGGTTAAACATCGCCATTCCCAGAGTCAGCATGGCATCCTTTGTCCACTTGGCGTCTTCATGGCCCATCATGCCCTGCCACAGGAACTCCGGTATGGTGGCAAAGATATGCCCCACCTCGAACGGCTTGGGGATTCGGAAATGGCCGTCTTCTCCATCACCGATCCAGAAGTGGTGGTAGGCCACCTTTTCGTCGGTGCTGAGTTCCTTGTAACGGTCATCGTCTTCAAACAGTCGCACCAGCAACCAGGAGGCAAAGCCATACATCAGCCCCCGTGTCAGCACCTCACCGGAAAAGGCGCTCCAGTGCAGTTCATCACCGGGCTTCACGCCCCGCCACATCCGGTTCACACCCTGGAGTAAACTGTTGGTGAACTGGATGGATTGGGTCAGGAACCGGACAATGCCCCATTGCCCCTTGCGGGTAAAGTTCATCACATCCAGCGATTGATAGGCGGCTTCCGCCGTAGACCCGCCTTCCTCCTTTACCCGTTCAAAAACGTGGAGCCGGTTGGAGTCCTCGAACCGGGCGCCGATGCTGTCCCAGAAGTCGATCAGTTTGCCGGGCGTGCTCAGAATGCGCTTCTGTGCCGCTGGGGATAGCTTCTTGCGGATGTTGTTATAGTTGCTGCGGTAGTGACCGCTGCTACTGCTGCCTCCCGCCATTTTCATCGCCCACAGGGAGTCATCCTCATCCAGTGATTTTCTGAAACCACGAATGGCACCGGCCAGCGGGTTCATACCCACCACCCTGCCGTTGACCTCCGGGGCAATATGCACTGCCGTGGATAGCGTATCCCGGGTCAGGTTGCGGAACCAGTAAGCAGGCATCGCCGTGACCCCGCGCCGGACTATTTGGCTGGGAATACCGACCAGTTTCATAAAGCCGCTGTGCAGCTCTGGCCCGATATCCTGAATGGAGGCCAGCAGCAATGGATCATCCACCGCGTAGGTTTCCAGCTTGCCATCGCGTGAGACACTGGTGGTCCCTTTCAGGGTTTCGTATTTGGCCATCAGCGACTTCCAGCCGCGCATCTGCGTTGGGGTCAGATCGGTACTCACGCCGATTCCCTGAAGAGCTGCCTTTACATCGTCGTCCGTAAAGGTAATGGCACTCTTTATTTTTTCCACGGCACCCAGTTGCAGGGCATTGTCGATCACCCGTTGCTGGGCGATGTTTTTCAGGGCCGCATCGAGCATGGAACGGGTATTGCGCACCATCGCTTCCAGCGGGGCGACCTTTTCTACACCACCTTTCAGCCGTTGAATGCCGGAGGTCTGGCCGCCGAGTCCTTTTTTCGGCCGGAGGAATCGCTGGTTCTCTTCCTGGTATTCCAGGTCGTGTATCCGGTTGAACGGGATGTAGTCGCCGGTATCAAACAGCTTGCGCTGTTCCCTGTCGAGGGTGCCGGCAGCTTCCATAAAGTCCAGCAGATCACGGTTGTGCTGCTGGTAATCGTCCATCACCTGCTTGAACCGCTTCGCCAGTTCCGGCTGGGTATGCACCCAGTTCTGAATGATGTCGATCTTTTTCTGGTCGTACAGGTTTTCCCGGTTCTGCTGGCTCAGTTCCTTGCCCAGCTTCAGGTCTTTCTCCATCTGCCTGCGGTCACGGTTCCAACCGGTACGGCCACCGGGATATTCATCCGGTGCCGTGGCATCCAGCGTCTCTTTCATGGCCTGCCCCTGAGCCAGCAACTGATTGCCTTTGGCCCTGGCCACTTTGTCTTCCTCCATAATTCGCTGCGCACGGTGGCTGCCTTCGTAAACCTCCCAGATGGCCAGCTCATCACGCTCGGTGACCGGCTTCAGCAGTTCAAACAATCCTTTGCTGCCCGGCTTGATAACAATGCTGCCCTCTTTCAGCATCGGGGTGCCTTTATGGAAGGTGGCATCGGTCACGTTATCGAGATTGCGGGCCAGGTAAACGGCTTTGCTGGCAGACACCGTTGCGTCCATCAGCTTGCCATCGTTCAGCAGCTTCTCCTGCTGTTCAATAATGGCGGCATCGGTGAATACGCCCTGATTGATATGGAGTAAACCGCGCTTGATATGCTCTTTCAGCGGTTTAGCCTCCCACCACTCCCGCAACCGGTCGTGCCACGGCTTTGGGGCAATGCCACCGTGAATGTCGTTGATCACGGACTGCACATCGTCAGGGAGATCTTTCAGAGCGTAGCGGGGAGCGTTGTCTGGCTTGGACTTCTTATCCTGCGACTTACCCTGTTTTTTGTCCTTCAGTTCATCCTTTTTCAATGCAAAGAGCGGCTGACCATCCTTCAGCACAGACTCTTTCATCTTGTCGGTGACGGTCACCGACCAGACTTTATCGGGCTTGGTGTCATAGGGGTACTGCGAACCGTTGAAATGGATCTCGACAGGCTCCAGCGTTGCCCCCCACTTTTTGGTGTACTTCTTCATATAGTTGGCCAGGCGCTTGTCGTAGAACTCCCGCATCCCCCTGGCACCATCGCCCATCAGCTCGTCCAGATTCTCCAGGGTAAAGTCGGAGGTGTGCTCGGCGAATACCGCCCGATCAATGTCTTGATTGGCTCCATCTTGTGAGTCGAAATAGAGCCGCGAGCCATTGGACATATACAGTGCCTCACCATTGGCATCCCGGATAAACCAGCGGTTCTGCTGATCGTCGTTATCCTGCTCGGTGGACCATTGGCTGCGCTCCTCTTTCAGGGATTCATAAAGGGAGTGGCTGTCCTCTCGTATTTTCGCTCCCAGACGATGCCCCACATAAGCGTCCAGCCGCTCTTCCGCAATGTGCTCTCTGCGGTTGCTGCCGTTTCTGTTTTTGATCGTTAAGGTGACATGGGTCAGTCGGCCTTCGTGGGTAAACTGGGGGGATACTTTCATCTGCTCTACCACCTGCCCGAGACTCGGATACCGTTCCACCTGCTGTGCCGCACTGCTCCAGGCGATCCGGTCAAAGCCGTTTTCGGCAGCGTGGCGGATCATCCGTTTCATCACCAGGTTTGGCCAGCTCTCTTTCAGGGGCGCATTAGGTACCTGACGGTAGAACCGGTGTTTGTCGGTATCGAAAAGTGACTGTCGTTCATCTCGCAGTGCTTTCAGCTGGGCTTCGGCATCCACCCACTGCTGGAAATGGTTTTCTACATTGTCAGCAACCGTGGTCAATTCGTTATTCAGCCGATCAACCTGCGTCTGATCTTCGGCCTGCTCTGCCTGTTTGAGCTGACGGGTAAGGTCATCACGCAGGGCACCGGTTTCAGCATGCTGTTTGCCAAACTCATCCCGTTGTTTTACGACAGCCCGAATCTTGTCATCGACTGCATTTATCCGGGCATTGCGCTGCTCTTGTTTACGTACCGACTCTGGCGTGCGGTAACCACTTTCCCGGCCTGCCTGATGCCAGTCGCTCTGCACTTCATCGATAAACAGAATCCGTTCATTACGACCACCAACGTTTTCATCAAAGGTCTGGAAGCGCACATGAGCCAGTACGTTTTCCGTCGTCCCCCAGTGGCTTTCGTCAAAGTCGTCCTGTCGCCATCGGGCAAAGGATTGATGCTCGCTGACGGCAGCCGCAATGGCCGAGGCCTCGGTGGCATGGCCGGTGGTGATCATGGTTTTGTCATCACCATTGTGGCGGTACAGCGTGTAATCCCGGAACGCCTGATTCCAGCCCACATCGTCCACCTTCATACCGGCGGGCATCATGCCCTGCGCCAGTGCCTTGGCTTCTTCTTCGGAAATGGGGCTCAGGTTCTTGTGATTCGGATCAGCGGGGAATACGTGGCTGTTGTTATCCAGCACCAATATCAGCTCCGAATACTCCTCTCCGCCCTGCATGGCATAATTGCGGTACTGAACGTCGGACTCATCCCGCAGCTCCGCTTCCAGGTCATTTCGCACATCCGACTCGTAGTCGTTCTCCCAGACTTCCAGCGCGGCGTCTTCCTTATCGGAATAACTGATGTGATCCCGTACCAGCGCCTTGTCGTCCACATTATCAACACTGTTATTGGCTTGCCATTGCGCTTCTTCGTGCAGGGCGGATTCGTCCAGATTGCCATCGTCATCCACCAGGGCGTCCACTTCATGGTCATCCAGCTCGCCCTGTTCAAACCGTTGCTTCAGTTCCTGATAGTGGAAGTCGTACTCATCCTCCCGAAGTGATTCCCGCGCATCATCCAGCAGGTGGGACAGCTCATCCAGTGAATAGCCGTGCTCGTAATCGCCAATTCGTTCGCTGATAAAGTGCTGCTGCTTTTCATAGACCCGCTCTTCCAGCTCCTGTTCATCGAACGCATCAACACTGAGGTCTTCGTCGATCCGCACTTCATTCTGCCGGATAAAGTCCAGCACCTCGGCACGGGTCAGCTTCTCACCCTTTTTGTCCGCCAGCCACAGGTCAAGGCCCAGCCACTGGACTTCCTCGTCCTGCACGTTGTTGCCTTTCTTGATGGCATTCAGCCAGCTCTGGGCAGGCAGCTTGTCGGACTTCACGGCAGCGGCACTGCGCTCCACTGCGGAGTAGAAGGTCGGGGCTATGCCTGCATCGCTGTAGCGATTCCCCTTAGCGTTACCGGCATTCAGGTTACCATTGCGCTTCAAATGACCACGGGCCGCACTCAGCAATTCCACCGCATCGGCTTCTGTCCATTGAATAACGGGGAACAAACGGCGCAGGGCGTTGCGGATCATGCTGACGATTTTGGTCAGCAGGCCGTTCTTCGGGTCTTTCTCGGCAAGGTGCGCGAGGTATTCCTCGGCAATGATCCGGTTGGCTTCTGCCTCGCTCTTGCCTTCGGTCTGCCGGGCGTACCGCTTGGCCAGAGCCGATTTCAGCCGGTCGTTCATGTCCCGGTGGATTTCATCCAGCACGGTATCGAGCCGTTTACCCAGCAGGCCACGGACGCCTTTATGACCCACCAGTTCATGGAGGACAGTGCGCACCGCCTCGCCGGTGGTGTCCAGATTGGCTGCGATCAGATAGGTATCGCCTGTCTCCGGGTCGAACATCCCCCGCACTCGGCCTTGTGCCTTGTCGCTGATCACCTTCTGGTAGAGGCTGTAGGGCAGTTCGGTTTCCGATTGCAGGACGTGGATGGCCTGCCCCAGCTTCTGCTCCAGCGGCTTCAGCTTCAGACGCAGCGGACCGGACTGGATGCCTTTAGCATTGGTGTCTTTGCGCAGGGCGTAGAAGGAACCCCGTTCGTTCAGGTCTGGGGTTCCTCTTTCGGCGGCAGACTGGTAGCTGCCGTCCTTGCCGGTAAAGTGGTCCAGTACCTTAATGCGGTCGCCCCGGTTGAAAAAGTTGATCAGGTTCCGGGTGCCTTTCGTGGCCAGTGGTGAGCCACTGCTTTTCAGGATGACCGACGAGCTGTTGGTGCTGTCCAGTGCTGTCATAATCCGGGCAGCCGCCGGGTTGTTGGTTGGATGCCGAAGGGTTTTCAGATCGTTGTCCGACAACAGCAGGACACCAGTAACATTGTATTTACTATCCAGCAGCACCACGGCATTGGGGCTGATGGTGTCCAGAAAAGGGCGAACCGCTTCCGGTGACCCGAAATTGATATGTGGCCGGTTATAGCGCAGCCGCCGTTCGGTAATGGGGAATGCCTTATTGCGAGCCATGCGTTTGGGCGCCACGGTGCCCATCAGCACCGTGCCATCAGCGTCCATGATTTTTGCATGGCCAGTGGTACCCACCACGGCATGACCCATATTCACCACGCCACTGCCGTCCAGCACTTCATTCAGGCTGTGGGTAATATGCACATCCGACATACTGGGCTCAGGATCACCGGAAGGATGGTTATGGGCAAACCAGACGCTTTTGGCATCGGGCGTAGCAACCACAGCACCGGCCAGTGTCCATGGGGATACGGAAGCAGAGGCTTTCTGCCCCTTGCTGTGCTTAATGACATTGATCACCTTGTCATTGCCATCGAGCACAATGGCGACCATTTCCTCCTGCGCCAGCTTGCGGATCGGGGCGATAAAGTGCGCAAGGTCATCGTAGGTGTGGATGGTATCGGTGCCAGCTCTGATGGTTCCCGTTTCAACGTGCTTAACCAGAACACGCTGGTTCTCGATGATCTGCTGTTTACGTTCGTCACCGGAGAGGTCTGGGGAGGCGAACAGGTCTTTCTGACCGGCATCTTCCAGATCGGATTTTTTGCTGCGACGCTTACGTTCTTCTATTTCTCCTCCTTCGCCTTCTCCGACCCGGTAGCGTCCGGTTCCCTCATCAATTTGTCGAACTCCAATTGTGCCTTCAGCTTCCTGTCCCTGGCCGCCTGCATCTGTTGCTTCTGTTCGGGTGTCAGCAGATGCCCGTAGCGCAGATCGGATTTTGCCCAGGTTTCCAAGCAGCTCTGCCGCGCTCGCTTTGCCACCGAATCGGTCAGGGTCATTCTCTATCTCCTCTTTCAGCCGTTGCAGATGTTTATCGTGGGTGGCTTCCGTGGCGGCTTTCATCACCTGGCGGGTGACATTGCCGTGGAAGCAGCCCATACCACCGTATTGATCGCAGGAAGTGCAGTTGAAGTTCTTCTTCGGATCGGTGGGGTGCTTGATCTTTTTCCAGCCACCATCGACAGGGCATACCCGCTTCATGGCATCCAGCCCGAGCATACGACGCAGGGTGGCTTTATCGCCCAGGACTCGCTGACCGTGTTTAATGGGCAGAATCACCAGTATCCGGTCAAGGTTGGCGCGAACGAAGTCTATGCCATTCTGCTGACCGTCAAACACCACTGCCAGAGGCAGCTCCGGGTGCTGTGCGGCCAGTTCAAAGTTGCTGTTGTCCACCGACAGTGCCCGCCAGTTCTGTTCTGGCACCTGCTTCAGGAACTCCGGATTCTTGCTGAAGATCTGGAGCCGGATACCCTCCTTGTTCATGGTTCGGATAAAGGGCAGCCATGCCATGGAGCCATCACCCATATCAAACAGACGCAGGGCTTTATTCTGGTAAAACTCCGGAGTGCCTTTGTAATCGTTGGCCGCAATCCGGGCGGTTCTGACCGGGTCTTTCTCCACTGCCCAGTTCACAATTTCCGATTTAATGATGGGATTACTGAACCGGTAATTGCCTTTGGTCGCATAACAGAAGGAAGCACAGTCACGGCTGGGCATACAATCGACAAAGCTGCCGTTGATGCTGTTCTCCGGTTTTCCGGCATGCCCCATGACATCCTCTGTGTGCAGGTAACGCCAGAGTCCGGGTTCGCCATGATCTTTCAGCGCTTTGAGGATCGAGGCGTTATCTTTCCGGGACAACAGCGACTGGTAATCCACCTCCCGCCCAGCCACCAGGTCATCGATGGTCTGGCGAATCAGCATGGACTGCACAGTCTTCCTTGCCCAGGGTGTATCCGCCAGCTTCTTCAGCCGCTGGACAATGCCCTGCTTGTCAGACCGGCCATCCAAATACCGCTTGATGGCTGCCCGTTCCGCACCGCCCAGACTCTTGATCCCAGGCACCGAGTAGTGAGGCGCATTACGGCTATTGTACCAGTCGCGCTTTCTATGCCCTTCGGGTGCCTGGCGCTTTGTGGCACTTCCCCCATCCTGGGGGTCGTATTGAGCCTTGTCTTCCTCAATCCCGGCAAAGTCATCGTCGGTCCATTCATCGCTATCGAGCGTGTCGTCGGGGCGGCCTCCCGCATCAACGGCATCCAGCAGATCGTACCAGTCGCGCTCCCGGCGCTTGGTGGCACTTCCCCCGTCCTGGGGGTCGTCTACTTCGTCCCTTTTGGCTGTCTTTTCGGTTCCTGGGGCAGACTCAGTTGCTCGCTCCCCGGGTTCTCCCGGTACACTTTTTCCGTGGCCTCTTTCAGCAGCTTGAACAGGTCCGGTTTGCGGACCGGATTTCGGGTCGATGATCGGGGTGCTTTTCTCGCCATAGTTTTTCTCCAGTTGGTGGTTGGTCTGCTGGGTCAGATCGTCCAGTGTCGCCTTTGAGGTACCGAACATATCCCCATCGGCCTGCCCCTGCTTCTGAAGGTACTGTTCAATCTGGTTGGCCAGCTCACTGAGTGCCTGCCCTACCTGCTTGCTCTTATTCAGGTTGGCATCCAGCCAACGGGCGAACATTTCCGTTTCCGGGCTGAAGCTGTCCAGCAGGGAGCGTTGATCCAGAATCTCATCCACCGACTGACCACGGTTGCGGCTGTCCTGAAGGATGCGGCTGGCTTCAACCAGTGATTCGATCACACCATAGTTGCCCAGCTTCGGGTCCACTCCCTTAGCCCTGGCAAAGTGGGGAGCCGCCATGGCCAGTGACTTGATCAGGTTTTTCAGGTCAGGCTTGTCGTCCTCGGCAAACAGGCTGTTCAGCCGGTCATCGTCGTAGGCTTTCATAAACAGGGCTGACTCAACACGGTCGCGCATCTGCTTATTCCAGTTACCCTCTTTGGTCTTCAGCTCTCCGGCCTCATCACCGAGCCGGTCAGCGAATCGGGCAAGAAAGGTGTCGTTGCTGCGGTGCAGCAGATCGCCCGTGCCATCGGTATCAAAGTGGCTCAGGTCTTCCTGGGTAATGCGACTGGCGTCCAGCTTGGCTTTTTCAGCCGGAGACATCGTAGCGGTTTCCGGCTTGTTGGCCTCTTTGGTAAACGACACCCGATCTTCGGTATCGAGCTTGCCCTGCCGCTGGCGTACCAGTACCGGTTCTTTGAATCCATCCACATCCCTTGGCTTCAGGCCAAAGGCTTCAGCGTTGTCCTTAAGGTACTGGCGGTAAGCCGCTGACCGTTCAGGGTGGTTGCGGTAGGCTTTGCGAATCGCGGACACACGGCCATTGCCGCTTTCCACCACACGGTCACTGCCAATGATCGGCGCACCGCTGCTGGCCAGTGGGTTGGCACCGAGCTTCTTCGGGTTCAGCTTGCTGGCAATGCCCCTGATCTGGGTTTCACTGGCCTGCCTTGCCCGATCCCGTGGTTGCAGCTCTGCCGGGTATTGAGGGTTTACCTTGCCGGTGTCGTTATGGCTGGCAATCAGGTCGGACTGCTCATAGAGGGCATACCGGGTGCTGACTTCACGCTCATCGGCCATCACCGATTCGTCGGCCTTGCCCAGTACCGGCTTTTTTCCAGAAGGGGTTCCTGACTTCTGTTGCGCTGTCAGCCTCATCCCTTCCTGCTGCTGCCGCGCCTCGATGGCCTGCACTGCCCGTTCAAAGCGGATACCGTCCCCGCTTTCGACCATCGCCTTCAGGTTGGCCAGTGCCTCTTTCATGGAGGTCGGGGTAAAGCCTCGTCCACTTTTCCGGGCGTTCATTTCCAGCCTGCGCTGGTCTTCAATCAGCTTACGGACACGGCGTTTCTTGCTGTCGTCACCAAGCTGCCAGTTAAAGGAGCGGAATAACCGGTTCAGGCTGTTCATCCGTTCGGTGTAGCTGGCTAAATCCTGATCGGGGTTGCCGGTGTACTCTGGTGATCCGGGATGTTGGTTAGGGGCTTTGTCAATATTGTCTTGGCGGCGCTGTTGGCTATCCTGCTGTGCGATTTCAGGATCGGCAGCCACATTGCCATAGCGGTTGCCGGTAAAGTCGGCGGGTGGGTGATAGGGCAGAGCCTGTTGGCGGGGTTCGGCAGGCTGCTGCCGTTGCCGGTCTTCAGGTCGGCTGACAGACCGGTTCTTCCAATGATTACCCTGCGGTGCTGGCTGTTGGGCTTTCTGTTCAGGCTTACCCACTTTGCGGGTATCCATCGGACTGTTCCGGGGGGACTGGCCCTCTTGCCCGACAGTTCGGCCCTGCCACTGGCTCGGCTGCTCCATGTTATTAACTGGCTCAGCACTGTCTACAAAGCGTTTGCCAAACCGTGCTGCCTCTGCCGGATTACCCGGACCATTACGCTGCCACGCTGGCTGGTCATACTGGCTGAAGTCCTGCCCTTCAAAAGCGGGATCAATGACTGGCTCCGGTTCTGCCTGTGCCTGCGGTTGTTCCGGCGGCTGTGTTTCCCCCAACTCATGGAGCTGACTCTCCAACCCGGCAATGGCCAGCGAGTTCTGCCGCAGTTGCTCTTCCAGCATGGTCTGGTCAGCATGGGGCTCCTGCATCTGGTCTTGCAGGGTCTGATGCTGGCTCATCAAATCATTCAGTTTGTTCTGAAGGATGCTGACGGCTTCAGGGTTCCGAGTACGACCAAAACCACCGACAACACCGCCGACCGGACCACCAACAGCAAGACCGGTCAGTGCCTGATCCATGGCCTTATCAGTCAGACCAACATCCATACCCACCTGCTGCTGGCCATAGTTGGCTGCTACCTGCTGACCATAACCTTCACCAAACTCTTGAGCGCCTTCGGTAATCAACCCTTTTAGGACATTGGCACCACGGGTGCCGGTTGCGCCCAGGGCAAGCCCTTCCATGACGGGACCGGCAATCCCCATGGACACCGCACCCACACCGGCAGCCGGAGCAAAGGCTTCTTTGGCGGCTTCTTCTGCCAACAGGGCTTTGGCCTGCTCAAAAGGCTGGCGGGTATCGCCGCCTCCGGCCTGCTCGTAGGTCTGCTGGTAGAGCTCCTGGAACCTCGGCAGGTCTTTCAGTTGCTCATAGCCCAGTGCCATGATCTGGCTTTTGGCGTCCTCGGCACCGGCCCCGCCGATCATCAGGCCACCGGTTGCCCCGTAGCCCACGGCATGGCTGCCCTTGTCGATGACATTCGCCAATCCCTGCACACGTCTGGCATCTTCCAGACCGGTCACTGCTGCCGCTGCACCGGTCGCCTGAAGCCCTTTCATGCCCAGTGCCGACAACCCTTTACTGGCCACACCACCGGGTATCATGGACGGTGCCAGAGAGCCAACCCCGGAGGCAAACTGGAGGCCAAAACCGGCAGCGGTACTGCCCTCGGTCAGTCCATAACCCCCGTCGCCTTTGCGCTCGATACCAAAACCCTGCATCGCCTCCACACTGGACGGGGACATATTGTCGAGCTGTTCCTCGGATTTCTCCCGCAGCCAGTCACTGGCCGCATTATGCCCATTACCACCCACCAGACGACTTGCACCGGATACCAGGTCAGCCGCACCGGCATAACCGCCATGCCAGAGCGCATCCCACAGGTCACCGGCATAAGAGCTGTCCGGGTTACCCCTACGCCGGGTATGCTGATCAAACAGGGAACGGGCTTCCCGATGGTAGCCCTCCGGTATCTGGGGCTTGAGATAGTGCCGCCAGTACTGCTCCCGCAGCCGTTCCTGTTCCTGATCGTCCCCCTGCTGAAACATCGGGGTCGAGCTGAAATCATTCCAGTTCATCGAATCGTCCTTGAATAAACGCTACCTGCCACCCGCTACCCGCTGCCCGTAAAAGCGGGCCAGGTGCTTTGCGTGTCTTTTTCGGGAAGCGGGAGGCGGGAAGCGGTCTGTTATCGTCCGGCTGAGGGATGGAAGTGACGGAAGGTGCCGGGGGTGCGGTTCAATGGGTTGTAACCGGGATAGCCATAACCCTGCCCCTGCTTCGGCACTGCCGCATTGGGCGTTACCGGAGGGGGTGGTGGCGGTGTCATTACATCCCCGCCCCCCAATGCCTGCTTCAAAGCCGCCAGCGGGTCCTGCTGTTGTGGTTGCTGCTGCTGACCAAACAGATCAAACCCCAATGTTCGGTTCGGGGTTTCCTCCCCGGTGGTGACATAGCCCGGATTGCGCGGGCCATACTGTTTCATCAGTTGCCCGTAGTGATCCTGAATCGCTTCCGGTAGCTGGGCTTTCTGGTCTTTGGGTTTCAATCCTGATACATCGGCTTCGCCCTGAGACTGGGCGACTTCCTGTAGTTGCTCGATCAACTTGCCGGGATCATTGACCTTATTGCCCGGATCAAAGGTCTGTTTCTTCTGACCGGCAAAGTTATTCAGGTTGGAGAGGGAACTGAGGTAGAACTGCTTCACCGGGTTGCCATCGTCACCGAGCAGGCTGACCATCGGGTCTTCATTGCGGTCGCTGTGATTGAAGCGGATACCGCTGACGTTACTGGCCTTGATGCCGGGGTGCTGGTTGATAAACTCGATGGCGTCCTGAG
>NZ_LUKQ02000108.1 GCF_001647025.1 Endozoicomonas atrinae
GCGTCATTCGTAAGGCGATCAAGAACCGGAAGATTTTTCGGACTGATGAGTCAGTCATGAAGGTAATCTATCTGGCCATGGAAAAAGCTTCCGAGAAATGGACCATGCCGATCAGGAACTGGAAAGCAGCCATGAACCGGTTTGAAATTATGTTTCCTGACCGGTTCAAGGAGTAATAGTTTTGGTGGCGTTTACACAGAATTATTTACAGGCTCGCTCTACCCACCTCCTAATGTTCTTAACTTATTTTGCTTTTCAGTTTGCATACAAGCAATTTGAGCATCCATACTCTTAGCAAGATCAGAGAACTCTGTCCGAGCCATTTCCAGAATTTTTTGCCTCCCTTCTTGGAGTTGTTGTTTTTTTGACTTAAGTCTAAAAAAGTGATTACTCTCTTTTGGGATTGTAGGCTGTGGTAAATCAAGTTCAATTTCTCGCCAGATACAGTCGAAAGTTGTTTTATTGATTATGTTAAGACCCTCGACAGAAATAGTTCCCAGAAGCGGGTCTATCTGACCACACAAGTCATTCATGACCTTTTCATAGAAACTTCTCAGCTTTTCACGGAGAGTATCTGGCGTTACCATTGTATTCACAGGAAATCTTTCTTTATCCTTAACACCATTAACAATCTGACTTACTAAATGTCTATAAAATATAAGAGGATCCTTTTCCTGCATGCCTGATCGCAATTATTCAAATGCTCTTATTATTGATGAATCCACAGCCCTCTGATTATCAACTGATTCATCCATACATAAACTCTCATTCTCAGTATCAAATGAAGAATCAGTGAACTTTAATAATTTTAAGGCTCCTTTTTGTATTCCAGCCAAATTTTTACTTTTACATGTCCCATATTCATCCACCTGCATATCTGAAAACACTGGCTTTAAAACTGATTTTACAGAACCATCAGGAAGCTGGTCATAATGAAAATAAAGCGCTGAGAATTGATGCTGTAACTGATCAACCATTTTAAGGATCAGAAGAACTTCATGCTTTTCATCACTACTGAGAGTTTTTTTATAACTGTGTTTATTCAAACCTTTTTCAGCAAGACCAAAACTCATATGGAATTTTGCGATGACTCGAGTAAGTTCTAATGGAAAGTACTGTTCACAACTCTGAAAATCGGGCATTAACTTAGCCTGCTTTTCCTGAGCGTCACATGCATCAAGAAATCCCCAAAAACCTTCAGAAAAAGTAGGCCAGACAGCATCTCGCAGATCCTCTCCCCTGAGAGTTCTATACCTCTCTTCTCCAAGAGTCAACCTCATAGACTCTGGAATCTGCTCGAGATCCATAAAGGCATCTCTAATGAGGTTATAAGGATTACAGAGTCTGATAAAAGACTCCCTATCCGTTATAGCCCTAAGTACAAACTCAGAATTAAGCATGCCATTTTCAGGCATATCAATATCCTTAAGCACTGTTGCATTTTCACTTAATCCAGTCCTTAAAATAAAACTTTGTGCGAGCTGACGCTGAATTTCCCCCTCTGATCTTATTTCTTCAGGACATGGTTCTTGACTTGAGTTGGTTTGATGAGGATTTGTTGGTGGCAAACCGGACTCACCAGTTTTCTTCCTTCTGGTTACCGTAAGCCCCCCTCTTTTCTATCAAAAGGAGATCCAGGCAACTCTTTAAGACTCTTATCAAATTCTGCAGATTTATCCAGTGAAGTTTCATCTTCCCAGTCAATATCCATATCATCGCCAGGAAATTCAAACTTATCTTCCGAGCTGGATTTTTTCACATCAAGTTCAGGGGGGAAGTTACGTCGTTCA
Source organism: Endozoicomonas atrinae (assembly GCF_001647025.1). Taxonomy (GTDB): domain Bacteria; phylum Pseudomonadota; class Gammaproteobacteria; order Pseudomonadales; family Endozoicomonadaceae; genus Endozoicomonas; species Endozoicomonas atrinae. Next base: position 1,791 of record NZ_LUKQ02000108.1, read on the forward strand.
AACTTATCAACTAAATCGGCAACTGAAATCTCATCCTCACTTTCAGGAATGGGATTGCTTTCCAGCTCAGCTCGTTTATTTTGGATATTTTTTCTTCAAAGGCCTGAATTCGTTACTTTGTTTGAATTGCGGCTATTATTTTCATGCAAGGATTCATGGTCATTTTGGTCGGAATTAGAAATGTACCCAGAGTCATCAGAAGATGATTGAAACATGCCGTCTTTTTGCTCTACCTGACAAATATCCTTCATGGTATTCATTTAATCTTTCCATTTCAGAGAGATTTCGAATTACTTTATGATTTTCTGAAACAGGCACCCTTGAAAATGTTTTGCCTTTGATATCTCTATTGCTATTATCCCTGATAATCATCGTCACCATGCGATGGAGCACCAGTATCACTTCCTTCTATTTTCATAGCAGCCTCCCAGCCGCTGTTGCATTATGTACTGGCTATTGATTATTTACATGAAAGTTTCGTATTAACTTAATGTTAACAAAGCTATTTTCAGTCAATTAAATTATAGCAAACCATTATATCTTAACATTTGCAGCAAACGTTCAAAAAAAATAACAAGCTGTTATTTAATATCAAGAAAAGCACGCCCAACCACTGAGCTTTCACTGTTCATTAGTTATTCAATAAATCACCAGAGTACATCATTAACATTTCGCGAAAAGTGAAAGCATTTTTTGCAAGAAAATGCCAAAAAGACTTTTAATATGAAATAGATAATAAAAAAGATAGAATACCTGCAAAATCAAATTAACTGGGCAAAAGAATAAGAACAGTATGGAGTCTTCCATGAGTGCCAGAAATGAAAATCTTGACAGTGTCCCAACTCCTCAAGGAGAAATGACATTAAAGGTTCTGGCGGATCATCGTTCCGTCAATAGCAGTGGTGATGTATTTGCCGGCTGGGTAGCCATGCACCTGGATCAGGCTGGGGAAGTCTGCGCCCGCAAAGCCTCCAATGGCGCCAGAGTGGTGACGGTCAGTATTGGCAGCATGAGTTTTCTCAGGCCAGTTCAGACCGGTGATCTGATCGGGTTCTTTACCCGGGTGACAGAAATCGGAAAAACATCGATTAAGGTTGTCGTTGAAGGCTGGATAGAAAACCACCATGGCTGGGAGAAACTGACAGAAACTACGATGGTATTTGTTGCCATTGATCGAGGTGGACGAACCCAGCGGGTCAGAAGCTTTTAGAATAAGGCTATTTTGAATCCAATGGGAAGAGGATCAGGAGCCTCTGATCTTCTCAGCCCACTCTGAGAGTAAATGCCTCATTCGGTCAAGGCTCACAGGCTTGTCAATATAGTCATTCATACCTGCATCAAGGCAGGCCTGCTCATCCGCAGCCAGGGCCTTGGCGGTCAGTGCTATGATAGGAATATCTGCACAATGTCCACCTGATGCCCTTATTTTCCGTGTCGCTTCCAACCCGTCCATTTCCGGCATCAGACAATCCATCAGAATCAGGTCATATTGGTCATTTTTCAGGCTATCCAGGCACTCAACGCCATTACCAACCACAACATAATGGCAGCCCAGCTTCTCAAGAAGCTTGCCTGTCACCATCTGGTTAACCGGGTTATCCTCTGCCAGCAATATATAAAGATTAAGTTCAGTATCAGGCTTAGTCACTGGTAATCAGTTCCAGAATTATCGGTATCTTTATTCATATCCGAAATAATCCCCGGGACTTTAACAAAACCTGCAAATAACTTATGAACGTATCGTCAGATACACCGCGTCCGAGTTGAAAAAGTCCCATTCATGGAAAGCTCTAAATCATCACCCGATTGAAGAGGCCCAACACCTTCTGGAGTTCCAGTCAGCACAATATCTCCCGGAAGCAATGTGAAATGCCTGCTGATATAGCTCAACAGCCCGGGAATAGAGGTCAACATATGCTCCGTCGTCCCTTTCTGCCTTAGCTCTCCATTTACCGACAGAGAAAACTCAAGGTTTGCGGGGTCTTTAATATGTTCAACAGCTACAAAACCAGACAGCGGGCAGCTGTTGTCAAAGGCTTTAGCCACTTCCCAGGGAAGGCCTTTTGACTTTTGCAGGCCTTGCAGATCGCGAAGCGTCAAGTCCAGCCCAAGGCCAATAGCCATGATAGCCTGATTAGCCTCATGCTCACTGGCATCAGTCAGAGGCTCCTTGATCAACAGGCTCACTTCTGTCTCATGATGCACTGCCCCACGATTACGGGGTAACTGCAATGGCTGCTCAAGATTAACCATAGCTGTACTGGGTTTAATAAACAGGACCGGATCATCAGGCAGAGGATTATTCAGTTCCTGAACATGTGCAGCATAATTCCGCCCTACACAAACCACCTTCCCAACAGGAAGGTCAATACGGTCGCCACTGATCCAGCGGTGCCTGTACTTCATAATGCATCCCTTATTAACTCCGGTGATGAGAAATGGAACGCACAATACGCACCAACATCATTCGGATATTTATTATTCGTTCTAGGTTCTGTTGACATAGGGTTCCTTTCTCAGCTTAAGCCAGAATGCTTCTGACTAGGCGCAAGGACGCAGGAATACTCACGTCTTTCAAGTTGTTGCAACAACGGCAGAAGCATTCTGGCTTGAGCCCGTAGGGTGGCTCGTAAAGCCACCTTCCAGCTTCGTTGGACTGGTTTGATGTAGAGCCACTACACCTGTACCAGCTCGCTTCGTGGAATACGGCTTTGCGAGTCAGGCTGCGCACCCCGCTGAGTTTGGAACCTTATGTCAACAGAACCTACTAAGCCAGAAGCTTTGTCGGGGTAACAGAAAGTATTTACATTCAGGCATATCATCCCCCAGGGAGGCTATTGTCCCACGGCTCAAGTCGCAGTTAAAGCATCTCACTTTCGATACACTGTAGTACTATCATAAAGACTGGCCGCACAGTGGAAGGAGCATAGTATGTCAGAAGAGCTGCAACTCAATATCCAGAGCCTTCATGATATTCTTGAAGACTCACCCGTCGATGAATGTACCGCCGGAGCCTTAAAGCAGATAACAGAAGAGATTAAAATTGCCGTTGCCCAGGCAGAAGGGGAGATTCCCATTCAGGGCTACAACGATCAGCTGGAGCAGGAGGCCATTCGCTTCAGTGAAGACCACCCTGCCCTGACGCAGGCCATCCGACAATTAATGATCACCCTCTCCAGTATGGGTATTTAAACCCTGTTGCTGTAACACAGCTTACATTCCAATACACCAAGTCGGTTTCACTGGCGTGAAGCCGACAACCCCGTCTGTAATTACGAATTCACAGCCTTTTAGTAAGTACCATCACGCACAGCCTATGCTATGATGTGCCGCCTGACGCAGCCGGGACCAACCTGTGATGCGACATGAAAACGATTGGCGGATATATAACAGCCATGAATGGGAAGCACTACTTCTGTTGCCCGCCTTCAAAATAAGAAAAAACAGTGCTTCCAAAGTAAAACAGCCTTGTGCCAGTCAGCCATGAGCTAACCAATAAAGAGACTGATATGCCCGAAATATCGCTGGATAAGAGCAAGATTCGTTTTCTCCTGTTGGAAGGTGTCCACCCGTCTGCTGTCGATATTCTGAAAGCATCGGGCTATACCAATATCGACTATGTCACCACATCACTGCCTCCCGAAGAGCTGAAAGAGCGTATTGCGGATGCTCGCTTTGTGGGCATCCGATCCCGGACACAGCTAACCGACGAGATTTTTGAGGCGGCAAAAAAACTCTGTGCTGTTGGCTGTTTCTGCATTGGCACGAATCAGGTTGAACTGCCCGCAGCTACACGACGGGGTATCCCTGTTTTTAACGCGCCTTATTCAAATACCCGCTCAGTGGCTGAACTGGTTCTGGCCGAGGCCATCCTGCTTCTTCGCGGAATCCCTGAAAAGAACGCCCTGGCGCATCAGGGAGGCTGGCAGAAAACAGCCGCGAACTCCCATGAAATCCGGGGCAAAAAACTGGGTATTATCGGTTACGGAAATATCGGTAGTCAGCTCAGCATCATGGCTGAGTCCCTGGGTATGGAAGTCTACTTCTATGATGTCGTAACCAAGCTTTCCATGGGTAATGCTACCCAGGTCAATAATCTGAATACACTGCTTGGTATGTGTGACATTGTCAGCCTGCATGTTCCGGAAACCCGTGACACCCAATGGATGTTCGGTGAAGCACAGTTTGCCGCCATGAAAGACAACAGCATTCTGATCAATGCCTCCCGGGGTTCTGTTGTGGTTATTGAAGCACTGGCTGAGTATCTGAAGAATGGCAAGCTGCTGGGTGCAGCCATTGACGTATTCCCGGAAGAGCCAAGGGGCAACGATGATGAATTTATCAGCCCTCTGCGTGGCATGAAGAATGTTATCCTGACGCCCCATATTGGAGGCAGTACTCAGGAAGCACAGGAAAATATTGGCCGGGAGGTTGCTGAGAAGTTTATTATGTACAGCGATATTGGTACTACATTATCGTCTGTAAACTTCCCGGAAGTTGCCCTGCCGGCTCACCCCGGTAAGCACCGCCTTCTTCATATCCACCAGAATATTCCTGGTATTCTGGGCCAGATCAACCAGATACTTTCTGAAAACAGCATTAACATAAGCGGTCAGTACCTGCAGACCAATGAGTCCGTTGGTTACGTTGTTATCGATGTTGATGCTGAACACAGTGATATGGCCATGCAGAAGATAAGAGAGATCGAAGGCACCATCCGCTGCCGCGTTCTTTACTGATTCAACCTGCAAATGCTCAGCCTGATCCTTAGGCTGAGCCTGCTATCTAACGGTTAAAAACATGCGTACGTTAGCTTCCGCCCTTTTGATCACACCGCTTCTGCTAACCGGCTGCTCAGACAATGAGGTAGGCGATGTCAGCCTGGGCCTTTTCACCACCAAGGATATCAAGATTGAAACCTTTACCGATCCGGTGGTCACTGGTGTCACCTGTCATATTTCGCACGTAAAGGGGAACCTGGATCTGTCTGACCCATCTGACATGGGCATTTCCTGCCGGCAGACAGGGCCGATCACTCTGGATATGATCAATAACATCAATATGTCCAAGAGTGGCGAAGTGGTTTTCAAAACATCGAAAAGCATCCTCTGGAAGCATCTGAAAATACGGCGTATCTGGGATGAGAAAAACAAAACCCTGATCTATCTGAGCTATTCAACAAAAGAAACTGCCGGCAGTGCCAAACACTCCATGACAACCGTCCCCCTCTGGGGAAACCCTGTCTGGGATCAATTAAACACATCTGATACACATCAATAGCTGGCGTTGGTTTTTCCGCTGCCACTCCGTTTTCATAATTTTTGCTCTTCACACCTTAATGAAAATTCTCAGCCTTCTTTTTGCGCTACTTGTCTCCTCTAATGGCATAAACACTGCCTATGCCGATTCATTTTCCAGCGAGATTGACCACCTTATCACCTACGTTACGGCATCCAATTGCAGCTTTATAAGAAACGGTAGCGCTCACCCGGCCTCCGAGGCAGTGGAGCATATGAAAAAAAAGTACCGGTACTTCAGGAGAAAGATTAACAGTGCAGAGCAGTTTATCGAATTAAGTGCCAGTAAAAGCACCCTGTCCGGTGAACCCTACTGGATAAAGTGCCCTGGAACGAAAGAGCAACACTCCCGTGAATGGCTGCTCGAAGAGTTACAGCGATACCGGCAGAAGGTCAAACATGCTCCCCACCATTGATATGAATTTCTGCTCCAGTCATATATTCAGCTTTTGAAGAGCAGAGAAAATAAATCAATGCCGCCACTTCCTCAGGCGTTCCCAGTCGTCGCAGTGGTATCTCTTCAACAAGTTTCTCAGTTCCAGGAGAAAGAATCGCGGTATCGATTTCACCAGGTGCAATGGCATTGACCCGAATACCCTTTGGCCCAAGATCAGCCGACATTTCCCTGGTCAATGCAGCCAGTGCGGCTTTTGACGTTGCATAGGCAGAACCAGCAAACTGGTGAACACGGGTTCCAGCAATCGATGTGACATTTATGATGGAGCCTTGAGCCATTGCCAGATGTTCAAGCAGTCCTTTTGCAAGCAGCAGTGGAGCGAAAAAATTAACCTGAAAAACCTGATGCCAGAGAGCCAGTTCGGTTTCCACAAAACCAAGCCGCCTTCCTTTGGCACTCTTCGGGGAAATAGCGGCATTATTAACCAGAGCATTGAGAGCGCTCTGGCCAAGCAGCTCTTTCATTTTTGAAATACCCATCTCTACACTCTTTTCTGAAGCGAGATCCAGGTTGATATGATTCTCAGGCCCTGATGCCCAGGGACATTCTTCTGGGAAGTCATGCCGGGAGCAGGTAATGACGCGCCAGCCAGCTGCTGAAAAGGTTTTAACCGTCGCATGACCGATCCCCCTGCTCGCGCCGGTAAGCACCAGTGTTTTCCGTGTTTCATCCGATACCCCAGACATCCAACCCACACCTCTTCAATACAGGCGATTTCAGTCTAGTACATTCATATTCAACAAACGCTTCGTGCACTGGTAACTGAGGTGAAATAAGACACAGCATGTCAGAAGAGTCGCTATATTTCTTTGCTGTAGCCATATCAAAGGCAGCTTAACGCTATGAATATGACCCAAACCATAAATATCATTATCTGGATAGTGGCATTGCCTTTCCTTTCCACCATTGCATTTGCTGATGATCCAACCGGTGGTTACTTTGAGGGCTATCAGGCTGACTGTACTGAGATAAGGGAGCATGCAGAATCCAATGTCGTTAACTGCAATATGATTACCTTAAAAAAGGCCACAGAAGCGTTGGATAATGTCTACAACGATCTGATTAAACATGCAGATAAAGAACAGAAGAAATACCTTGAGGATATGCAGCTGGCCTGGGAAAGCATGAAAGAGGCACAGTGCAACCTGGTAAAAACATACTACGTTGGTGTGGCCTATGAAAAATGGACATCCCATTGTCAGGCTGTGATGACCATTCGACGGGTTAAAGAGCTTGAACAACTTGGAACCGGGATAATGTGGGGAATTTATGACTAGGGGGTTCTGCTCCTGCATAGACCCATTCTTAAAATCTGGCTCTCACTCTATAATCCTTTAATCTGTATAGCCCCTGCTGGCTATACAGCACATTATTTTACTGGGTTCAGGTTCTGAAAAGGCAATAAGTAGTGCAAATTCACCGTATTAATCCTTGTAAGCGCTGGTCAGATATTACTGTCTTCAATGGCATCGCTCATTTTGTTGAAGTTGCCGATACGGACACCACTGAAGATATAAAAGGGCAGGTAAATCAAATTTTTAATCAGGCCGAACAGGCTCTGAAGAAAATTGAAAGCGACCGGTCACGCGTATTATCCGTGACAATCTACCTCACTGACTTTGCCAATTTACCAGCATTGAATGAGGTCTGGGATGCATGGTTCCCCGAAGGTTGTGCACCAAGCAGAGCATGTGTAAAAGCCGAACTGGCAGATCCGGAATACCTGGTAGAAATGGCTTTTGTTGTCGCAGCCGGTGAACACTATATGAGCTAATTACTTCAGCTCTATTGGGAGCTATTCTTGGGCAGCCCCCTTGGCGGGCCCAATCAGCCATGAGAGCAATTGATCACATGTCTAATTGAGCCCTGACTAATCCATTGTTTTTAAATGCCATAAACTGACTGAGGCATAAGTAACTAACCATAAGAAATCATATTTTCTGAGTAAGTGGTTAGTTACCCAGAAATATTCGATTCCATATGGCCAGCTACTTATATCTGACAAGGTGAGCGCTAATTATTTGACGCTTTGAAATAAAACATTGAAAGGCATTTGGTGTAATAAGCTCAAAGTAATATCAATCAATGGAGCTGTAGGTATGGAGTACCGTTTATTACCACTGATATTGCTGGCATTTTCCATCAACCTCTCTGCCGCATCACTGACATCTGAAGAAGATACATTTGCGTTATGCGAAAAGTCCGTCAGTTTATTCGGCCCAGGTAAAGCCACTGACTCATTTGAGGTTCTGGCAAAACACTGGCTTCTGCCAAAACATGAGATCACAAACCTGGTATATCAAACCGACTCACAGCTCAGCAGCATTGGATACCGTTATGGTAAACCAGTAGGAATAGACTTTATTTCAACTGAACGCCTGGGCAACAGTTTTCTGAGACATACTTTTATGCGCAAATTTGAAAACCATGCATTGCGCTTTATCTGTATTTTTTACAAACCAGAAAATATCTGGGTGGTGAATTCAGTACACTGGGACGATGATGTTTCGGAATCTTTTTAGAAAGAGCTTATCTATCCGGTATATAAGTAACTATCCACTCACCCAGAAATATTCGATTCCATATGGCCAGCTACTTAGTTTCTGGCTGGTACATCCTTTCTATCTCAGCCATTGGGACTGAGTTCATAATGCCAGCTTGAAGGTATAAATAATTCCTGAAGCAAAAGTAGAACACGGCTATCTTCATTATTTGCCTGTAAACAGCTGGAGCCAGTGATGAATCCCTGCATCAATATGATTACGTTGGGCGTTCATAACTTCAAAGTCTCACTTGTTTTCTATAAAAACGGTTTGTGCTTTCCGCGTTATGATTATGAGGGAAATGAAGAGGTCGCTTTCTTTGAACTGTCAGGGACCTGGCTGAGTATTTATCCCATTCAGTTATTGGCTGCTGATGCAGGTATCAGAGCAACACCTCTCCAGTCTGAATTCAACGGAGTTACTATCTACCATAATGTTAAAACACCTGCGGAGGTTGAAACTATTTTTCAAATGGTCATAAGTGCCGGTGCAAAAAAACTCAGGCAACCCGATCAGGCTGACTGGGGAGGCTATACCGCCTACTTCAGTGATCCGGATAGCCATGTATGGGGTGTGATACATAACCCTTTTTTCTGGCCAGGGCCCGCGTAAGACAGTGATGATCTGCAAAAATGCCCCCTGCAAAAAATACTTCGGACAAAACATCCAGAATCGGGTAAAAAGAAATATTCAAAGATCGTACTTACTGATCCCATGCTCAGAAATATAACAACACAAAGGCTGATATTGAGGCCATTTATCCTTGAAGATGCCTGCCGCATACAGGCTCTTGCGGGAGACCAGCGAGTATCAGAAATGACAGCCAATATCCCCTACCCTTATCTGGATGGGATGGCTGAGTCATGGATTCGAGAACACCGTCGGGAAATGAAAGAAGGACATGCTCTGGTCTACGCGATAACCATCCTGAATTCGGGTGAACTGGCTGGAGCTATCAGCCTGACGGAAATAACCGGTCATGATGCCAACCTGGGTTACTGGCTTGGTGTACCTTACTGGGGAAAAGGTTACTGCACTGAAGCAGCAAAGCCATTCCTCAGATTTTGCTTCAGTGAGCTCAAGCTTCCAATGATCTACGCCCGTCACCTTGTTGAGAATCAGGCATCCGGCAGTGTTATCCAGAAGTGTGGCTTCCAATTCATAAGAGAGGTGTACACATCCGGGCAGGGTAAATCACAAATTCTGAAGCATTATGAGCTGCATAACCCATAACCGGACTCAGATCATTGGCCACAGTCTACTTCTGGTGTAGTTTCCCTTTCTCATTTTTCACAAGCTTCCTGAAGCTCAGGTCATCATGCGCATTCTTCACACATCTGACTGGCACCTTGGCCAGCACTTTATGGGCAAAAGTCGTGAGTCAGAACATCAGGCCTTTCTGGACTGGCTGATCGAGCTGGTGAAAGAGCAGCATATTGATGCCCTGATTATTGCCGGTGATATCTTTGATACCGGTACACCACCGAGCTATGCACGAAGACTGTACAGCCGTTTTATCGTCAGCCTGCAAAATACGCCCTGTCAGCAGCTCGTGGTGATTGGCGGTAACCATGACTCAGTGGCCACACTGAATGAATCAAAAGAGCTGCTGGCCTGCCTGAATACGTTTGTGGTTGGTGGCGTCAGTAAAGAATCGCAAGACCAGGTTCTGGTTTTGAAAAACAGTCAGGGCGATCCTGGTGCCGCCATCTGTGCTATTCCCTTCGTCCGCCCCCGGGATGTTCTGGAAAGTCAGGCTGGAGAGTCGGGTGAAGACAAACAGCAGGCTCTTCAACAGGCAATTGCTGCTCACTATCAGGCAATATACACAGAAGCTGAAAAACTGGCAGGAGACCAGCTTCCCATTATTGCGACGGGGCATTTAACGACAGTAGGCGGACAGCTGACCGAATCTGTTCGTGAGATTTATATCGGGACCCTGTCGGCATTTCCGGTATCCGCTTTTCCCAAAGCTCACTACATTGCACTCGGCCACCTGCATCGACCTCAAATCGTGGCAAAGCAGGAGCATATCCGCTATTCAGGCTCACCTATCCCGCTGAGTTTTGATGAAGCCGGCACCGACAAGCAAGTCATTATTGTCGACTTCAAGAAAAATGAGCTGAATAAAATTGAGTCCGTTATGGTGCCTGTCTTCAGACCACTGATCAGCCTTAAAGGCTCGCTGGACAGTATTGATCAACAACTGGCCACACTGACAGGCGAGAAACATCAGTCTGAGCTCAACCCATGGCTGGAGATTGAAATCACCACCGAAGCTTACCTTCATGACCTGCAAAGCCGGGTCGAACAGCTGATTCTTGCCAGAGAGGGGCTGTCTTCATTTGAACTGCTGAGAGTAAGAAGAAAACGGGAAAAGACAGCAGCATCATTAACGGTTGCTGACCAGGAGAGTCTGGCTGAGTTGAATGTTGAAGACGTATTCCAGCAACGGCTTCAACAGGAAGAGCTTACGGACGAACAGTTACAGCAGCTGACCAGCGCCTTTCAGGAAGTACTCGAAAACGTGTTTGAAGCCGATAAAGAACCTCCCCTGCTGGCGCAGCATGATCAGGAGGACAATGCCTGATGAAAATCCTCAGTCTGCGCCTGAAAAATATTAATTCCCTCAGGGGCGAGTGGAAAATAGACTTCCAGAAGGAACCTTTTACCAACAGTGGTTTGTTTGCCATTACCGGCCCTACCGGTGCCGGAAAAACCACGCTGCTGGATGCCATCTGCCTTGCCCTTTACCATCAGACTCCACGCCTGACCACGATCTCAGCATCCGATAACGAACTGATGACACGGCACACCTCTGAGTCTCTCTCAGAAGTTGAGTTTGAAGTGAAAGGCAAAGCCTATCGTGCCTTCTGGTCGCAACGCAGAGCTAGGGGAAAGGCAGATGGCAAGTTACAGGCTCCACAGGTCGAGCTGGCCGACAGTGACGGTACGATTATTACCACCCGTATTAACGATAAATTGAAAAAAGTCAGTGAGCTGACCGGGCTGGACTTCGGGCGTTTCACCAAATCCATGATGCTCGCCCAGGGTGGCTTTGCTGCTTTTCTGGAAGCCAGCGCCAATGACCGGGCAGAACTGCTGGAAGAGCTGACAGGTACTGAGATCTATGGAGAGATCTCACGACGGGTCTTTGAGCGCATGCGTACCGAAGAGCAAAATCTCAGCCTGCTAAAAGCCAGAGCGGGTGGTATCGCTCTACTGAACGACGATCGACTTTCAGAGCTAAAAGAAGAACAGAATCAGCTGACAGAACAGCAACAGGAAACCAGCAACGAACGACTTTCCTTTACCCATCAGAAGCGCTGGCTGGAAGAGCTGACCAGTAGAGAACAGGAACAGGTTAAAGCCCGGGAGTCATTGAACCTTGCCATTCAACAGGGCGCAGAACACAGCGAGCAATTAAATCGTCTTGAGCAGTCCCTCCCCGCTATGGAGCTTCTGCCGGACTGGGAACGATTGAACGAATGTAAGCAAAAACATCAACTGATACAAAAGACACTGGCTGATCATCAACAGAAAAAACTGACCACAGCTGAAAAGGCAGAAACAGCCCAGAAGCAGTATCAGATTCAGTTAAGTGCCTGGGAAAGCCATCAACAGGAACAGGAGCAGACTGAATCTCTGCTGGTAGAGCAAATCATCCCTCTGGACTCCGACATACAGAGGCTTTCTAACGAGCAACAGACCATCAAAGGCAAGCTGCGTGCGGCTGAACATGAGCAGGAAGTACTGAAAAAAAGCATTGCTGATGACCAGCAGTCCCAGCAGCAACTGAATGACCAGCTTCAGGTGGCTAACCATTACCTGGACCAAAATACACACCAGCAAAAGCTGGGAGAACAGCTGCCGGTATTACAAACCCTGTTTGAGCAGCGGGAGACAGCCAGCCAGAGTGAACAACAATATATTCAAGCCATTCATACGTTGGAGCAGGAGAGCCAAAACCTAAACGCTCAACATCAGAAGCTGGAAGACCACATTCAGTCGCTGACCAGAGCAATCGAGCAACGCTCCATCAAGAATAAAACGCTGCTTGAGAACAAAGCAGCCATATTAAATGGTCAGGAAGAAGAGCAGCTTCAGGCAGCTCATCAACAGTGGAATGACCAGAACCCACTATGGCTGCACCTGAATAACCTTAACCAGCAATTTGTAAACTGCACCGGTGATTTACAGAAAGAGCAGGACCTCCATATCAACCTGCAGCAATCGCTAGCGCAGCACACTAACAAAATTGAAGGGCTGAGAGCCGAGTACAGGAATGCCAAGCAGCACTGTCATGATCTGGAACAGCTGCTGACTCAGGAGCGGCAGATCACCAGCCTTAAGGACTATCGGAATAAACTACAGGCGGGAGAAGCCTGCCCTCTTTGCGGTGCTAAAGAACATCCAGCGATTGAGCATTATCAGCAGCTGAATATTTCAGACACCGAGCAACGGTTAAAAACCAGACAGCAAACGCTGGAGCAGCTAAAGACTAAAGGAGAGAAGCTGAGCAAAGAGGCTGCGCGTATACAGGCACAGCTGGAATCTTCAGAACAGACCATTAACAGGCTGCAGAATCAGATTTCTCAGGTTACATCAGACTGGTCCGCTACCAGCAATGCACTGTCTCTTACATTCTCGATAAACAACACGGAAGAATATCAGAGCCTCTTTAAACGGTTTACAGAAAGTGGAGAGACCCGAAAAAAGCAGCTGGAAGAATTGAGTCAGTTCAATCGCAGTATTCAACTTGAGCAGCAGCAGCTGGATCAACTCAATAAAGACATTACCCAGCACAACCATCGACGGGATGTAAACCAGCATCAGAAAAACCAGACTGACCAGCAGCTGTCCGATAAACGCCAACAGCTTGAGCAGAGCAAACACACAAGCCAGATTTTGGAAGAAAAGATCAGGATCAGAATTCAACATGAGCTGCATCTTCAGGCACCAGTCCTTTCAGAGCAGCCAACATGGCTGAGTCAGCAGGAAAAAAACTGGCAGCAATGGCAAAACATCACAACTGAGCAAAAAGTACTGAGTGAAAAAATTCAGGCCGCTACCCTGCAGCTCAGTAATAAGCATCAAAATCAGCAAAAAGCCGACGAGCTCGTTCGTGAATTTCAGAAAGCCCTGGATAACACCAACGCTCAGTTACAACACCAGCAACAGAAACGGCACGAACTGTTTGGCCAGAAAATAGTGAATGAGGAGCGACAGCGACTCAAGTCACTGGTTGTTGAAGCCAAGGCACACTACCAGCAAAGCCAGAGCCAGTTGAAAGCGATTGATGAACAACTGGGTGAGCTGACCGGAATCATTCGTCAGCAGACCATTGAACAGGAAGCGTTGAGCGAAGGGCTGAAAGTCGCAGAGAATACGTGGCAGACATTATTAAATGACAGTCCATTCCAGGACAGTGAACATTTCCAGAAAGCGTTGCTGGATAAAGAAGAAAGAAAGACGCTGACAGAACTCAAGCAATGTCTTGAACAGCAGTTACATGAGGCAAAAGGTAAGGTTGCCTCGGCTGAAGCCAACCTGAAAGCACATATTGAACAACCAGCGACTAAACTGTCATTAGATGAATTAACTGAAAAACTGACCGAGTTGGACAATCATATTCGTTTAATCAATCAACGACAGGGCGAAATTACTCAGGCACTGAAAGACGACGAAGAAAAACGTCTTGGCCAGGCAAACCTCTTCAAGGCTATTGCAGCACAAGAGCATCAATACCAGGTTTGGGCTCAACTCAGTGGCCTGATTGGCTCCAGTAAAGGTGACAAGTTCCGTAAATTTGCCCAGGGTCTGACGCTGGATCATCTGATTCTTCTAGCCAACCGACAGCTTGAACAGCTCCATGCCCGCTATCTGCTCAATAGAAAGAGCAACGATGAACTCAGCCTTGAAGTTCTGGATACCTGGCAGGGTGACACAGCACGGGACATCAAAACCCTGTCTGGTGGCGAAAGCTTCCTGGTCAGTCTGGCACTGGCACTGGGGCTTTCGGACCTGGTCAGTCACAAAACCCGTATCGACTCGCTGTTTCTCGACGAAGGGTTTGGTACACTGGATCAGGAAACACTGGAAACCGCACTCAGCGCCTTGGATAGCCTGAATGCCAGTGGGAAGATGGTTGGTATCATCTCCCATATCGAGTCCCTGAAAGAACGGATTCCCACCCGGATAGAAGTGATAAAAGAAACCGGACTGGGTTATAGCAAATTGGATAGACGCTTTGCCTGTATCTGCGACTGATCACTTTTATTCTGAGGGTTTATGAATCAACTATTGACTGTTGGCGCTCTTGAGTCGTTTCTCATTGCCATATTTGTGCTGTTCCTGGGGCATTTTATCAATGCCCGAATTCCTGTATTGAAGAAGTTCAATATTCCTGAGCCCATTGTTGGTGGGCTGATCGTTGCAGCGGCTATTGCATGGCTCCATTTCAACGGTACCGAAGTTGAGTTCCACCTGCCCTTGCAGGACACCTTCATGCTGATGTTCTTTGCGACGGTTGGTCTGGCCGCCAGCTATACCCAGCTCATTAAGGGAGGGGCTAAGGTACTGGTTTTCCTCGGTGTAGCATCAGCCTACATCGTGTTGCAAAACGGCATAGGCATGTCATTGGCTACCATGCTGGGACTTGATCCTCTTATGGGATTGATTGCCGGTTCCATTACGCTTTCCGGTGGACATGGAACCGGTGCAGCCTGGTCTCAGACATTCCAGGAATGTCTACGGCATGAACAATGTACTGGAAATTGCCATGGCATCAGCAACCTTTGGCCTGATTATGGGTGGTATTATTGGTAGCCCGGTAGCCCAGAGACTGGTGGATAAAAATGGCCTGAAATCCCAATACGGCAATAGCAACAGAACCCACGATCAGTTTCCTGAGCTGGTAACGTACAACGAGAATGAAGAAGACAGTGTTACCTCAAAAAAGATGATTGAGTCACTGTTCATGATTCTGATCTGTGTGACCGGTGCCAAATATCTGGAAATCTGGGTCAATGGTTTTGAGATCAAATGGCTGATGATTCCTGATTTTGTCTATGCATTGTTTATTGGTGTCCTTATTACCAACACTCTGGAAGTCACCAAGGTGAAAAAGCTGGATATTGAAACCATTGATGTCCTGGGTACCGTTTCACTGGCTCTATTTCTTGCCATGGCCCTGATGAGCTTAAAGCTCTGGAACATTCTTGATCTGGCGATACCTTTCCTGATCATTCTGATGGTGCAGTCCGCCATGCTGGCAATATTTGCTTACGTTGTCACCTTCAGGGTGATGGGAAAAGACTACGATGCTGCCGTTATTTCCAGTGGCCACTGTGGTTTTGGACTGGGCGCAACTCCAACAGCGGTGATGAACATGGGCTCAGTGGTTAATCGCTTTGGCCCTTCCCCTCAGGGTTTTATGGTGGTGCCTATTGTGGGCGCCTTCTTTATTGATATTGTGAACCTGATTATTCTGCAGGCAACGCTATCTATTTTTGGATAATTGGCAACCTTTATACTGTTATTTATCCAGTTAGAGCGGCTTCTTCTAAGAAGCCGCTCTAGAGAAGCACACCCTGTAAAAATTTGAGTTACTCTTGGCTTGGATAAAATTAAAGTACAGATTATAAGTTCAATTATTTTAATACCAAAAGCTGCTAATATTTTTATTTAATTTGAACTTGCCAGAAGGCTTCAAGTCGAAGCTAGGATTTACAAATAAAATCTGAATGAGCTAACTTAAATGCCAGCAGTTTCATCTCCCTCAACACAAGCATTTAGCCTTTTGCCTCGCCTCATTATACCAATCGCATTTTCTAAATCCTTAAGCTGCCGCCAACTATGCTTAGGCATCATTACCATGCATTATCTAGAACAGATGTCTCGTCGACCACAGCTACCCGAAGGTTTTAATGATGTTGATTTTC
>NZ_LUKQ02000109.1 GCF_001647025.1 Endozoicomonas atrinae
GCGTCATTCGTAAGGCGATCAAGAACCGGAAGATTTTTCGGACTGATGAGTCAGTCATGAAGGTAATCTATCTGGCCATGGAAAAAGCTTCCGAGAAATGGACCATGCCGATCAGGAACTGGAAAGCAGCCATGAACCGGTTTGAAATTATGTTTCCTGACCGGTTCAAGGAGTAATAGTTTTGGTGGCGTTTACACAGAATTATTTACAGGCTCATTCTGGATGGCCAGTGGCATTAATGGAAACCTTTCAATCCCCTGACCATACTCCTGAAGCATTGTATAAATTTTATAAAACGTCATATGCAGCGACTCCACTTCTGTGTGAACTCTCCGACAGAACGGTAGAAAACGCACGTAAACTCATGAGCATGGACACTGAAGCCAGGAAAGCTAAAATCCGTAGCTTAAAAGGGTTAATGGATAGACATGCAATGACTTCAAATCTCCATCCAGAGTCAAGTCATGACAGTGTCGATACGCTATGGGACAGGGCCTTTGGTGAAAAACAGGACTCCCTCGCTTTATGTCGACTATGCCTTGGTGCAGCCGTTGCTGAAGCTTATCGTGGAGCCCTTGAAGGGTACAAGGAATTTATTGGAAGCAGTGGAGACATTTCTCCTGCAACTGTCGGGGCTTTCTGGGCTAATACCCTTGCGGTTAAAAACTCAAAATGGAATCACATCAATTTGCACGTCTGAGACAGGGTGGAGGAATGAACGTTTATATCATTTGGTTGCAGTCAATCAGCCATTGAAAGTAACCACCTCTTATTAAATAGAGGTGAATTTAAAGCTCTACTTATGAAGTAGATGCCATATGAACACATTTCTCCTGTCTACTTGACCGGGTACAACCAAGGATCAGCTGATGAGAGCCTATGAACAAGGAGCAAGCAATATTTTGAATCTATCAGGTTAGCTACCTGACAAATTCAGACAGATATCAAAGAGCCACGATATATTATCAATTCCATCAATACGTTCTTTTATTAAGAATGAACAGCCAGCAGTGAAAATCTAAAGGAACTATTGAATAAATCATCCATTCATTGTCTGATAGGGAGCTAGTAATTATTTATTGCCCCACCATAATAAATGTATAAGGAGTGCACATGTCATCCACCGGTGAAAATCAACCTCCTGAACCCCCACTGGAGGAGAGGGGATCAATAGAAAAAGCACGATCCGGGAACTACCAGGTCTCTATCGGGAGCATTCTCAGCGAAGCCTGGGATAAAACCGGTGGCGCAAAGTGGACAATCCATTTGGCCATGGCTATCTATTTTGGCATTGTTATATTGCTGGCCATAGCAGCAGCTATCCCTGCCCTCATTGTGCCTGAAGGTGTATTTCTAGAGATCATTATTCAACTGGCCATGATGGCCATTACCACACCACTGTGGGCAGGTGTATATATGATAGGCCTTCGGCGTTCGGTCAACGCCCCTATCCGGGCAGGCCAGGTTCTTGACTACTTCAATGTTACCCTGCCGCTGTTTGGCTTATACCTGCTGATGTCGATTCTTATTCTGATCGGCTTCGTACTGCTGATTATCCCCGGCATCTACCTTTCTATTGCCTATATGCTGGCCATCCCCCTAGTGGCAGACAAGAAGATGGGGATCTGGGAAGCATTGGAGACCTCCCGAAAAGCCGTTACCAAGCGCTGGTTCTCGGTCTTCGGGCTCACTCTGCTGATTATTCTGATCAATGCCATCGCCATGATTCCACTCGGCCTCGGACTGATCTGGACGGTCCCCATGTCCACGATTGCCTTTGGAATACTCTACCGAAATATCTTTGGCTGCAGTCAGCAGACTCTTCAGTCTGATACCTTGTAATTCGCCTCCTGCAGCAGGCAACATTTCGCCTGCTGCTTCACCTGTATTCCCCCGTCACCTCTCTCTCCATTGACCCAACTCAACACCTGCAAATTCTGCCAGCATAGAATGTCGCTGAGTGCGTCGAACTGTCATACATTTCCCCAGGGTCTTTTTCAGTCAGGGCGGTATAAAAACAATGAAGTCAGTATCCATTAATCCAGACCGTCTGCTGAATGACCTCTATGAACTCAGGAAATTCGGCCAGTACAAGACCGGTGTTATTCGTCAAATGTACTCTCGGGCGGATATGGAGTCGAGACAGTGGTTACAGGAACAAATGACCAGTTCCGGGCTGGATGCCCAGATCGATGGCCTTGGCAATGTGATCGGTTATTCCGGAAAGTCTTCCAGAACCTTATTGATGGGTTCTCACACTGACACTCAACCCATTGGGGGCTGGCTGGATGGTGCTTATGGTGTTATCTGCGCTCTTGAGGTTTATCGGTCCCTTGCAGAGAATCCGGATACCTGCCATATGTCCGTGGACATTGCATCCTGGGCTGACGAAGAAAACACATTCCACGACTTTCTTGGCTGCAAGGGGTTTCTTGGTCAGTTACCTCCACAGGTTATTAACACAGCCATTCGTGCTGATGGGCTCCGGTTAAAGGATGCCTTAAATGCTTCGGGCCTCAATGGCATCAGCGAACAATATGACCCCGAACGCTACCTTGCCTACCTGAGCACTCATATTGAACAGGGGCCAAGACTGGATATCTCGCAAAAGCAGATTGGGATTGTTAACCAGATATCCGGCTGTCGTGAATTTGAAATTTCTTTCTTTGGTGAGAGCAACCATGCTGGTTCCACTCCAATGGCCATGCGACGGGATGCCGGTATGGCCATGATGGAGTTTGCCACCATTCTCAATCGCCGATTCCGTCAGACAGGGACGAAACAATCGGTCTGGACCATTGGGCATGCGGAATTTGATCCGGGCGTTCTATCGGTTATTCCTGGAAAAGCCACAATGACCCTTCAATTCAGAGACCCTTCACCCGCTCAGCTGGATCGGATGGAGCAGGCACTATGGCAAATGGCAAAAGCCCTGCAGAAGGATCTTAAAGTTGATATACAGATTGAAAAAGAAACAGATATCGCTCCTGTTCGTCTGGATGGGAAAGTGCAGGAAGTGCTTTGTCATATAGCCCAACAGCACTGCCCAAATCACTGGCAGGTCATGTCCAGCGGTGCAATACACGACACAGGACTTTTTTCTCATATCATGCCGTCAGGAATGCTGCTGGTTCCCAGTATTGGAGGAATCAGCCACAGTTTTGATGAAGACACCAGCGAAGAAGATCTGGTCACTGGATGTGAAGTGCTCGCCAATGCAGCAGCTGAGATTATCAGGCAGGCTTCCTGAAGCCCGCCTGATTGATCTGCATCAATCATTTTTTCCGGATACCCCTTAACCTGATGTGATACAGATCTTTCATAAACAACCAACAAAAAGGAATGGATTATGTATCTCGACACAGTGGTCATTGCTGGTGTTCTGGTCGTATTGGCAACAGTTATCGTTGCGGGTGGTGTTGCCGGATATATTATTCGGGATGCACGGAAGAAACATTGATAATTTTTGTCAACTCAGGCTCGAATTTATTCTGTATCGAGCCTGTATTTTTAACACAGCCTTTGAAATAATTATCTCATTAGCCAATCAAAAGACTGCTTAAGATAATTACCCCAATCAGCAATATACTTCGGAACAAAGCTACTTGAGGTTTGTTCTTTAGAGGTTTGTTCTTTAGAGACTTGTTTTTCTTCAGCAGGTGGAAGCATCTCTGTAACACCACACATGGATTTAAACCTTTCGGCGCAATCATTATGACCAATTTTTATATATGCATAAAAAACATCTCGAACTAAAAACTCCACTGGTTGCCCTTTATATAAGTCCATTACTTTATCCTGGGCATTGAATATATTATCGAACATATTACTTCCACCAAGTTCCTCATAACCGACATAATTCAGGGAATGAAAAAAAACTTCAGTTTTTGAATATCGCACCCCATTCAACTTCATCATATAGTCAGGACTATGCCAGTCTGTACGCCGAATAAATTCGTTTAATGATCCTGTAAACGCACTTTCAACATGACTGCGTTCGACCTGATCATTCTCTAAAGCTCTCACCACCCGACAATGAGTTTTCAGTTTTTCTTGATCATGATCAGATATTTCACGATGCCCCCCCTGATGCACCATTTTCAGGTGCTGTTCAGCCTTGTCCAGACCAATAGACTCCCTACATTCGGGGACTGGACAATCAACACGGATCAAGTTCCATAAATTTTCACGGAGATTCCTGACTTTAATATAGTCACCAAAAATATAGTCACCAAAACCACCTTTTATTTTCACACTTTGGTCACAATCGCATACTTTAATTTTTCCGTTGAAAAGTGCATCTTTATAGCAGTTTCCACACACAAAAGAATCACAGCAGGTACTTTGAATCATCTGCTCATAAAAAGAAGGTTCTGGACACCGGCTGCACTTCATTTGAGCAAAAAGCACAAAGCTCTCCACCTGAAGCTTTGAATAATCAACAGGCAACTGAGTATTATTATTGTAATTTACTAAAACTGAAGGTGTTGACTCTACATTCATTCACACAACCTCGGTAAAATTATCTTAAAATATACCACTTGGTGTTACATACCTTATAAACTAGACATAAGTACTTTAAATTAGTTCAGGCCAGTATTTGAAATGAAGAAAAAGATTCCAACCAATTTGATCACGGGGTTTCTGGGATCCGGTAAAACCACCGCTATTCTCCACCTCCTGAAACACAAACCCGAAGATGAAACCTGGGCTGTTCTTGTGAATGAGTTTGGTGAAGTTGGTATTGATGGTGCTCTTCTACAGGGATCCTCAGCACGAAATGATGTGGTAGTACGCGAAGTGCCCGGTGGCTGTATGTGCTGCGTGGCAGGGCTGCCCATGCAGATTGGTCTCAATATGCTGATTGCCCGCAGCAAACCGGACCGGCTACTGATTGAACCTACAGGATTGGGGCATCCACAGGAAATTATTAACACACTCCAAGGCGATTATTATCAGGAGATTCTGAGTCTGGAAGCCAGTATCTGCCTTCTGGATCCACGAAACCTTGAAGATGACCGATACCTTGAGAATGACAATTTCCGGGATCAGATTCACCTGGCCGATGTGCTGGTTGCCAACAAAACGGACTTATCCTGCGAAGATGACCGAAAACGTTTTGAGCAGTTTGCAAAGCAACTCCCCGAGCCACACCCGGTCACTGCCTGGGTCAAGCAGGGTGAGTTATCGGTAGAATGGCTGGACCTTCCCCACAGTGATCGTGTAGCCATTAACCCTAAAGCCCATCATGCTCACAAAAGCCCTCAGCAAGACAAAACCACTGAACCCGTTGAGCTCAAACTGCCTGAAGGCCAGCTGTTTCTCCGCAAGGAGAACAAAGGCCAGAATCATTTCAGCTGCGGCTGGCTGTTTTCTGAAAGTGCATCATTCTCATTTGACCGTCTGTTCTCATTGATCCACGCTCAGACTGCTCAGCGCCTGAAGGCAGTTGCAAAAACCGATCAGGGCGTAAGAGGGTTTAATATGCAGGATGGGGTTGTCAGTATTATTGAAATGGAAGAAAGCCCAGACAGCCGGCTGGAAATTATTAGCAGTTCACCGATGGACTGGGATCATTTTGAATCTCAGCTGCAGCAAACCATCATTTACCAACCGGCAGCTTAAGCCGGTTTGTTCCTTACTCTTTAATCAGCCCTGTTATTTCAGAAAGTATCTTTTCCTGATACTCGTCATTGTCTGACCAGTGCTTCCATGCATCAGGATATTCCAGTCGGGAAAAAGGAATATCCTGGTAAAGCTGGTTCAACACGGCTTGCCATGCCTGTAAGTACAACCTCCCTTTATCCTGTACTGTTCCCTCAGGTGCATGTTTACGTGACCAGAATGATGAGCCATAGAGGCTTAACAGCATGGGTGATAACAGTTCACCACGATCAACCAGTGGTTTATGCCCCTCTGTCGTATCGCTGCAGGAAAGAAAAACCAGTAGAGGTTTAGCTGCCATGACTGACTCACAAAGTTTCTGATGATGAGCCAGGATTTGAGCAACCGGGATATTGTGAAAGAACCACGGCATCACACAGTTCTGCCAGAATTTACCCACAAAAATGACAACCTGCTCAGGAGCTTCAATCAACTGTTCACTCAACATCATCCACTGGCCGGAAGTATCTACGGTCGGGTCATGTAAATGCTGCAAAAATACATTTTCACCGGACAGGTAAGCCCTTTGCTCAAAAAGGCTCTTGCGCATCATATTGATGGCCCAGGTATCAACAGGGTTCGACCGATCATATTCATCGTACAGTGAAACCACCTTACCGATAGACTCAAGCTTCTTAGCCAGAGCCTTGCCCAGCGTTGACTTGCCGGTTCCGTGCGTCCCTTCAATCAGAATCAGCTGCATTCTGCTACCTTGTATGCACGACTTCAGAGAGTAAAGCTGCCATGAAATACACGCAGCTATTTATCTTCCTACTGACAGCCGGTATTGTTGTTATTTGTAATACAAAAGCATCTGAATCAGTGTCCTATCATGATAACGGGATATCAATAGCAATGGACGATATTAACTGGCGGTCTCATTGGGAGAACAATAACATTGGCTTCCATCTTGATCAGACCAACCCCATGCTGGTTAAACACTGGCCCAAGATACGTGCAGTCCCAAAGGACATGGTGTTCGTTCCTCTGTGCGGTAAAAGCCTGGATATGATTGAACTGCACAGACAGGGGCACTTTGTCCTCGGCTCAGAGTTGAGTGAGATTGCTGTGGAAGCGTTCTTCACGGAACAGAACCTCAATCACTCGAAACATGAGGCGGGTGAACACGAGTACTGGTCAAGTGAGCGTATGGCCATCATCCAGGGAGACTTTTTTACTCTGGCAGAAGAGAGTATCCCGGCCAGATTTGTTTATGACCGGGCAGCCCTGGTGGCTCTTCCCCCCGACATGCAGGAAGCCTATGTAGAACACCTCCTGCGTATCGCACCCGATATTGAACAAATTCTACTGGTTACTGTTGAATACGATGACGTTGCCGCAGCAGCGCCGCCATTCAGCATCCCACCAGATCGAGTGAAAGCGCTTTACGGTGAATATTTCGAAATTGACCTGATCGAAACACGGGATACCAAGCCCTCACCACGAAAACAGGCTCAGGGGTTGAAAGTGATTACCGAGCATGTTTTCAAACTTGACCGGAAGTAACCTCTAAGGTCTGTTGACGTTTCGTTTTTTTTGCAATACCAATCCCTCCCGCTGCCTGATATCATCAGGCAGGTTTGACCTATCGTCCAAACTCTCCTGTTTTATCTGCCATCCATCTTGTCTTTGAAAAGGAAGAGGGACTGGCCACCCTGAATTTTTATATGTGACTCAGACCATGATCAGGAAACTGGTTTCATACATTATTAATGCAGTGGCCGCGTACACGATTATCGGTTTTGTTGTTGTGCCACCACTGATACATGCAGGCATTGTTCTGGCCGGTAACCATTTTCTTGCCAGAGAACTGAAGCTGGGTGCGGTTTACTTTAACCCGCTGACACTCAAGCTATCCCTGATTGCTGTTGATGTCAGAGACACAATAAAGCTGTCTTCCGCCGACATTGATCTTTCATGGAAAGACCTGCAAAAAGCACTGTTTAACGAGAATAATATTCGACAGCTGACACTGGATAAAATACGGATCAACAATCCAGAGAGTGATTTCACCTTAACGGAAAATGGGCAGAACAACTTTGCAAGTTTACTGAAAGAGTTCCCTGAACAGCCCACATCGACCGAAACAGAGCAGGAAGCCTCAGCTTCTTCTTTGCAATTCACAGTCAATCAGATTGCTATTGAAAATGGCAGGTTTGGATTCACTGACTACCAGTTCACTGATAATCATTCGCCGTTTTCATTACAACTTGACCAGATCAATATTCAAGGACAGTCCCTTGGCTGGCCCCAAACAAACTCAATCGTTAATTTCAGCACCCAATTAAATGGTGAAGCTACCGTAAACAGCAAAGTCGATCTGGCACTATCTGGTATCCCTACGGAAGCATCAGCTTCTGCATCCATTTCACTGAACAACATCAACCTGACTGATTTCCAGCCCATTATTAACCGTTTTACCTATGTTGATTTGACCAGCGGCCTTCTGGATACCAGAACAGACATAAACTGGCAGGCGGAATCAGGCGTACAGCTTACCAGTGATGTCACTATCAACCAGCTGCAACTGGACGATAGCAGAACTCAGGAAACCGTTGCCCAGTGGCTGCAGCTTCAATTGAGTAAGCTCAGTTACCAGCAGACAGACAATCGACTGGAGGTTGGCCAGTTACTTCTGGCTGCGCCATCGGTTGTCATTGCCGTGGATGAAAAGCTGCAGGTCAATCTGGCCAGCCTGGTTAAACCGATTGAAAATACAATTAGCAGTGAACAAGAAGAGGTAGACACAACCACTGCTACCGGAACAGAAACGCCTGACTTCAGTCTGGCCATCAACCGGCTGGCTATTGAAAATGGAGCCATGGACTTTTCGGATCGCTCCTTCCAACCGGGTTTTGCAACCCCGATTGTTAACCTGAATGGTGAAATTGATGGCTTCGATACCCGCAGTAAAAAACCCGCTACGATTAAAATCGATGGTCGGGTCGATCGCTATGCCCCAGTTACCATAAAAGGTGCTCTCAACCCGTCTTCCCCGCTGAACATGACTGACCTGTCAATGTCGTTTACCAATGTTGAACTGACTACTCTAACGCCTTATTCCGGTCGTTTTGCCGGCTACAGCATCCAAAAGGGCAGGCTCCACCTGGATTTAAACTACCAGATCAAAAACCACCAGCTTTCCGCTACCAACCAGATGCTGCTGGATAAACTGATACTGGGCAGCAGGGTCGATAGTAATGAAGCGGTAGATCTGCCAATTAGAATGGCACTGGCGCTGCTCAAAGACCGCAACGGACAGATAGATATCACGCTCCCGATCTCCGGTGATCTGGAAAATCCGGAATTTGAACTGGGCCCCGTTATTCGCATGGCCCTGGTCAATCTGATCACCAATATTATTTCCGCCCCTTTTGATCTTCTCGCCTCCCTCGTTGGCGGGAGTGCTGAAGAGATGCAATTCGTCACCTTCGAACCGGGGCAGTTTTCCATCAACCGTTCAGAACAAGTTGAATCTCTGGACAAACTGGCCAAAGCACTGCGTGACAGACCGGGATTGCAACTGGAAGTTACTGGCAAAACAGCAAAGGATTCGGACTGGCCTCTGGTCGTCAAATCACTTCTGGAGAGTGAGCTGTCTCAACTGTGGATAAAAGAGCTTAAGGCGCAGAAAAAGCCGATTCCTGAAAAGCTTATCCTGTCCACCATGGATGAAGAGACTCGCCTGCGTCTGCTGCAAAACATTGCAGGCACAATGATGACCAGTGAAAGCAGTGAACTGAATATTGAACGGGCTAATGCGGACACCATTACCCAGCATCTACTGGCACAATGGCCATTTAACGAAAACGCCATGCGACAACTGGCAATAGATCGTGCCCGGGAGATCAAGGATTATCTGATGGATGAGGGAGGCCTGGATCCACAGCGGATATTCCTGTTGAGTGTCCAGAGTCTGTCCGAAGCTTCTGCAGAGAAACCATCCACTGAGTTACAACTAAATGCGGGCTGATCATGCTGTACACGTCTGAAAAAGAGAAAATGCTGGCAGGCATGCCTTATGATGCCTGGGAATCAGAGCTGCTGGCTGACCGCATGCGGGCCAAAAGTCTATGCGCCAGGTTCAACATGGCGGATCCAACCGACCTGGATGGCAGAATGGCTATTCTCAGAGACCTGTTATCTATCAAAGATACGGCCCATATGGAGCCAAACTTCTTTTGTGATTATGGATACAATATTGAGATAGGCAGTAACTTTTACTCAAACCACAATCTGACGATTGTTGACGTCTGCAAAGTCACCATTGGGGACAATGTGCTTATTGCACCTCATGTCATGATCTCAACCGGTACCCACCCTATTGATCCGATTGAGCGCCAGAAAACCGAGTATGGCTCCCCCATCACCATTGGCAGTAATGTCTGGATCGGCGGTAATGTATCCGTTCTTCCGGGTGTTACGATTGGCGACAACTGTGTAATCGGTGCGGGTAGCGTGGTGAACAGAGATATTCCAGCCAACAGCGTTGCTGTTGGAAATCCCTGCAGAGTCATTCGGACAATTTAAGTTCTTGATACGCTGTGGCTCTCTTGAGGAAAAGGATTTTCCTCAAGTCTGTCGGTTTGTGAATGAGAAGGTGCTGTTTCAAGCAGTTTCTTACTATGACACTCAACGCAATACATTTTATGCTCGTCAAAACGCTTTAAAAAATCCTTATTTTGCTCAGGTGTTACTGTTATCTCTTTTAACATTGATGGAGGAAGCGTCGCATGTTCAATTCCCCTGTTCCTGTGTGTGACATGGGAGGGAATCTGAGAACTACCAGAGTTAGCACGGGATGAATCAATATCACAGGTTAAATCACTACCAATAGAATAGTTAGTATTCGTTTCAGTTATCATTTGTTAAACCCTTTATAATTTATCTATTGTAAAAACAAAGTACAAAAGTACCATTCCTTTCTCAAAGCCCTTCGAGTCAGCACAAACCTAGTATGTTTTGCCCAAAATGCAATCTCAAATGTCCCGAACTACTTACCTTCCCATCCTGCTAATCTTGGTATTCCAGAAAGATCGAAATGAACAGATCGATTTCACCCTGCCAGTTTTCAGCAACCTGAAAACTGGCAGGGTGAAATCAGAGCAGTTATCGTGCATTCACAATCACGCCAATCTATGCAGGTAGCTGTTCCATGTCGTTATCAAGAGTGAATTGAAAGAATAAAGCTCACCTTCATAATCAATAAGAAGGCAGCACAAAACCCACTCAACTCTTACAACAATAGCTATTTTTCGAGAAAAAATACGCCAAATAACTATATGAACGTGCAGAAATATAAGTAACCATTATTACTCAATATAAAATGAGTTAATAAACGTACATTACTCCGGAGAAACTCCTATTTGAAGTCGTTGCTCCCGACCATAAAGCACTTCGCCAAAAAAAGTAAGCAAAGTATAAAAACGAATATCCAAGAAGCGCATAAACACAGGGAACACCAAATAGATAAAAACAGGATTTTTACTGCCAAGAAGGACTAGAAATGAAAAAAAAACTGTTACTGGCAACTTTATTATTAAGTTCATCTTTTACATATTCCAGCTCCTTTCACCTCTCACCCGAAGTAAAGTTTGGTCCATATATTGGGGCTGGATTATCTGGTGCTGGCCTTCAGGCAGGCATAGCAGATACATTCGGCCTTGAAGCCATCTATCTGTCCTATTCATATACATCGGCTGACTTTCTGCACATTGACCAAGACAAGCTGAAGACATACAGACTGGGCGTACAACACAACCTGATGCAAAATCGAAAAATGTCGATTCAGGTGGAAGCAGGTATGGTCGAATACTCTGGCAACCGTAAATATTTTATTGGAAACCAGTCGCATGAACGAAATGCCAGTGGAACAAGTCTTTCATCCTCATGGGTTACATATTTCAACGACTCCCTGGGATTTAGGGTCGGCGCAACCTTGAACTATATTGATAGACGAAAAACGTTCCTACCTTATTCTACGTCTGCAACTGTTGCGACTGGTCTGGTTTTTAACTTCTAACAAAACTCAAATGATTGGAATACTAAATTCATCTCTGTTCATTTTCATGATTTTACACCTAAAATTGAACAGAGACTGATGTTCCTTTCGGAGACTCCCAATGTTCAGAAACCTTATCTGGATATTACTGTTTTTTTCCATCAACACCTTTGCCGACAACACCGCTGGCCAGCCACCAGCACCAACCGAACTTATTGATACTCACGCTGCGGTAATCAATGATATTGAAGCCACCAGCAGGCGAGTGGTCCAGATGGAGGCCAACTGGGAGAAAACCACATCCGAAATGACCCGCGACCTGATTCAACAACAGGTCGTTTCCGACATTCGCACCACCACTCGACTGGCCAACAGTTTTCTTGACCAGGTTAAGGCCATTAATACGCCAGAGGCCATTCGACTGGGTGAGGATGTGATAAACACGGAAAACCGTTTTTTTGAAGCCCGACTGGCTCCCGCCTCATCAGACCTTCGTCAACTGTTTGAACAGTATGAGAAGGCCAGTGCCGATGAACAGTTACTGGTGTTGTTCAACATTAATGACTTCTACGCCTATATAAACTGGCTGCAGAATGAACGGCTGGATAACCTGAATTTACTGAAAAGCTGGAAGGTTGATACCACCGCCGCGCAACAGGAGCTTGACCAGGAGATAACGCTCTATGCCGAGTTCATGGCTACTTATCTGCGCAATAATACCCGCCAGAAAGAGTTGTTACAGACAGAGCTGAAGTCCCTTCCTGCGGATGCCCGCAGCTCCCTGGAAAGTAAAATAGCCACTCAGGATCGCCTGGTACGCAGTGCTGTCGCCAACCTGAAACAGATAGTGCTCATGATGGAAGAGCAGGGCCTGCCGGTGGATCAGTACAATGAACTGATTTTCAAGACTACCGGTAACCTGGCAGAAGCTGTGGTGAACTTCGAGACACTGCGTACCGTAATTGCCGGACTCTGGGACGACCTGATTCACTGGTTCAAATCCAATATGGGCGGCATACTTTCACGCCTATTCCTGTTTGCTGCCCTGATGGCAGTAGCCATACTGTTAGCCCGTCTGGTGCGGCGGGGAATATCCCGGGCGGTGACTCACAAGAAAGCTCGCTTCAGCACATTGGTTCAGGAGTTCTTTATCAATGTTGGAGGCAACCTTGTGGTGATCTTCGGGTTCCTGTTTGCCCTGGCACAGGTAGGGCTGGACTTAACACCGGTACTGACTGGTTTGGGGGTTGCGGGTATTGTGATCGGTTTTGCCCTGCAGGACACCCTGTCCAACTTTGCCTCCGGGATGATGATCCTGATCTACCGTCCCTTTGATGTGGGTGACTTTGTGGAGGCTGGCGGTGTTGCCGGTAAAGTGGGCAAGATGAGCCTGGTAAACACCACGATTCGCACCTTCGACAACCAGGTCTTTATGGTGCCCAATGCCAAAATCTGGGGAGAAACCATCAAGAACATCACCTCGGAACGTATCCGCCGGGTCGATATGGTCTTTGGGGTTGCCTATGGAGACAATGTTGAACTGGTGGAAAGAATTCTTGAAGAGATTGTCAGCAGCCACCCAAAAATACTGAAAACACCAGAGCATATTATTCGCCTGCATGTTCTCAACGAGTCATCTGTGGATTTTGTGGTTCGTCCCTGGGTAAAAACGGACGACTACTGGGATGTCTACTGGGACATCACCCGTGAAGTAAAAGTCCGGTTTGATCGAGAAGGTATCACCATTCCATTCCCGCAACGGGAACTTCACTTTTATAACAAAGCACCAGCAGATCTGCCGAGTGAGCGGGTGACCATTCAACGCTCAGAAATCGGACTGCGCACAGTGGGCGAAGGAGAAGACGGACGCGCATAGAAGACTTTTTTGCACCACAAAGGCACAAAG
The DNA here is from genome assembly GCF_001647025.1 of Endozoicomonas atrinae. Lineage (GTDB taxonomy): Bacteria > Pseudomonadota > Gammaproteobacteria > Pseudomonadales > Endozoicomonadaceae > Endozoicomonas > Endozoicomonas atrinae. The sequence goes on from NZ_LUKQ02000109.1 coordinate 13,572, forward strand.
AACACAAAGGAGAGCAAAAGACTGGCAAGAGCAGAGTTCTTACCATAAATATATCTCTACTTTGTGCCTTGGTGTCTTTGTGGTTATATACCCGTCGCCTTTCAAGTTGCTACTTGTTGGCTGCAATCACTCACTCCAGTCACTTAGTTTGTCTAAGTTCCCGGGGCTTCGCGCTTATGCCGCCGCGTAGCAACTTGAATCCTTTGGGTATAGGCTCTTTTAAACCTTTTCACAGCACTTCTTGTGCTTTTTACCACTACCGCAGGGGCAAGGATCATTGCGGCCAACTTTAGTCACCTTGACCGGTGCCGGTTTTTCCAGCGCCTTCTGCCAGATCTCACGAATATCATGGCACATCACTGCCATTTCCCGGGCAACCGCGGGCATTGCCTGGAGCATCTTATTCACATCCGGGCCATCTTTCTTCTTGGCTTTTTCCAGAAGGCTGTCTGCACGACTCCAGACGTTCAAAAGCACCATGCAGCTGGACCAGGATTCTTCCATAAGCTGAACTTTGGGATGCTTCAGGACCTGGGTCCAGACATCCATCAGCAGTTCACTACCCTGTCCATAACCCATCGCCCATTCCTGAAGGCGGGAAAATTCTGAAGAATACACATCTTCAGCCCGGCACTCTTCTGGAAGTACCTCAAAGCCACCACTGATGGTCTTTCTGGTTTTATCCAGCAGGTTAAACAGAATATGACGGATATCGTCTTCCTGTTGTGCCGATTCAAACGTTGGTGTTCTGGTCGCCAGCGCAAGAGTCATCCAGCGATCCGGCGGCACATTAACAGGTGAGTTGGCAATGGCAAACATCAGGCCTTTGATGGCCGACAGCGTCATAACCTGACCACTTTTCCCGGCAGGGCGTGATGCCAGGTAGGCAGACAATACTTTTTCCTGCTGCTGGTCAAACTCGCAATTGGCCAGGGATGCTTTTCCAGAACTAGCGCTCAACTCAATCTCCACATCGGATACTAAAAAAGGCGCAGATCATCTCATCATCAACCGTGTCCATCAATAAGTAGCTGGCTATGTGGAATCGAATATTTCTGGCTACCCGGGCAGGTGTTATGCGAGATACAACTCCATACCGTTAGCTACTTATGAATGCCTACCAAGCCACCTCGGTATATACCTATAAAATGCTTTTCCAGCAGTCCCTTGCTGTTTAACCACACAGTATGTATGACTTTCCCTGTCAGTAACTCCTGACTTTCCAATAAAAACCGTGATTTCCCGTGAAGATTTACGTTTTGTCAATATTGCAGAACACATCACTTTAGTAGATCATAGCTGCCAACAAACACTATATATAGTGCTCACCAAACAAACACACCACTACCTGTAGATATTTCACCCAGAAAGGCGCAATATCTAATTACTCTATCTGCCCGGAGACCCACCATGACTGAGATCATCAAACGCGATGGTTCACGCCAGCCTTTTGATGCGCCGCGCATCGTAAAAGCCGTTGCCAGCGCCCTGAATGATGCTCAGATCAAAGACAATGACTTTGCTGAGTATGTCGCAAAAAAAGTGGGCAATACGGTGGCTGGTCAGGAAACGGTGGATATCTACGATATTCAGAACCAGGTAGAAGACCTGCTGATGAGCAGCGAGTATCACAACGCGGCTCGCAAATACATTGAGTTCAGGCAGACCCGTGATATCGAGCGGGAGTCCCGTAATGCCATGGGCAGGGATATTCTCAGCATTATCAATCAGGATAATGAAGAGATCATGAACGAAAACGCGAACAAAGACAGTCAGGTTATCCCGACACAGCGTGATTTACTGGCTGGCGTTGTCGCCAAACACTACGCCAAACAACATATTCTGCCTGCCCATATTACCGCAGCTCATGAGCGGGGAGAGATTCACTACCACGATCTGGACTATGCGCCCTTTTTTCCCATGTTCAACTGTATGTTGATCGATATTGAAGGGATGATGAACAACGGTTTCCGTATGGGTAATGCGGAAATTGAAAAACCAAAGTCGATCACTACGGCTGCAGCCATCACCGCCCAGATTATTGCCCAGGTTTCCAGCCATATCTACGGTGGCACCAGTATCAACGAGATTGACCGTATTCACGCACCTTATGTTCGCAAGACCTTCGACAAACATCTCAAGCAGGGCATGCGCTGGATTGGTGATGAAGAGAAAGCCCGTGAATACGCCATGGAAATGACTGAGAAGGACTGCTACGACGCTTACCAGGCTTTAGAGTATGAGGTAAATACCCTGCATACTGCCAATGGTCAGACACCGTTTGTCACCTTTGGTTTTGGCCTGGGAACCAGCTGGGAAGAGCGCCTGGTACAAAAGTCCATCCTGAAAAACCGGATTCGTGGTCTGGGCAGAAACTGCAAGACGCCGGTCTTTCCAAAGCTGGTGTTTGCCATCAAGAAAGGGGTGAACTTCAGCGCTGAAGACCCGAACTACGACATCAAACAGCTGGCACTGGAGTGTGCCAGCAAGCGGATGTACCCGGACATTCTCAATTATGACAAGCTGGTTGAAGTGACCGGCAGTTTCAAAACCCCCATGGGTTGTCGTTCATTCCTGGGCGTTTATGAAGAAGATGGCAAGCAGATTCATGATGGCCGAAACAACCTGGGGGTTGTCTCACTCAACCTGCCTCGCATCGCGATTGAAAGCAAGGGCAGTGAAGAGGCTTTCTATAAGTTGCTGGAACAGCGTCTGCAGCTGGCCAAAGAAGCATTGATGACCCGCATCCAGCGCCTGGATAATGTTCATGCCCGGGTAGCCCCTATTCTCTACGTAGAAGGTGCCTGTGGTGTTCGCCTGAAGCCAGACGACAAGATCAGTGAAATCTTTAAAAATGGTCGTGCATCCATCTCCCTTGGCTACATCGGTATCCATGAGACGATCAATGCTCTATACGGTACTGGTGATCTGTATGACAGTGAGGAGCTTCGCCAGAAAGCCGTTGCTATTGTTGAAACCCTGCGTGCAGCGGTAAATGAGTGGAAAGAAGAGACCGGCTACGGCTTCAGCCTCTACTCAACCCCAAGTGAAAGTCTGTGTGACCGTTTCTGCCGACTGGACAGAAAGAAATTTGGTGTCATTGAAGGAGTAACTGAAAAAGGGTACTACACCAACTCTTTCCACCTGGATGTGGAAAAGAAGGTCAACCCATACGACAAGATCGACTTTGAGCAGGTATACCCTAAACATGCCAGCGGTGGCTTCATCTGCTACGGTGAATACCCGAACATGGTCAACAACCTGAAGGCACTGGAAAACGTTTGGGACTACACCTACGACAAGGTTCCCTACTACGGCACCAATACACCGAATGACTCCTGCTACAGCTGTGGTTATGAAGGTGAGTTCAACGCCACCAGCCGTGGTTTTGAGTGCCCGCAGTGCAAGAACCGGGATTCAGATAAAATGTCCGTAACCCGTCGCGTCTGTGGCTACCTGGGCCAGCCTAACAGCCGACCTTTCATTAAAGGTAAGCAGGAAGAAGTAGTTCGTCGGGTTAAGCACCTCTGATACGGGTTATCGTCAGGTATTAAAGAACGTCACCACAATACCCTTAGGGTGTTGTGGTACCAAAAGAACATCACCTCATCACCACCTGTTCTTTGCTCCAACAGGCACCATGGAAAAGAAAAGAGCATGAACTATCTCCAATACTATCCAATCGATGTGGTCAATGGCGAAGGCACCCGCTGTACGTTGTTTGTGAGCGGTTGCGAGCATTTCTGCAAAGGCTGCCATAACGCCACGACCTGGGATGCCGGCAAGGGAACCCCGTTTGACCAGGCCATGGAAGACCGGATCATTGCGGATCTGGGGGATGCCCGTATCAAGCGGGATGGGCTGTCGCTTTCCGGTGGAGACCCACTGTTTCCGGGTAACCTTTCCGGTATGCTGAAGCTGGTGGAGCGGGTGAAAACTGAATATCCGGAAAAAAATATCTGGTTATGGACTGGCTACACACTGGAAGAACTCAGTACAGCTCAACAGGACGTTGTGCAGCACATCGATGTGTTGGTTGACGGGCGCTTTGAGCTGGATAAGAGAGACCTTTCACTGCCCTGGCGTGGCAGCAGTAACCAGAGGGTAATCCAGATGAAAAATCAGATTCATGGGAGCGTGGCCCTGGGGCGGGATTCTTTTTGAACCACAGAGATCACAAAGAGCACAAAGAGCACAAAGAAAAAAAGTGTTCCTTCGTGCTCTTTGTGAGAGCCTGTAAATAATTCTGTGTAAACGCCACCAAAACTATTACTCCTTGAACCGGTCAGGAAACATAATTTCAAACCGGTTCATGGCTGCTTTCCAGTTCCTGATCGGCATGGTCCATTTCTCGGAAGCTTTTTCCATGGCCAGATAGATTACCTTCATGACTGACTCATCAGTCCGAAAAATCTTCCGGTTCTTGATCGCCTTACGAATGACGC
>NZ_LUKQ02000011.1 GCF_001647025.1 Endozoicomonas atrinae
GCGTCATTCGTAAGGCGATCAAGAACCGGAAGATTTTTCGGACTGATGAGTCAGTCATGAAGGTAATCTATCTGGCCATGGAAAAAGCTTCCGAGAAATGGACCATGCCGATCAGGAACTGGAAAGCAGCCATGAACCGGTTTGAAATTATGTTTCCTGACCGGTTCAAGGAGTAATAGTTTTGGTGGCGTTTACACAGAATTATTTACAGGCTCTTCAAAACAACCTTAGCGTTATTCTAGAAAAATTCACTCATTTCATGATCAAGATTATATTTTTTAATCTTACGATACAGTGTGGCAATGCCTATTCCCAGCTCATCTGCCACACGCTGCTTTCCTTCATTTTTGCCAAAAGAACGAAGTGCCCTGCTTACCAGGAGCTTTTCCATTCTTTCCAGATTAAAGGCTTCCTGGTTCTTTGAAAATGTTTGGGTATCAACATCGATATGGCTTTCCAAATCATCTATTGGTAATGGGGCCATATCATTATTACAAATATTTGCAGGCAGTAAATCGACAGTGACCGACTCTCCAGGTTCAGCCATATTCACCAGATATTCAATAGTATTCGCCAGCTCCCGAACATTACCAGGCCAGGACCACATAGTCAGCACATCCATTGCCTCCATGGTTATTCCAGGTTTTGTTACCCCAAGAGCCAGTGCATGCTTTTTTAGAAAGAAGTCAACGAGCAAAGCAACATCACCAACCCGATCACGCAGCGGTGGCAATTCCAGAGGAATCACATTCAGGCGGTAAAACAGATCTTCCCGGAATTTTTTTGCACTGACCAGACTTTCAAAATTCTGATGGGTGGCTGAAATAACCCGGATATCCACAGGAATGACATTGGAGGCACCTACCGGAATGATCTCCCTGCGATCCAAGACTCGAAGCAACTTTGCCTGCAGATGCAGAGGCATATCGCCAATTTCATCCAGAAAGAGCGTACCGCCATCGGCCTTTTTCACCAGGCCTTCCCGCCCCTGGTTAGATGCTCCGGTAAATGCCCCTCTGGCATAGCCGAACAGTTCACTTTCCAGAAGCTGTTCAGGGATAGCTGCACAGTTAATGGCAACAAATGGCTGGTCTGCACGGTTGCCAGACTCATGAATCATCCGCGCCACGACTTCTTTACCCGAACCGCTTTCCCCACGGATCAGCACACTGGAAGGGCTGGATGCAATTCGTGCAATCTGTTGACGTAGCTTATTAACGGCGGGAGAGCTCCCAACCATTTCTGTTCGATTACCAGGAAGAGGTTTTACACCTTGCACAGAAAACTGTGCCCGGAGCACAAGGAAACGGCGCTCATCCAGTATCAGCATGCGACCGGGTAGTATCTTTTCCTGCTCGCCCACCTGAATAATAAACTCCTCCTGTTGATGGTTACCTTCCCTGGTTCTCCCAAAAGGCCTTACCTGAACACCATTGATCCGGCTATTGGACTCCACACCCAGTAACTTTCTGGCAGCTGCGTTCATATGCTGACATACTCCCTTGCTATCCAGCTCCAGCAACCCTTCAACCAAATCTTCCCCGACGTCCTTGAGCATCAATTCACTGCGGCGAACCTTATCGTGGTAGATACTCTCCATGGTTTTGGCAATAAACAGCTGTGCCGTGTTTTCAATGGACTCAATATAGAAGTCGATGTTACCCAGCAGTTTTTCCCGCTGCTCTTCGCTGAAACAGACAAGGCTGATCACGCCAATACAGTCACCGTGAAAGATAACCGGGACACCAAGAAACGCTTTTTCCCTGCAACCCACACGCCGGCTGCACATCAAACATCCGGATCCTGACCAGAACGCTCAATCACTTTATGACGACGGGTGCTGATGACAGACTTGAAGGCATTGGTCCCCGTCGTCAGCGGACGACCAAGATTACTGGAGTAGGGACCCGTACCGGCAATCCGTACCAGGTTGTCATCCACCACTTCCACATCCAGATTCAACATTCTGGACAGTACCTGTACAAAACGGAGCACCGTAGACTGGATGGACATCAAGCGGGATGAGGACTGCATCTTTTGGGGTCTTCTTGTGTGATTACCCCTTTATTGTCCATTTCAGAAGAGCTCAGTGCCTTGAGCCAGAGCAGTATTTCGAACGGATAAATACGACACAGTCCCTTTTCAATTAATCAACGAAAGGCTTTGAAAACCAGTTCAATTGTTTTCACAGATATTCAATTCGGTTAACTGCCAGTTATTGACTCAAGTCACGGACAGCCAGTGCGCATCATTGTCATGCTAATTGCAGCTGCTGGTAGCGTTCTGGCGTATCAATATCCTGATGAATGGCATCAGTGCCCACCGAGATATAACGATGGGGAGCAGCCAGTAACAAGGATTTCATCCGGGACTGGGGAGGAGCATTCAGGATGGCTTCAAATGCACTGCGATGCAAAAGGACCGGGTGACCTGGTTGCTCATCAGCAGCGCTTACGACGGGAAAGAGGGTATCAAAATCCCGTTGTCGCCAGAGTTCGGAGAATACGGTGGGAGGAATCAGCGGCATATCACCATGGGTGATAAACAGATAGTCCGTTTCACAATGACTGATACCCGCTTGAATTGAACTGAAAAGCCCAAGGGAGTACGCCTGATTGTGAACCAGCTTGATTCGGGGGTGATTCTCATATCGTGAGTGAATTTCTTCACCTCGGTAGCCCGTCACCAGAATAACCCGTTGGCAGAAACAGAGCGCATTGGCAATGCTGCAGTCAAGAATGGTTTCACTGCCGTCCAGCTCTTTATTTGACTCTCTGTTCGCTTCCCTGTTGGAGAAGGGCAGCATCATTTTCCAGCGCCCCATTCGTGATGAGAGCCCTGCTGCAGTGATCAGACAATCCACAGGTTTGGTTAAATCCGCTGACATAGTGAAGCTCTCATCAATTCAAGGGAGAATGTCATGTTCAAGTTTCCAGGTAGCCTGTCATGGATAAGCCCGGAAGAAGACCGCATTATTGCGGCAACCGGAGCCGGAGGAAAGACCAGCTGCCTGGAATACCTTGCGCTTCAGTTCAAGCAGTTGGGACACAGAGTACTGCTGACCACGACGACACGAATTTTCCGGCCTTCTCAAACTGGCTTTGGTCAATATATAGACCGACTGATTGAAAGTAATGTTCTTGAACAGGCAGGAATCGAACCCAAGGCGTCATCAATCACGTTAGCAGGCTTCCCAGACGAGAACCCTGAAAAACTGAAGGGACTGTCTCTCGCAGATATCCAGCAACTGATCGAACTTGATATATACGACAACATCCTTATAGAGGCCGATGGTTCCAGACAGCGGCCATTAAAAGCCCCCAGAGATGATGAACCAGTTCTGCCTGACGACTGCCAGATCATTATAGGTGTGACCGGCTGGAATGGTATCTCTAATCCTGTCAGCCCACAGAATATTCACCGCTGGGAACAGTTCGTCAATATTACCGGGTTGTCTGAAGGTGAAAGACCAACCCCCAGAACCCTGTTTCCACTACTTAATGACAAGCACGGCCTTTTCAAAAATGCACCAGCCAGCGCACGCAAGGTCTGGCTAATCAATCAGGTAGACCAGCTTTCAGACCGCACATGTGCCAGAGAATTTATCGCATCGGTGCAATCCCTTTCACCACCACTTCATCACTATGTCATTAGCAGTTTCCGGAGCCAGTCAGCCCCATTTGTAGAGGGTATCACCTGGAAAACTGAATCATCTGAGAATAATCATTTAATTTGATAATGGGGGAAACCAATGAACATTTTTGCAGAAGCGGCTCGACTCTATGAACAGAATACCCCTTTTGCTTTAGCCTCAATTATAGAAACCAAAGGGTCTGCTCCCCGTCATGATGCCATACTGCTTATACAGGAAGATGGCCGGACCCAGGGAACCATTGGTGGCGGCATGATCGAGCGGCATGTGATCAGTGAAGCTATTGATGCATTGAAGGAAGGTCGCTCCAGAGTGGTAAAAGGCAGTATGTCCAGAACCGGCAAAGATGCCATGGATATGGACTGCGGTGGAACCATGACCGTCCATATTGATGTGCAGGGCATCCGCCCGGACATGCTGTTAATCGGTGGGGGTCATGTGAACCGTGCCGTGGCAAAACTGGCATCCGAGCTGGGTTACCGGATTACCGTTGTAGACTCATGGGAACCCAACCTGAATGCAAAGCTGTTTCCACCCAATACTCAGCTTATTCTGGGAGAGACTATTCAGGATGCCATTGATCAGGTGACCATTCGAGACAATACACAGGTCATCATTGCAACCAACCATGAAGACACGACCGCATTACCAGCCATTCTCAAAAGCCCGGCCCGTCATATCGGTCAGCTGGCCAGTCGTCGCAAGGTAGAAACGCTTCATAATAAATGCCTTGAACTCGGAATCAGCGAAGCGCGTTTTCAAGAAGTTCGCACCCCGGTAGGTCTGGATATTGGAGCAGAAAGCCCGGAAGAAATTGCGGTGAGTATTATGGGAGAAATTCTGGCACTTTCCCGTGGCAAGACATTAAGAAAAAGTGGCGGGAAGCCAGCAATACTCTCTTCTGTAACCAATGGTCATGATAATCTTGTGATCATCCGGGGTGCTGGTGACCTGGCATCCGGTACTGCCGTCAAACTGCATAACAGTGGCTATAAAGTGGTCATGCTGGATCTGCCAAAACCAACGGTGATTCGTACCAATGTTTCTTTCGCTGGTGCTCTATTGAACGAAAGTGGTCAGATAACCGTTGAGGGCATCACTGCACAAAAAGCCCGGTCCGTTGCTGATGCACTGAGAATTATCAATAACGGTCGTATCCCGATCATGGTCGATCCGGATGGCCAGACACTCCGTCAGTTTAAACCGGCGGTACTGGTTGATGGCATTCTGGCCAAGCAAAACCTGGGGACGCATCGGAAAATGGCACCGGTGACCATTGCGCTTGGCCCTGGATTCAATGCGGGACAGGATGTTGATGCCGTCATTGAGACCTGCCGGGGTCATAACCTGGCCAGAGTCATTTACCAGGGAGAAGCTGAACCCAATACCGGAAAGCCTGGCACTATCATGGGCTACGCAGAAGAGCGAGTATTACGGGCCCCCTGTGCCGGTCAAGTTATCCCAGAAGTAGCCATTGGTGAGCTGGTTGAAGAAGGACAGATCGTTGCAAACATCAGTACAGAGATTGGAAACCAGCCGGTGATTACCCGGATTGGAGGTAAGGTTCGGGGTATGATCAGCACAGGATCTGAAGTCCCTCCAGGATTCAAAATTGGTGATATTGACCCACGAGGAGCCAGTGTTGATCATACCACCGTTTCTGATAAAGCCCGTGCTATTGCCGGTGGGGTTCTGGAAGCGATACTGAAACTTTCACCTTGAGATTACTTTTTGAACCATGGAGGTCACAACGTTCACAGTGGAAATGCAAACGCTTTCTTTGTGCTCTTCGTGATCTCCGTGGTTCAATCAGTGCATGCAGAACATGTAGACATACTCAATTTAATCCAAACCCCCATTCCACTATAAAGCCCCCTTTTTATTTCTCTCATCAATAAAACCGATGACATTCTGAAGCTCTGCTATGCTGATCATGCAGTCAGTGCACAGCTGTATCTATAAAGCTGCCATCACCTGAATACCAGGTTGAAAAATAGCACTCGCTTTTTTACAAAAATTTTTAATACGAGTGCTTTATGGCTGTCTAAATACAAAATGTTTAAACACAAGGCTTTGTAACACAACAAAAGACAGGTAGCTGTATGTCGCTAGAAACAAGAGTTGAGATGCTGGAGAAACAACACCAGTCCCTCTACAACACGATTCATGGCCTGGTGAAAGCGATGGCGGATATCAAACACATCGCGCTTAAAAACCAGCATGAAATCATTGGCGTCAAAGTCAACATGTCTGGGATTCAGGCTGAAGTTACCGGCGTTAAGGAAGATGTCTCGGAGCTGGCTCAGGCCACATTGTCCGGTTTTGAGCGTACCAGTGAGTTAATGGATAACACCCATAAGATTCTGGATGATATCAGCGAGCATCTGGACACCATTAATGGTCGGCTGGATGAAACCAATAAACTGGTCGATGGTACCCATGAGCGTGTTGATGAAACCTATGAACGGTTAAACGAGACGAATGAACGTCTCGGTGAAAACAATGAACGACTTGACGAAGCCAATGAACGGCTGGATGAAAACAATGAGCGACTCAGCAGTACTAATGAATGGCTTGGAGGCATTAACCAACGCCTTGAAGGTGTGGAGAGTCAGGTAAAAGAGGTTCGAAAAGACATTCTCACTCTTGGTCAGATGATCAAGCATCGGCTACCAGAAAAGTAATTTTTTCAACCTCCCTTGTTGGCACATCTGGCAGGTACCTTAGGTTTTGTTGACATAAGCCCTGCCTCATTTAACCAAACTACTGTCACTTTGATTATCAACGCACTTTAAAATTATCAAACTGATAGATCAAAACGAACCTGTCGCATCTTTGGGGCTGATAAAAATTTGCTTCAAGTCATTTTTTTATTTTCTGCCAGCCTCACCTCTATTAACTTACTTTTTAACCAGCCGTCCAAAACCCTCAGTTATCAATGGCTGCAGGATAATAACGAACAGAACACATCGAACTCCATCCCTGTTTTTCCTTTTCTCACAGCATCCTCACAAAAGTTGGCACGCAAGTTGGCTATTAAAAGATACCAGTTAGCCATCTGACTGATTTACCAGGGTCGCCTCTTCAACTGCGCCAGACTCAGTCAAACAACAACCCCAGATCCGATAGCACTGTCTTCGCTCAAAGGGTCTGATATTCAGAAAAAAGGAAATACCGTGAGCAATTTCGACCAGTTACTTCAAGATATCAAGGCACTGAACACCAAACTGCATAGCAAAGACTTTCTCCTGACCTGGGAACAGTCTACCGATGAATTGAAGCAGGTATTGAAAGTAGCAGAAGGCCTGCGCCTGCTGCGCAACGAAAACATCTCTACCAAAGTTTTCGACAGCGGCCTCGGTGTTTCCCTGTTCCGTGATAACTCTACCCGTACCCGTTTCTCCTTCACCTCCGCCTGTAACATGCTGGGTCTGGCAATCCAGGATCTGGATGAAGGCAAGTCCCAGATTGCTCACGGCGAAACTGTTCGTGAAACCGCCAACATGATCTCTTTCTGTGCTGACGTGATCGGTATCCGCGATGACATGTACCTGGGCTATGGTAACCAGTACATGCGTGAAGTTGGCTCAGCTCTGGACTTCGGCAAGGAAAACGGTGTTCTGGCTCAACGTCCTGGCATGGTAAACCTGCAGTGCGATATCGACCACCCAACCCAGAGCATGGCTGACCTGGCATGGCTGATCGAGCATTTTGGCAGTCTGGAAAATCTGAAAGGCAAGAAGATTGCCATGACCTGGGCTTACTCTCCAAGCTACGGCAAGCCTCTCTCCGTACCACAGGGCATCATCGGCCTGATGACCCGCTTCGGTATGGATGTCACTCTGGCTCACCCAGAAGGCTATGACCTGATTCCTGAAGTCGTTGAAACTGCGGGTCGCCAGGCAGCAGAAAGTGGCGGCAGCTTCACTCAGGTAAGCACCATGGCTGAAGCCTTCAAGGATGCTGATATTGTTTATCCTAAGTCCTGGGCACCTTACCACGTCATGGGTCGTCGTACTGACCTGCTGAAAGCTGGCGACCACGCTGGTCTGAAGACCCTTGAACAGGAATGCCTGGCTCAGAACGCTCTGCACAAAGACTGGCACTGCACCGAAGAAATGATGAAGCATACCCGCAATGGTGAAGCGCTTTACATGCACTGCCTGCCTGCAGACATCACCGGTGTTTCCTGCAAGGAAGGTGAAGTAACCGAAGGTGTATTCAACAAGTACCTGATCGACACCTACAAAGAAGCTGGCTGGAAGCCTTACATCATTGCTTCCATGATCCTCAACCGCCGCTTTGCCAACCCAGACGTTGTGCTGGAAAACCTGATGAAGAAAGGCGCCCGTCGCGTTGACGCCTGATTTTTCGGGAAACGCTCCCTGACCGCCAGACTGGCAGCAGGGAGCGCTGCCAGCATTTGTGTTTGGGGGCACACGCCATGTCAGAATTCAGCTTATCCATAAAACAGGAGCCTAACCGCTTCTTTAACGGTGAATCTTCACCACTCTTCAGTACCGAAGTGGCCAGAATAGCCCGTGAATTCCACCAGCGAATTCCTGGTTATGAACCAACACCACTTCGCTCTCTTGACCAGCTGGCTCACCAGCTTGGCCTGAAAAAAATTCTGGTCAAAGACGAATCCTATCGTTTCGGCCTGAACGCATTCAAAGTGCTCGGTGGCTCTTACGCCATTGGCAAGTGCGTCAGTAATAAACTGGGTATTCCACTTGAAGAATTCAGCTTTGACAGCCTGAAAGGACAGGAGCCCATTACCTTTGCAACCGCAACGGATGGAAACCACGGCCGAGGTGTGGCCTGGGCTGCCATGCAGCTTGGCCAGAATGCCGTTGTTTACATGCCCAAGGGTGCTGCCAAAGAGCGTGTAGAAAACATTCGTCGTTTAGGGGCCGAATGCATTGTTACCGACCTGAATTATGACGATGCCGTACGCCTTGCCTGCAAGAATGCCGACGAGAATGGCTGGCTGATGGTTCAGGACACGGCTTGGGAAGGTTATACCGAAATCCCGACCTGGATCATGCAGGGTTACATGACCATGGCTGATGAAGCCGTTGAGCAAATGCAGACCATGGGCATTGATCGACCTACTCACACCATTCTGCAAGCCGGTGTGGGCGCCATGGCCGGTGGTGTTCTGGGTTATCTGGCCAACCGTTTTGGGGCTGACCGCTTTACCGGCATTACCGCCGAACCTCATCAAGCGGACTGTATTTATAAGTCTGGCTGCAGTGGCGAAGGTTCTGCCGTCAATGTTACCGGGGATCTGGATACCATCATGGTCGGCCTGGCCTGCGGTGAGCCAAACCCACTGGGCTGGGAAGTCCTGAGAAACTGCAGCCGTCACTTCATGTCTGTAGAAGACCGTACCGCAGCCCTGGGCATGCGCATCCAGGCCAGCCCATTGCCTGGCGATGAACGGATTATCGCGGGTGAATCCGGCGCTATTGGTGTCGGCACACTTTACGCCATCGCACACCACCCTGATGGCAAAGCCATCATGAAAGATCTGGGACTTGACCAGAACTCTGTTGTCCTGCTGTTCAATACCGAGGGTGATACTGACCCGGTTAATTACCAGGACGTGGTCTGGGAAGGCAAATACGGCATCTGATCAATCAATTTTTTAAACAGAAAAAACCGGCAGTGCAGCAGTGGATTCATTCGTTCAATCCTTCACTGCATTGCCCGCTAACAAAGGATAGATAACCATGAGCAGTGAACTGAAAATCCCCTTCGCAGAAATTCTGAAAAAAGCCGAAGAGTACAAGCCAGATATGACCCGTTTCCTGCGGGACATGATCGCTATTCCCAGTGAATCCTGTGATGAAGAGAAAGTGGTTCTTCGTATCAAGGAAGAAATGGAAAAGGTTGGCTTTGATAAGGTAGACATCGATCCACAGGGTAACGTGCTCGGCTATATTGGCCATGGTAAGCACATTATTGCCATGGACGCTCATATCGACACCGTCGGTGTGGGTAACCTGAGCAACTGGACCTTCGACCCTTATGAAGGTTACGAAGATGAAGAAACCATCGGTGGTCGCGGCGCATCTGACCAGGAAGGCGGTATGGCTTCCATGGTTTACGCCGGTAAGATCATCAAGGACCTTGGCCTTGAAGACGACTACACACTGGTAGTGACCGGTACCGTTCAGGAAGAAGACTGCGATGGTCTGTGCTGGCAGTACATCATCAATGAAACCGGACTGCGTCCTGAGTTTGTTGTCAGCACCGAGCCTACTGACTGTAACATTTACCGCGGTCAGCGCGGTCGTATGGAAATCCGTGTAGATGTCAGCGGTGTCAGCTGTCATGGCTCTGCACCAGAGCGTGGTGACAACGCCATCTTCAAGATGGGCCCAATCCTGAACGAGATCAAAGAACTGGCTGACAATCTGGGCGATGATGAGTTCCTGGGCAAGGGTACACTGACGGTTTCTGAAGTGTTCTTCACCTCTCCAAGCCGCTGCGCCGTTGCTGATAGCTGTGCTATCTCCATCGACCGTCGTCTGACCTGGGGCGAAACCTGGGAAGGTGCTCTGGAAGAGATCCGTGCACTGCCAGCTGTTCAGGCAGCGGATGCCAAGGTTTCCATGTACAACTATGACCGTCCAGCATACACCGGTCTGGTTTATGAAACCGAGTGCTACTTCCCTGCATGGGTACTGCCAGAAGATCACCTGGTCACCAAAGTTACCAGTGACTGCTTCGAGCTTCTCTTCGACAAGAAGCCTCTGGTGGACAAGTGGACCTTCTCTACCAACGGCGTTTCCATTATGGGCCGTTATGGCATCCCGGTTGTTGGTTTTGGTCCTGGTAAAGAGCCAGAAGCTCATGCTCCAGACGAGAAAACCTGGAAAGACCATCTGGTTAAGTGTGCTGCCATGTACGCTGCTATTCCTGGCATGTACCTGCATAACCTGGAAGAAAAATAAGCAAAACCAGTAAACCCCTCGCTCTCATGCTTTTCATGGGAGCGAGCTGATAACAAAAAGGTACGGGACCATGAACGTCCTTATAAAAAATGCAACGCTGGTGAATGCCGATACCAGTGAGCGGGCGGACCTGTTGACCCGTGACGGTATCATTGAGCGTATTGCACCGAATATTGAATTACCCGAAGACCCTTCTGTCGAAATCATTAACGCCGCCGGTCACTATGTCATACCTGGCGGCGTTGACGTTCATACTCACCTGAATATCGATGTTGGCATCGCCCAGAGCTGCGATGACTTTTACAGCGGCACGGTGTCAGCAGCCTGCGGTGGAACCACCACGATTGTTGACCATATGGGTTTTGGCCCCGCCGGATGCTCCCTGCACCATCAGCTTGAGCGCTACCATGCATTTGCCCGTGACAAGGCGGTTATTGATTACAGTTTTCACGGCACCATCCAGCATATAGACGACAGTATTCTAGAAGAAATGGAGTCCATGGTGCTGGAAGAAGGGATCTCCAGTTTCAAACTCTACCTGACCTATGGCTATAAACTGGATGACAGTCAGGTTCTTGCCGCACTGGAACGTTTAAACCAGCTGAATGCCCTTACCTGCGTTCACCCTGAAAACGACGGAGCTATCCGCTTCCTGAAAGAAAAGGTTCTCGCCCAGGGTTCCAATGCCCCCATTTATCACGCCTTGAGCCGTCCACCAGAGTGTGAGGCCGAAGCCGTGGGTCGCATGATCAACCTCGCCACACTGGCAGGCGATGCACCGATCTATATCGTTCACCTTTCCAACGGCATTGGTCTGGAATACATCCGTCAGGCACACCAGCGAGGACAGGCGGTCTTTGCTGAAACCTGCCCCCAGTACCTGTCACTGGATATCAATAAATACAACAGCTCCACCGGTGAGAATGGTGCCGCTGAACACCCTTATGATGAAGGGTTGAAATACATCATGAGCCCTCCCCTGCGTGACAGCTACCACCAGAATCAACTCTGGCAGGGGGTAATGGACGGTACCATCAGTACGGTAGCTACCGATCATTGCGCGTTCACCATGGCACAGAAACGCGCGGGCCGGGATGGCTTCCAATATTGCCCAAATGGTATTCCCGGCGTTGAAAACCGTGTACCCCTGCTCTTCTCTGAAGGAGTGATGAAAGACCGTATTTCCATCAACCATTTTGTTGAACTGGTCAGTACACGCCCTGCCCAGTTGTTTGGGCTCTACCCACGCAAAGGCCTGATCGCAGAGGGAGCCGATGCTGATCTGGTAATTATTGATCCAAAAAGAGAGGTAACACTCAGCCAGCGACTGATGCATGGTCGCTCTGATTACTGCCCATATGAGGGCATGAAATTGCAGGGCTATCCGATCATGACCCTGTCCAGAGGCGAAATTATTGTGCGGGATGGGCACTTTACCGGTAAGCCAGGTCATGGACAATTCCTGCATCGCCAACCGTTGAACGAATGCTTCCGTTACTGGGAAAAGTGATTTCGGCAAGCATTTTTTTGAACCACAAAGAGCACGAAGCTTTTTAAAAATGGGCCTTCGTGATCTTTGTGGTTCAGCGCTTTTTTGTCACGCGTCAACACGTAGGCTCTGTTGACATCAGGTTGCAGGCTCAGTGGCTCGTATAGCCGTCTTGCACAAGGCGGACTGGTGCAGGTGTAGTGGTTCTACATCAAACCAGTCCAACGAAGCTGGAAGGCGGCTATACGAGCCACCCTCCGGGCTCAAACCAGAGTGCTCGTGACGTCGTTGCAGGAACTTGAAAGACGTTGGTATTCCTGCGCTCCTGCGCCTGGCCACGAACGCTCTGGTTTGAGCTGAGCCTGCAACCTGATGTCAACAGAGCCTAACTTTTGTGGAAACAATAGGAATCAACCATGTCTGTCGGACTCTCACAGGAGCGCCTGGATGCCAAAGCCAAGGTAACCGGCCGCTGTCGTTTTACTGGTGATCTGGCTCTTCCCGGTACACGCATTGCCAAATATCTTCACAGCACCATAGCTCACGGCAGGGTGGTTGATATTGATACCACTGAAGCCCTTGCCATAACCGGTGTTGAAGCCGTTTTCACCTTTGCAGATATTCCCAGGATACCCTTTGCCACCGCCGGTCATGCTTTTAACCTCGACCCGGCAGCAAGGGATAAGGAAGACCGTCTCCTGCTGACAGACTATGTCCGTTACCACGGTGATGAAATTGCCATTGTCGTCGCGGTCGATGGTTTGACGGCCAGCAAGGCACTGAAAAAAATCAAGGTCATTTATGAAGAGTATCCAGCCATTCTAAATCATGATCATGCGCTGGATGAGAAGGCCACAGAGTTACACAAAGGCAGTGGAAACCGCGTCGGCGAGCATAATTATCAATGTGGTGATGTTCAGGCTGCTATTGCTGCAGCCGATCACTCTCTGACGGGGCAGTTCCAGACCCAGATGGTTCAGCACTGTCACATGGAAAACCACATTGCCTGGGCCTATATGGACGACACTGACCATATTGTGGTCATATCATCCACACAGATTCCCCACATCTGCCGCCGAATTGTCAGTCAGGCTCTGGATATTCCCATGAGCACTGTTCAGGTGATCAAGCCAGCTATTGGCGGTGGCTTTGGTAATAAGCAGGATGTCGTGCTTGAGCCGATGGTTGCTTTCCTGACCAGAAAACTGGGTGGCATTCCGGTGATGCTGGAACTGACCCGTGAGGAGTGCCTGAGCAGTACACGGATTCGTCACCCATTCCGGGTGAATGTGGAATGTGCAGTGAATAATGATGGCACACTCAAAGCCCTGGCCATGGATGTTTCTTCCAATACCGGGGGCTATGCCTCTCATGGTCACTCCATTGCCAAGGCGGCCGGTTCCAAAGTCGTTCCTCTTTATCCCAATGCAGCACTCTCTTATCAGGCAATCACTCACTACTCCAACCTGCCCTCTGCGGGTGCCATGCGTGGCTATGGCTCACCCCAGCTGGTTTATGCCATTGAGTCCATGATGGAAGAGGCCGCCAGAAAGGTTGGTATGGACAGTATTGATTTTCGCTTGAAGAATGCTGCACAGACTGGAGATATCAACCCTCTGACTGGCAAGGTCATTGAAAGTGCCGGGATTCGTGAATGTCTGGAAAAAGGCCGTGAGACATTTGGCTGGGATCAGAAAAAACAGGAACATCAGGCATTCAAGAGCGGCAATATCCGGCGCGGACTGGGTGTTGCGTGTTTCTCGTACGGCAGTGGAACCTACCCTGCATCCGTAGAAATTGCCGGCGCTCGGATGATTCTGAATCAGGATGGTCGGGTCACCGTTCAAATTGGCGCGACTGAAATTGGCCAGGGCTCAGATACCGTTATTGCCCAGATGGCTGCAGAAAAGCTGGGTATCCCTGTCTCTGCCATTCGCCTGGTGTCCACTCAGGATACCGACACGACGCCCTTTGACCCTGGCTCCTTTGCCTCAAGACAGACCTATATTGTCTGCCAGGCCGTAGCAGAGACCGGTGATCTTCTCAGGCAACGCATCCTTGAGCATGCCAGCATCATGCTTGAACTGCCTGTTGATCAGCTGACCATCTCTGGAGATGCGGTACTCAATCGTGATGAAACTGTCCGCCTCTCCTTAAACGAGCTGGCTCTTGATGCTTACTATCACAAAACCCGCGGGCAGCAGTTAACCGCTGAAGTTTCCCGAAAGGTGACCACGAACGCCTATTCCTATGGCTGCACCCTGGTGGAAGTGGAAGTGGATATTGCCCTCTGTCAGGTATCAATCCTTGGCATTCGCAACGTTCATGACTCTGGCAAAATCATCAACCCTGACCTGGCCGCTGGACAGGTTTATGGTGGTGTCGGCATGGGTATTTCCGGAGCCCTCAGTGAAGAGCTGCTGGCAGACCCGGAAACCGGCTGGATCTACAACAACAACCTGCTGGATTACAAAATCGCTACCATGATGGATGCTCCAGACATCAGCTGTGACTTTGTTGAAACCCATGAGCCGACAGCCGCCTTTGGTAACAAGTCCCTGGGTGAGCCTCCTCTGCTTTCCGTTGCGCCGGCCATTCGCAATGCCATTCTGGATGCGACAGGTGTTGCCATGAACCAGCTGCCCATGTCTCCCAAGGCATTATTCCCTGCATTCCGTGACGCAGGATTGCTCGATTCTGACAGACCGCAGGAGACTGCTCATGTTTCCCATTGATCACTATCATCGAGCCAATAGTATCGAACACGCCTGTAACCTGTTGGCGGAAAATCCCGGCAGCAAGCTGATTGCCGGGGGAACCGATGTACTTATCAGACTACGGGAAGGTAAATCCGGTTTTGGCTCTCTCGTGGATATCCATGATCTGGACGAACTGACCTGGATCACCCACTCCCCGGATGGTGAACTTCAGATCGGCTCCGGGGTCACGTTTACCCGGCTGATTAACTTCCTCAAGAATGATGGGCTGCTGCCCGCCCTGGTGGAAGGCTCCTCCTCTATTGGAGGTCCCCAGGTGCGTAATATGGCGACCCTGGGTGGTAATATCTGCAATGGCGCACCCAGTGGTGACAGCGCTGCGCCTCTGCTGGTGTTTGATGCCAGAGTCACCCTGCAAAGCCACAGGGGAACAAGGGAAGTGCCCGTTGAAGAGTTCTACGCAGGCCCGGGTAAAGTTCATATTGAGGATGATGAGATGGTGACCCGCTTCACCATCAACCCTGAAAGTCATCAAGATACCGGCAGTCATTTTTATAAATACGCCATGCGTAAGGCGATGGATATTGCCACTATCGGCTGTGCTGCTGCCTGTAAACTGGAAGATAACCACATCGAAAGCCTGCGCCTGGCCTACACGGTCGCAGCCCCAGTACCCAAGCGCTGCCGAGTGCTTGAAGAACAAGTTATTGGACAGCCGGTTTCCAGAAAACTGATTGCAGATATTGCCTCCATGGTGCTTGAAGAGCTCTCGCCCAGAAACTCCTGGCGGGCCAGCAAGGATTTCCGCGAACACATTATCCGTACACTTGCTGACAGAGTGATCAGCGAAGCCATGATTCGGGCTGGAGGCCAGCTATGAAACAGATTATTCAATGCCAGCTGAATGGAAAACCGGTGGAACTGGTCATCGATGTTCGTCAGTCATTGCTTGAAGCATTGAGAGATCACGGTCTGACCGGATGCAAGGAAGGCTGTGGTGTTGGCGAATGTGGCGCCTGTACGGTACTGATTGATGAAGTGCCTGTTGATAGCTGTATTACCCTGGCGGTCAGGGCTGAAGGCAGGGAGATACGTACCATTGAAGGAGAAAGCGTCAATGGTGAGCTATCTCCGGTGCAACAGGCCTATGTGGATGCCGGTGCCGTGCAGTGCGGCTTCTGTACGCCCGGACTGGTGATGAAAACCACTTCTTATGTAGAGGGGCTTGCTCAATCTGCCGGGGGCTGCTGTCAGAGTGGCAGTAACGGTATCAACCGTGATGATATTCGCAGGGAGCACGCAGGCAACCTGTGTCGTTGCACAGGGTACCAGACTGTTGTGGATGCGGTAGAAAAAAGCATCCAGTACTATAGTGGACAGAAATAAAAGGCTCTGTTGAGAGGACACTGATGGCTAACAACCCGGATCCGGTCACCCTGATGATTGCCAATACCATAAGGCCCGGCAAGCTGGAGGAGTACCGAATCTGGGTAAAAGGCATCAGTGATGCCGCCAGAAAGTTTGATGGCTATGAAGGAACCCAGTTCATCAAGCCTCCAACCGAAGATGACCATACCGTTCATGCCATGATTCGTTTCCGGGATCATGTCTCACTGTCGGTCTGGGAAGAGTCCGAAATTCGTCAGCAATGGCTCGATAAGCTACCTGAGCTGGTCGAATCGAGACAGGCAGAGAAGATTGAAGGCATCGAATTCTGGTTTGAACCACCGGACACGCCCCTGCAGAAGCCACCCAAATACCGTATGGCCCTGGTAACGCTGCTGGCAATTTATCCACAGATTCTGTTTATCCCCCCGCTAATTTCCATGCTGTTACCGGATAATGTACCCCGCTTCCTGGCCATTCTGGTCAGTTGTATGTGCACCGTATTGCTAATGACGTGGGCTGTCATGCCCGCCATGACCAAAGTTTTTTCGTTCTGGTTATTCCGCAAATAGCCGATAAAACAGTTTCAAAAGGACCTTTTTATCTCTGATTCAGGATTAAAAAATCATGGACAAGGACAGTCCCGAAAAAAGCGCTCCACGACATAGTAGCCAGCAAGGCTCTGCAGTAAAAAAACGCAGTATCATCTCACAGCAGGACGTAAAGCGGACTCTACTGTCCAGTGCAGGCTTCACCCGCCCAGAAGTAAAGCCTCTGGCGGAAAGACTGATAAGCCAGAAACCAGCTAATCTGAGAGAAGCACTAAAGCCATTGAAGCAAGGTGTAAATTACGCCTCTGACCTTATTCACCAACTGAAGGACGCTCACCCTTCTGCCCAACGTGAAAAGCGACAGCACGCGAACCGTATCAAAGATACCATTCATCTTCTGGAAGGTTTGCAGAAAGCGCTTGAGAAAGAAACAAAAGGCCTATTTGCAGGGCATAACCAGGCAGAAACAGGACTGAAAGATGAAACTTCAGAAAACCATGCGCTCTATCTTGAATCATCAAAACTGAGGAATACACTCAGTTCATATATTAAAACACTGGAGAAAATGAAATCCGCACCCACCCGGTAAACAAGCATATCGTAAATAAACATCCTACCTTGAGGTTTTAGGTTGAAATTCACGTATTGCGCTGCTCAGGTCTTTCAGCTCCATAGCTCGTTCAACAATCAGGCGGATAAACCCAATACCAAATGAGTCAATTGTGCCAAGTTCATCATTTGTTGGAGAACTCGGCATAAAAAATTCATCACAGAATTGTTTGAAGAATTTTTTCAAATCTCCGGGCAAGTTAGAGGAATCAATATGATCAAGAAAGTTGTGATAGGCATTAATACTGGAACCATGCTTTACATGCTTGGCGTAATCCAAAAATGAAAAAAAAGATGCAGCTTCCTGGCCTTCTTTGTAACAAACCAAATTGAGCTTATCTCTTTCTAAGCACACCTCATTTTTATCTAAATTTTTAGATTGATTCGTTGTTACAGAATGCCACAAGTAATCACCAAAAGGCGCTGCAGGCCTATCTTTTTCATGTGAAGATAATTCTGTATCTGTTGAATCTCTACTAACCACTTGCACACCACGGAAAGGACCATTAGTTCCCTTTTGATACCAGTATGATGAAGATGCGCTGGCACTATTGAAATGTGGTTTCTCAGGATCTTTAAGCCTATCGAAAAAACTCCAGTCTATACCGGTTTTACTCTTCTTTTTTTTCTTTTTTCGACTGGTTTTTGTCTTGACATGATTTTCTGGAAGCTCATCCGGTAATTCAAAATTATCAAGTTCACTGACAGGCGTGATCCCTTTTGATGAGGTGTTTAAAGCTTTAGATAAACCGGTTTGATCAGATAGTTTTTCAGAGGACCCTGTCGATATAGAGGTATCTTCAGTGTTATACCATCCGAGCATAGCATCAGTTATTGGAAATCGATACCCAGGACTTTCTATCACTCTATGGATAGGATCCATCAAACATCGATCATCCGTTTCTTTTGATAACACTTCTGTTGCCTGTGGAAAATGAATCGGTTCCGACTGACTCAAGATATTCGTTGGCCTCCTCCGCATGTCATTCTCACAGGGAACACTTTTCATACCAACCTGCGGCTGAATAAAAAAATTACTGTCTTTTTCTGGCCAGGCAAAAAAGGGACGCGGTTGGTGAAGTCTATTCACAGAATAGCCATTCATTTGGGGGAAATTGAGCCGGCTACAGACGTCATGATTAGTTGGAGGATAAGCGTGCATAGGCATGCACATTGGAGCACAAGGGTTCCAGAACCTAGTGCGAGGCACAACAAAAAGTTCTGGGTGGGGATTTGGTTGGACAGCTCTATGATTAAACCTTATTGGCCCCCTGGCACTAAAATTAGGATATCTAACTACAGGATGCATCGAATGTTGAGGTGCAACACCAGCACGGGCAGTACCATGATAAGTGCTTTGATTCGATTCAAAGCCGAATGGTGAATGTAAGGCTGATCTCTGATTTAGTTCAAAACCGGGTGGTGGGCGTAATGGTCTATCCAATCTGGCCTCCAAAGCGCTTTGGACTAACTTTTTAATCTATAAAGCATCCTCATCAGAGACATCCTGATCAAAATTAAGTTCAGATATGGCCAGAGATATTTACCATCCGGCCATTTATAAAGAAGCAAACTGCCTGAAGATATAAACCAACTGTGGTTTATAAAACCGCGGGGCTTCGGTCAAACAAAAAGCGGTCAAAAGAGTCTTCTGTTTTGTCAGATACACGCAGCAGGGTGGTTTTCACATTCTCCAGATGCTGCCACATGGCATTTCGAGCGGCCTCAGGATTTTTACAGGACAGGGCATGTATGATTTTGTCGTGATCATCAACCCACTCTTCCAGGTAATCCACATTATCAATCCATTCATGCAGACGTTTCCACATGGGACTTTTTCTGCGGATCTCCCAAAGCTGATGGGTTAATGCCACCAGCACACTGTTCTGAGTCGCTTCGGCTATTGCCAGATGAAACAGCTCATCCCCTTTGCCGGTGTTCACCCCCTGGCTCAACTCCTGCTTTTCCAGCTCAAGCGCCGAACGCATATTCTGGAGGTTGGTTTTATTCAGCTGAGTGGCGGCAAAAGAGGCAATATGACTTTCAATTAACTGCCGGGCCTGGAGTAACTCAAATGGGCCGACATCGTTAAAAGCCGCAGTTTCATTTTCGGACGCTGTGGCCGCATTCTGGGTATTTTCACTGGCAATAACGTGTATACCGGACCCTTTGCGAACTTCAATCAACCCTTCCAGCTCAAGCATGATCAATGCTTCACGGACAATCGTACGGCTGACATTCAGCATTTCCGCAATATCACGTTCAGCAGGCAAGCGGCTACCTACTTCGTAGACACCATCAACAATCTGTTGACGGATATCACGACCAATTTTCTGATATAACCGCTTGGGTTCTGCCAGGCCCAGCATTTACTTTCTCCAACTTGATTTGTAAACAGGGTAACCACCAGGAGCAGTAAGACCGATTTTCTCTAACTTACTGCTCTAATGTAGCTAGCCCAGAGTAACCTCTTTGGCTAACCGGGTAATTTCACCCCAGTTACCACGCTCCACCGCTGACTTCGGTACCAGCCAGGAACCACCAACACACTCAACATTGCCCAGAGCCAGGTAGTCCCGGTAATTATCAGGACCAATGCCACCAGTTGGACAAAAACTGACCTGAGGAAATGGGCCGGCCAGGGATTTTAACATAGACTGACCACCAACAACCTCAGCAGGGAATAACTTCAGGACATTAAAGCCAAAGCCCATGGCCTGCATAGCATCCGATGCAGAGGATACGCCCGGCAGCAGCAAAATGTTTTGATCACGGGCAGTTTCCAGCAGTTCAGTAGTTGCACCCGGTGTAATCACAAAATCAGCACCCGCCTGGTGAACTGCCTGTAACTGCTCGATATTGATTACCGTGCCAGCGCCGACCAGACAGTCCGGCATGTTGCTTTTGATCAGCTCAATAGCAGCAATGGCACAATCAGAGCGGAGGGTAATCTCAAATACAGAAATACCACCGTCGTACAGCGCCTGCGCCATTGGCAGCGCCTGTTCAATGCTTTCAATGACCATCACCGGCATGACCGGGTAAGCCCGCTTTAATACATCCTGTGCTGTCAGCATGATGTTTCTATTTCCAATAACTGTGAAGTCACTGCTTCGGGAATGATCGCCCCTTTATACTGAATTACCGTCCCTGCCAGCTTATGCGCAAACGCAGCGGCCACTTCAGGAGAGTCATCCAGCATTCGACGGGCCAGATAACCACCATTAAAGGAGTCACCGGCGGAAGTGGTGTCAACAACCTCACTGACAGGTGTCGTTGGTACATAAACCGTGTTCTGATTATGTACAATCGTACATCCCTCACTGCCCTGCTTGATGACCACTTCACCAACGGATGACAGTCGGGACAGTGTTTGAGAGACGGACTGGTCATCAAACAGAGACTGTTCATCATCAAAGGTCACCAGCGCAATATCCGTCAGCGCCAGAAACTCCAAGGTAACCGCCTGTGCTTCTGCCTTTGATTTCCAGAGCCGTGGACGGTAGTTGCTGTCATAAGCCACTCTGGCACCCCGTGCACGAGCGCGAATCAGAACCTGCTTGAGCAGCGAGCGACTATGATCATCCAGAATCGCCAGGCTGATGCCGGAAAGATAATAAAGGTCAAAGGACTCGGCCAGCTCTGCAACATGACGCTCTTTCAGGCCATGACTGAACAGTGCCCTGGCGGCAGAGTCATTACGCCAGTAGCTGAAACTGCGTTCACCATACTGGTCCAGCTCGATGGAGTACAGACCGGGTAACTTGTCCGCCAGCCGAACAACCCATTGACTATTGATGTTTTCACTCTGGAAGAAATCAATCATTCGATCACTGAAGTGGTCATTACCCACCGCAGTGATATAGCTGGTATCAATGGACTTGCCGGCAGTACGGATGGCATAGATTGCAGTATTCAGGGTATCCCCGGCAAAGGCCTGTTTATACAGGCCCCGGTCCGCAGGAGACAACTCAACCATGCATTCGCCTATGCAGGCCAGGCGAGGGAGGCTCCGGGTTGTCATTACAGGCTCCGCTCAATACCCATCATCAGACCACGCAGTTCTGCCAGACCACGCATACGGCCAATGCAGGAATAACCGGGGTTGGTCTGCTTGGCAAGGTCATCCAGCATCTGGTGACCGTGGTCCGGACGCATGGGAATCAGACAGTCGACCCGCCCTTCTTCCTGACGACGACGCTGTTCCATAATCAGTGCACGCGTCACGTCGTACAGGTTAGCCATGCCTTCCAGGTGATTGGCTTCATAGAAGCTGCCATCGTCTTCGCGCTCAACACTGCGCAGGTGCACGAAGTGAATGCGACTGCCCAGTCTTTCCACCATACCCGGCAGGTCATTGTCTTCCCTTGGACTGAGCGAACCAGTACAGAAGGTAATGCCGTTATAAATGCTGTCCACCGCCTGAGTAATACGAATGAAATCATCTTCGGTACTGGCAATACGTGGCAGACCCAGAATAGCCCAGGGTGGATCATCCGGATGAATGCACAGGCGCACACCGGCCTGTTCAGCCGCAGGAACCACTTCACGCAGGAAAGAGAACAGATTCTGGCGCAGCCCTTCCGCATCAATATGGGCATAGCTGTCCAGTGCCTGCTGGAACTGCTCCAGCGTATAACCTTCTTCAGCACCCGGCAGGCCTGCAATCAGGTTTTTGGTCAAACGGGTGATGTCATCTTCCGTCATCGTCGCGAAGCGTTCTTTAGCCTTGGCCTGATCGTCTTCACTGTAATCAACCTCTGCACCGGGGCGCTTGAGAACATACAGTTCAAAAGCTGCAAACTCATACCGGTCAAAACGAAGCGCACGACTACCGTCTTTCACTTCGAAAGAAAGATCAGTCCGTGTCCAGTCCAGAACCGGCATAAAGTTGTAGCAGACAACATCAATACCGCAGGCACCCAGGTTCAGCAACGTAGTGCAATAGTTTTTAAGGTGACGCTCATAGTCTCCGGTGCGCTTCTTGATGTCTTCTGATACCGGTACACTTTCTACCACTGACCAGCGCAGACCGGTTGAGCGGCCTTTTTCTTCGTCCCACTCGATTTCACGCTTACGCTTTTCGATCTCTTCAACGGTCCACACTTCACCGTTAGCAATGTGGTGCAGAGCGGAAACAATACCGGTTGCACCGGTCTGCATGATGTCACGAATGGTTACCGGGTCTTTGGGTCCGTACCAGCGCCAAGTCTGTTCCATGATGTAATCCTCTCAACGTGCCTCTATCCTGTTTCACTGTTCGCGGACAGAGGCAAAATATGTCGTTTAAATAGTTTCAGCCAGCAGAGCTACCGCCTGTTTGGCACCCTGCTCACGAATGGTGTTGTAGGCGTGGGTTACCGCTTCTACAAAACGCTCATTCGCCGCCAGGGAAGAATCGAACACTGCATCCAGTGACAGGAAAGCCTTCACCAGCTGCACAGGCTTGCCCTGATGCTCAATGGCAACGGCCTTCAGCTGTTCAGCCATCGGATCACGGACGTCAATCGCATTGCCCTGCTCATCCGTGCCGGAGACGTAGTGCATCCAGCCACCAATACCCAGTGCAATGGCAGTAAATGCCTTCTCTTCCGCCAGGAGTGTTCTTGCCGCGTTCAACCAACGCTGTGGTACCTTCTGGGATCCATCCATGGCAATCTGCCAGGTTCTGTGTTTCAGGCCCGGGTTGGTAAAGCGCTCAATCAGTTTCTCGGCGTAGCTGGCAAAGTCAGTCGGTTCTGGCATTTCCAGGGTGACTGCCGCTTCGTTGTTCATGTAGTGACGGGTCACTTTCACGAACTGTTCATCCTGCATGCAGGCATCAATGGTTTCATAACCGGCAAGGTAGCCAAGGTAAGCCAGAATGGAGTGGCTGCCATTGAGCATGCGTAGCTTCATTTCTTCGTAAGGCTGTACATCGGATACGAACATCGCGCCGTCTACCTTGTCCCACTCAGGACGCCCCATGGTGAAGTGATCTTCAATCACCCATTGGCGGTAGGCTTCGGTAACAATGGCACCTTTGTCTTCAACGCCCAGGTCAGACTGGACATCAGCAAAACTTTCTTCCGTCATGGCCGGTACGATGCGGTCAACCATGGTGCATGGGAAGGCCACTTCTTCACGAATCCAGGCTGCCAGTCTGCGTCCATCGCTTCTGCCATCTGAATGACCGCTGCTCGCGCACGTTTGCCGTTGTCCGGCACGTTGCCACAACTTAATACCGTGAATGGCAGCATGCCCTTTGCCTTGCGCTGCCCCAGTGCGGCAACAATCAACCCCAGCGCCGTCTTTGGATTTCGGGTGTTTTCCAGGTCATGAGCAATCAGAGCGTTATCGACCATCAGTTCGCCGGTGGCCGGGTTCAGGCAGTAGCCCTTTTCGGTAATGGTCAGAGAGACAATGCGTGTGGTCTCTGCAGACATAATGTCCAGCAGTGGTCTGCGGTCGTCTTCTACGGCCAGTGACTGAGCAATGGCAGCAGCCAGTTTTACCGTACGGGAACCGTCCGGGTTCATCTCAGTAACGGTATAAGCGTTGTCCTGCGCCTGCAGTTCCTGAACCAGCTCCTGTCCACCAAAAATATTGGCAGCACAGATTCCCCAGTGGAATTCACCGGTAGTGGCAATGGTTTCATGGGTGTACAGCGCCTGATGAGCACGATGGAAAGCCCCAAGACCAATATGCACAATACCCGCGGTCAGCTCGGTACCGTCATAGCCTCTGGCAACCATTTTTCCACTATGGCTCTTTAATAGAGAATGCTTACTAATCATTTGTTTTCCGCTCACAATCTGTAGGCTTTCTTGGCCAGTCCACTGGTCAGTTCATGGGCCAGGTCAAAGGCTTCTTCTTCGGTAATGCGGTGCTCACAAACCAGAGATGCCAGGAAGTTACAGTCCACACGACGGGCAACATCGTGACGGGCCGGAATACTCAGAAATGCACGGGTATCGTCGTTAAAGCCAACAGTGTTATAGAAACCGGCGGTTTCGGTCACCATTCGACGGTAACGCATCATCCCTTCAGGGCTGTCATGGAACCACCAGGCAGGACCAAGCTTCAGTGCAGGATAATGACCAGCCAGCGGTGCCAGTTCACGGGCATACACATCCTCATCAAGGGTGAAAAGAATGATGGTCAGATTCGGGTCATTGCCCACTTCATTCAGCAGCGGACGAAGGTTGTGGACAAATTCGGTTTTCAGCGGAATGTCGGCACCTTTATCAGCACCAAAACCCTTGAAGAGTGACTGGTTATGGTTTCGGAACACGCCACAGTGAACCTGCATCACCAGGCCGTCCTCCTGAGACATACGGGCCATTTCCACCAACATATGTCCACGGAACTGATCGGCTTCCTGTCCAGTAATGGTACCTGCCAGAGCCTTGCTCAGCAGGTTCTGACACACCTCATCCGTCAACACTGTGGTGTAAGGCGTCGGGAAGCTGTGATCAGTTGCGGTTGCACCTGTGCTTTTGAAGAAGGTTCGACGCTTGCGCAGTGCATTGAGATAGTTTGCCCAGTTGTGGATATCTTCACCGGTCTGCTCAGCCAGAAGCTTCATATGTGCAGTAAAGTCTGGATGATCAGGATCTGTTACCGAGTCAGGACGGAACGTAGTGATAACCCGTCCTTTCCAGCCACTGTCGTTAATGCGGATATGGCTGTCCAGCGTGTCGACTGCGGTCTCCGTAGTCGCCAGAACGTCAATATTGAACCGTTCATAGAGACTGCGCGGCAGGAAAGCATCCATTTTCAGCTGGGCACCAATATGTTCATAAATAGACTGGGCAGTTTTACTGTTCAGTGGCTGATCAACACACAGCACTTCTGTCATGGCATGATCCATCCACATACGGCTTGGGGTACCACGGAACAGGTGATAATTATCCGCAAAAACCTGCCACGCTTTACGCGGATCCTGCTCTACCTCAACCATTGAGTCTCTGGCAGGAATGCCCAGACTCTCCAGCGCGATGCCCTGGCTGTAGAGCATACGAAAGGCATAGTGATCAGGCTGAAGCAGCAGAGCTGCTGGATTACCAAATGGCTTATTGTCGGCAAACCAGGACGGGTCAGTATGACCGTGCGGGCTAACAATAGGCAGTTGTCTTATTTCCTGATACAGGGCACGAGCTACGCTGCGAATGCTGCTATCAGCATCAAAAAGGCGGTCGGGGTGTAACGAATAAGCTTGGGACGACATAATGGCTGCTGACTGATCGATGGGTTAATGACGAACATATCTCTGCAAACCTGTTATACCAAAATCAGGAAAATTGGATCAACCTATTTTCATAGAATGATGATAAGATTTTGATTTAGCGCAGTTTTGCAAACGCCATAAAAAAGGGCCACCAAATGGCGGCCCTTTTTTTCAATGCTCGAACAGCCTCCTAGAGAGCGAATCAAGCGCCCGCTTTGCGGATTTCTTCAACAATGGCAGACAGCTCTGCGTTGTTTTTCTTCAGTTCTACGTACATCGGCTCAACAGATTTTACGAAAGGTGTTTTGTCGATAGACATAAAGGTAACCCCCATCTTTTCTTCTGCGTATTTGCGGTTCTTGTCTTCTGCCTCAGCCCACAGGTCTTTCATCTCCATGGAAGATTCAAGAGCCGCCTGCTTCAGTGCTTTCTGTTCGTCAGCGCTCAGTTTGTCCCAGGAAATCTTGCTGATGACCAGTACGTCGGGAATCATGGCGTGTTCGCTGAAGCTGAACTGCTTGGCCACTTCACCGTGACGGCTGGTTACAAAGGAGGTGATGTTGTTTTCTGCAGAATCCACAACACCCTGGTCCAGTGCGGTATACAGTTCACCGTATGCCAGTGGGGTTGGGGATGCACCCATATGCTGAACCATGCTGACCGCTGTCGGGCTTGGTTGAACACGTACTTTCATACCTTTAAGGTCAGCGGGAGACTGAATCGGCTTCGCTGCGTAAAAGTTACGGGAACCGGCATCGTAATACGTCAGACCAATAAAGCCCTTATCTTCAGAAGAGACCAGAATCTTTTCACCGATTTCACCCATGGTCACCTGATAGAAGTGATCTCTATCCCGGAACAGGTAAGGCATATTGAACGCAGAGTAGGTGGACTCAAAGGACTCCAGCTCACTGGCATTGGACTTCACCATGTCCAAAGCGCCAATCTGCAGCAGCTCTGTAGATTCACGCTGCGTACCCAGGGTGGCATCAGGATAGATGCGAACCTTCAGGGAACCTCCACTGAGTTCTTTGGCGCGCTTGGCCATGAACTGCATAGCTTCATGCACCGGGTGATTCCGGTCATGGTTATGACTCAACTTCAGGGTAGCGGCAGATACAGAAGCACTGCAGGCCAGTACGGCGGTAGCAACGATACTACTAACCAGCTTATTGATTGCCATTTGAGATAACCTTTTTGCTGTTTTTGAAAAATGGATGCAAAGCAGTTGTTATACCAATATGCGGTAGGCTATCTCAGCAGGCCCATCCAATAAAAGACAGAAGTTGCAAAACCCAGTGATATTTTCCAATAGGTTGACCAATATCAAATAAACAGGGATGAGTTACCAAGTGGGAAGTTTGCAAGGCTGCCCGGGAAATAGCAGCCCTATTACAGCGTCAGAATACTAGCCTGCAAATGCGGTCATCTTCGGCAAATAGCGCAAATATTTATCTAAAATAGCCGAGTATTACCCTGAAATTCTACCATCCTTTCTACATATGCAATTCTCGTGCAGTCTCCTGGCACATAGTAAATAGCAATACCGAAATTAAAGAGACTTACCGCAATTCCCATCTTTTTGGCCGCGACCAAAGAGGTGCAGCCACGTTCTCCTATCACAGCGCTACACTCAATATTGGTCGGACAAGCTGACTTTTCACGGGATTCTTATCCGTAATGATTGTTGATTATCCGAGCATAAGGAATTGAATATTTCTGACTACCTGAGCAAGAGCTATACAAGGCACAACGTAGTAAACATAGCCTTAGCTATGTAACCGAAGCTATATTGCTGCGAAGCATCTGAATATGGAGTCTGAAGCACATTATTTCATATAGCTAGCTACTCCTTACCCCCTAATTATTTTTTATGGCAGGCCGAAGCTATCTGTTGATTATTTTTTAAAACAAAGGTAAACAGCCATGCAAACGGTTCCCGGTGAGTTGACTAGGCTAGATAATAATTTACTTTCCCTGAAAAAAGATTTTGAAAAATGCCCAGAAGACGGAGTAGGAACCAGAATAATAAAATTCATGAACAGAAATGTTTTTAAAGTCAAAGAATACAAAGAGTTATGTACTAGCTGTCGGCAAATAAGCAGCTATGTTGTAAAGGAAACAGGTAATAGTTATGCAAAGAGTATTTTAAACCGGACCGTAGTTTCCGTTGAAAACTACGAGGATATTCTAGCCCGCGTAAGAACCCAATTATCGTCTTCGGGCGATCCTTTTTTTACTGATACATGGGGTGATGATGCAGCAGAGGAAGCCCCAGTGACAGAAGCTATAGACACTCCAAAACCGCCATCTATG
Organism: Endozoicomonas atrinae; assembly: GCF_001647025.1. Classification (GTDB taxonomy): domain Bacteria; phylum Pseudomonadota; class Gammaproteobacteria; order Pseudomonadales; family Endozoicomonadaceae; genus Endozoicomonas; species Endozoicomonas atrinae. Next base: position 27,892 of record NZ_LUKQ02000011.1, read on the forward strand.
ACAAGAAAAAAAAATACTACTAGAACAACAACAGGTACGTGATAAGCTCTCGCAACTTCACGAACAAGTAGATGAACTAAGAAGCAGAAATGATCGCTTTTTCTCAGCAGAAAGTGACAGAAAACTTAAAGAAGCTGATAGTGAAAGACTGGATTCCTTATCAGGGGAACTGCTCAGAATTGGAAACTGGTTAGAGTACAGGCACGATAAAGAAGATATGCAAGAAATGCTATCTGACATAACGGGAAGAATTAATGAATTCAAACCAACAATGAAAAGAAAACCCTGGCAAGTATTAGAAACCATGGATCATACGAGCAGTGTTAACTCAGTATTGAAAGCTTTTGAATTTCTTCCTGATTCACAATTAAAGCACGAAGTCATAGTTCCTGTTTTTATGCCCAACCCTTTGGGTTATCTTATGAAAAACCCAAATATTACTGCTGACAAAGAAACACAAAAGCAACTGGTTCATGAAAATCCGCTACTACAACTTGCATTTAAACCAGATAGTATGGAGGCTATACCCTATCCAAGAGTTCTGGAAAATTTGATCGCTAACGCCACTAACTTTACGCCAGAAGAGCAACAGGACATCTGTCTTGCTATTGAGGCAATCAAAAACAGGTAGTGTGTGAAATAGTTGGTTATCATGATACGCATATGATTTTTTGTGCGAAAGAGAGCACCCACTGCTCGAGATATCAACAAGCCTGGGTAAGTTAACAGTGAGCAGTGATATTACTAACCAGCTTATTGTTTGTTACTTGAGATAACCTTTTTGCTGTTTTCAATAAATGGGTCGAGAAGCCTGTTGGGCATGAGACTGTGCAGTCTCTACCTTATGCAATCGTGCTCCTGCAATGGATTAGTCTAGAAATTCACCATTTCGTTATATGGCCCCGCAATACCCATCATAAGCGGAGTTTTTATCCTCAATTTCTCTCCCCCCCCACTCGGGCGCATAAATCAGGCAGAACCCAATTAAGTTGTTACACCAATGCCAGATACGGCTATCTCAGTCAGACCATCCAATAAAAAACAGAGGTTGTAAATCTCTGTGATATTTTCCAGTAGGTTGACCAATATCAAATAAACCGGGATGACATGCCACACAGGGAGCTCCACGCACAAAAATACAGCAATACACTGAAATAAAAGAGGCTTTCTGCAATACCCATCTCTTTGACCTGCATCAACAAGACGACAGTAACTCTCTCCTATCATAGCGCCACACTCAATATTGGTCAGACCAGTTTGCCTTATCCCGGGCAAGTGGACAGGAAACAGGTAGAAAGCTGTCATGCAAGCTCTCATTAATGTTGTAAACAGGTCATTAGCAGGCCTGGTGATTCTGTTATCGTGCTCGTTGGTTGCCTGCGTGGTATGGCAGGTTTTAAGTCGATACCTGCTGGGTGATCCAAGCACCATCACCGATGAACTTGCCCGATATCTTTTCATGTGGACCGGCCTGATCGGTGCTGCCTACACTTCCGGCCAGAAAAAACACCTCGCTATTGACCTGCTGACCATGAACCTGACCGGTACACGTAAACGCATCTCCGAGCTGTTTATTGAAGCCACTACCATTCTGTTCGCTTCGGTCATCATGATTTACGGCGGCGGCAAACTGTTCCTGAAAGTACTCGCCATGGGGCAGGTCTCCCCAGCACTTGGCATGCCTATGGGCCTTGTCTATCTGGCGATCCCGGTATCTGGGGCACTGATTCTTTTTTACAGCGTTCTCAGCATCATGAATCTCCTCCGTGGCACGGCTGATGCCTGATGGATGAACAACTCTGAATCGTATTAAGCAGCTTTTCAGCGTCTCATCACGCTGGCCCTGATCACTGAACAATGCGGGTATCAAGAGTCCCGGCATTATCATAAAAACTGGAGAAACATCGTGGATTGGCTTTCAATACTTGCCCTGTTTGGCACCTTCGCCGTCCTGCTGGCATTAGGGGTGCCTATCTCTTTTGCTATTGCCCTGTCCAGCCTTGCATCCATACTGCTGGCACTGCCTTTTGAACCAGCCATTGCCGTTATTGCCCAGAAGATGGCAACCGGTCTTGATAACTTTGCCCTGCTGGCCATTCCTTTCTTTATCCTGGCGGGCAACATTATGAATAATGGCGGTATCGCATCCCGTCTTATCAACTTTGCCCAGATTCTTACTGGTCGCCTGCCAGGGTCTCTGGCCCACTGTAACGTAATGGCCAATATGCTGTTTGGTGCCATCTCCGGTTCTGCGGTGGCTTCTGCGGCGGCCATTGGTGGTGTAATGTCGCCTATTCAGAAGAGCAAGGGCTACGATCCGGCTTATTCTTCAGCAGTGAATATTGCCTCCTGCCCAACGGGTCTGCTGATTCCCCCCAGTAACACCCTGATCGTTTACTCTCTGGTCAGTGGCGGTACTTCCATTGCAGCCCTGTTCCTGGCTGGTTACCTGCCGGGTATTCTGATGGGACTCGGCATCATGACCGTTGCCGGCATTATTGCCAAACGTCGCGGTTACCCGGTAGAAGCCCGTCCTACTTTCCGGCAGTTTCTGAAAGTCACCTGGGAAGCAGTACCAAGCCTGTTCCTGGTATTCCTGATTATGGGCGGCATTATTGGCGGTATCTTCACAGCAACAGAAGCTTCAGGTATTGCCGTCGTCTATACGCTGGTGCTGGCCATTTTCTTTTATAAAGAAGTGTCGTTGAAAGACCTGCCAAAAATCATCCTGGACTCCGCCATCACCACAGCCATCGTACTTCTGCTGATCGGTGCATCCATGGGGATGTCCTGGGCCATGACCAATGCTGACATTCCTTATATGGTGTCTGATGCATTGCTGGCACTGTCAGATAACCCAACCGTTATCATGCTAACCATCACCCTGATTCTGCTGCTGGTTGGTACTTTTATGGACATGACACCAGCCATGCTGATCTTTACCCCAATCCTGCTGCCAGTAGCACTGGACCTGGGCATTGATCCAATTCACTTCGGTATTATGATGACCTTCAACCTCTGCATCGGTATCTGTACACCACCGGTAGGCAGTGCTCTGTTTGTGGGCTGTTCGGTCAGTGGCGTCCAGATTTCTGATGCCATTAAAAACATCCTGCCTTTCTACGCAGTGCTCTTTATCACCCTGCTGCTGGTTACTTTTATTCCAGATATCAGCCTGATACTGCCACGCATGTTTGGTTTCTGAAGATAACAACTGTTCATTAACAGTCACCTTAACTTGATAAGAGTGAAGCCCAAGCGCTTCACTCTTATACAAATTCCGCCTTCTAAATATGATATCGAGCAAGCCATTTTGGACGGCTGGGCAAGGCGGAATGACGAGTAATAGCGGGGCTATTGCGAGGAGTTCCAATGAAGAACCAGCTGTGCAAAATGGCTGCGCAGTTCATGTTTAGAAAGTGGAATTGGTATTACTCCCTCCGTAGAAATACCTTGTATCAAACCGCTCAGAATTCACTTCATAATATACGACATATTTATTTTAAATAACGATTCAGCCTGACATTGTCCTGCAAACCAACAAGCTGATCATTCAAAGAGAAACAGTGATGTTTATTGCCCAACTTGTTGGTGGATTCGCATTCCTGATCGGCATCATGGCCTTCTGGCAAAAAGATGACGTGAAGTTCCGCTATCAAATGACTGGCTACTGCTTTGTGATGGCACTGCACTTTTTTCTGATGGGTGCGACAGTGGCTGCAATAGGTGCGATTATTAATGGCCTGCGCAGTTATGCATCAGTTAAGAGTCAATCAAAAGTCCTGATGACCATTTTCATCGCCCTGCTTATCGGCCTTACCTTTCCCAATGTTGAGCAGTGGTATGAGATCCCTACCATTGTTGGTTCAGCCATTGCCACCTGGGCCCTGTTTTCCACAAGAGGCATTCCACTAAGATCGCTGATACTGTTGAACTCCTGCTGCTGGCTCGTTCATAACCTGTTAACCGGATCCATTGGCGGCAGCCTGATTGAAGCGACGTTTGTGGTTACTAACAGCATTACCATCTATCAATTATTCAAGGCTCAAACATCAACAGGTTTGCATGGAGTTGAACCTGGAAAGTAATCATTCATGGTTATTTCCAGGTGAACAGACCATCACACTGCCCCATCCTGCTTCACTGTTTACGTAAATAGGAAAAATATGTCGTTTAAGTGATTTCAGCCAGCAGAGCGACAGCCTGTTTGGCACCCTGCTCACGAATGGTGTTGTAGGCGTGGGTTACGGCTTCAACAAAGCGCTCATTCGCCGCCAGGGATTGATCGAACACTGTATCCAGTGACAGGAAAGCCTTCACCAGCTGCGCAGGCTTGCCCTGATGCTCAATGGCAACAGCCTTCAGCTGTTCAGCCATCGGATCACGGACGTCAATCGCATTGCCCTGCTCATCCGTGCCGGAGACGTAGTGCATCCAGCCACCAATACCCAGTGCAATGGCAGTAAATGCCTTCTCTTCCGCCAGGAGTGTTCTTGCCGCGTTCAACCAACGCTGTGGTACCTTCTGGGATCCATCCATGGCAATCTGCCAGGTTCTGTGTTTCAGGCCCGGGTTGGTAAAGCGCTCAATCAGTTTCTCGGCGTAGCTGGCAAAGTCAGTCGGTTCTGGCATTTCCAGGGTGACTGCCGCTTCGTTGTTCATGTAGTGACGGGTCACTTTCACGAACTGTTCATCCTGCATGCAGGCATCAATGGTTTCATAACCGGCAAGGTAGCCAAGGTAAGCCAGAATGGAGTGGCTGCCATTGAGCATGCGTAGCTTCCTTTCTTCGTAAGGCTGTACATCGGATACGAACATCGCGCCGTCTACCTTGTCCCACTCAGGACGCCCCATGGTGAAGTGATCTTCAATCACCCATTGGCGGTAGGCTTCGGTAACAATGGCACCTTTGTCTTCAACGCCCAGGTCAGACTGGACATCAGCAAAACTTTCTTCCGTCATGGCCGGTACGATGCGGTCAACCATGGTGCATGGGAAGGCCACTTCTTCACGAATCCAGGCTGCCAGATCTGCGTCCATCGCTTCTGCCATCTGAATGACCGCTGCTCGCGCACGTTTGCCGTTGTCCGGCACGTTGTCACAACTTAATACCGTGAATGGCAGCATGCCCTTTGCCTTGCGCTGCCCCAGTGCGGCAACAATCAACCCCAGCGCCGTCTTTGGATTTCGGGTGTTTTCCAGGTCATGAGCAATCAGAGCGTTATCGACCATCAGTTCGCCGGTGGCCGGGTTCAGGCAGTAGCCCTTTTCGGTAATGGTCAGAGAGACAATGCGTGTAGTCTCCGCTGACATAATGCCTAGTAGTGGTCTTCGGTCGTCTTTTGCTGCCAGTGATCGGATAAGGGCTGTTGCCAGTTTCACAGTCCGGGAACCATCCGGGTTCATCTCGGTAACGGTGTAAGCGTTGTCCTGAGCCTGCAGTTCCTGAACCAGCGGCGGATTACTATTAATACTGGCAGCACAGATTCCCCAGTGGAATTCACCGGTAGCAGCAATGGTTTCATGAGTATAGAGTGCCTGATGAGCACGATGAAAAGCTCCGAGGCCAATATGAACAATACCGGTCGTCAGCTCGGCATAGTCATAGTCCCTGGCCGCTTTTTTTTTGCTCTGATTCTCGAATAGAGAAAGCTTATTAGTCATTTCATTCACTTCGGCTTTCAACAGGTTCGCAAACATTATGCGCCTGATGATCTTTTTATTTTCACCACAGAGATAACCAGTGTATCTCTTTTTCATAAATGTAAGTTCAGTGACATTACAATAATACTTACCATCGGCCTGCTTCACAGGACATGAACTACGCAGCAAACACTGTTATTCGAATTAAAAGACAGTCGATGCTTAAAAAACAATTTCAGGAAAACATTATGGCTACTGATTGACCTCTAACCTGACCACAAATACATTACTCAAAATCTGTTATACCAAAAAGCGCAAAAAATGATCAACGATACGAACAGTATTATTACCTGCAATATTTGACTTAACCGTTTTTTTCTTTAAAAATCCTACAAAAAAAGATAAAAAATAGCCATAGCATCAATAAAGGCCAACAACAAAATTGGTCAAACCAAAGCAATGTAAAACTATAAAAACAATGAATTGGTTGGTCATCTTGAGAACCAAGAGCGTTATATCCATCACCTTTGGGTATATAACCAGACTGCTCAGAACGGGTCTGAAGTTCTGCTTATCCGAGATGCAGTTCGATGTCAGGGGACACACTCAATGGCAAAAATACTAACAATAGCCAACAGGGTCGGTTATGGGCTTGGGGATCTTGCCAATACACTGTCGTTTGGTATGACTGCTGGATTTCTTCTGGTCTACTACACGGATGTGCTGGGTATTTCTGCTGCTGCGGCTGGCACTCTTTTCCTGGTGGCCAGAATCTGGGATGCAATCAATGACCCGATGATGGGCACACTGTGCGATAAGCTTTTCCAGAAAAACAAAGGAACGGGCGATAAATTTCGGCCATTTCTACTGAAAGGAAGCTGGTTACTGCTGGTCTCCAGCATACTCGTATTCTGGGCTCCAGAGGGACTTTCAGATATCCAGAAACTCATCTGGGCTTATGTAACCTATATCACCTGGGGTATGTGTTACACCTTCATCAATATTCCCTATGGTTCACTCGCTACCGTCATGACCCAGGATCCCGCTGAGCGTTCATCACTGGCTGGGGCACGAGCCATGGGAGGGGTTATTGGAGCTGTAGCCCCCAACCTGGTGGTCCCCCTCTTTCTCTCAATTTTTGCTGACGCTATGGGGCAGGCTTACCTGTACAGCATTGCGTTACTGGGTGGCATTGCTCTACTTTGCCACCTTGTCGCCTATCGTTTTACTGAAGAGCACATCAAATACACACCCACAGCTCAGACAAGCAGCCCACTCAGTTTTGCCGAAACACTCCGCACAATGAGTAAAAACAAGCCATTTATCTGTGTCAGCATTGCTTCCATGCTGATATTGACCGCCATGATGGGACAGGGCTCAATCTCTTATTATTATGTCTCTCAAAATCTGGATGGAGCGGTCTGGATCATCAGTGTGGCAGCCGTTTTCCAGGTCGCTACCATCATCATTCTTGGCTCAGTCATCGGTAAGCTCACCACTCGCTTTGGTACCAAAAAAATCATGGTCAGCGCATTTTCCGGTGTTGCCATTGCCTCAGTGATTGCTTTCCTGCTACCCACATCGATTGCCGGCCTGTTTGTTTTCTATGCGATTGGCACCCCGGCTTTCATGCTCACCCATATCCTGGTCTGGGCCAATGTTGCTGACTGCATTGATTATAACTACGAGTTTTCCGGCCAGCGTCAGGAAGGACTGATCTACTCATCTTACTCATTCATGCGCAAAATGGGGCAGGCCATTGCCGGTTTTATTGCCGGCATGGGCTTAAGTATCATTGGCTATGATGCAGCCCTGGAAATACAGAAGGACAGCACTCTGCTGGGCATCAAGGCCATTATGTTCCTGATGCCCGCCGTATGTGCTGCCATCTGCGTGCTTCTCTACAAAAGCATGTGGACCCTTGACTCCTCCAGCAAAGCAGGAGGTCAAGAAACCAGTGCAGAGCCGGAAGTCGTTTAATAAACAACAATAAAATCCGTTTCACCAGGAGTAGACCATGACAGCATTTCTTTACCCACATGAAACCAGAACCCGTCGCATTGTCGATATCAGTGGCATCTGGAAATTCCGGCTGGACAACAATAATGAAGGTCGTGCCAATGGCTGGAAAGATGGCCTGACCGATACCACTCTGATGGCAGTTCCTTCCAGCTACAACGACATTACGACAGAGAAAGCCCTGCGCGACCATTGTGGCGATGTCTGGTATGAAACCGAGTTCTATGTTGCTGAAGAGTGGCAGATGCGTGATGTATTTGTTCGTTTCGGCAGTGCTACCCATCGAGCCACCGTATACGTAAACGGTGAAGAAGTGGTCAGTCATGACGGTGGCTATATGCCATTCGCCGGAAAGCTGAATGATGTCGTTCAGTTTGGCGAAAAAAACAAAATGGTGGTTGTCGTCAATAATGAACTCAGCCATTCCACCATTCCGGCAGGCACCATTGTTAAACATGCCAACGGTACCCGCGAGATCAAACCATTTTTTGATTTCTTCAACTACGCCGGTATTCATCGTGCCGTTAAACTGATGGCCCTGCCAACAAGCCGGATCGAAGATATCACGGTGCTAACCGATTTTGACCAGGATCTGGGCAAGGTGGATTACCAGATCAGCGCCCTGGGGCAAGGTGATGTCACCGTGGAGCTGCTGGATGAAGAAGGAAAAACCGTAGCGACCAGTGAAGGCAATGAAGGCGTTCTGGAAATCGACAACGTCAAGCTCTGGCAACCAGGTAATGCTTACCTGTACACCCTGCAGGCCAGCCTGAGCGACGATGGCCAGCTGATCGACCAGTACCCACTGGAGGTTGGCGTACGTACCGTTAAAGTAGAGGGCTCAAAATTCCTGATTAATAACGAGCCTTTTTACTTCAAGGGCTTTGGTAAACACGAAGACTCCGCGATCCACGGCCGTGGCTACGACGCCGCTCTGAACCTGCGGGATATGGAACTGCTGGAATGGATCGGAGCCAACTCCATCCGCACTTCTCACTACCCCTACTCTGAAGAGTTTATGCAGCTGGCTGACCGCAAAGGTCTGGTGGTTATCAATGAAACACCGGCTGTTGGCCAGTTTGATGTCATGATGAACTTTATGTCTGCCGCAACGGGTGGTCAGTCCCAGTCCAACTTCTTTGATCGTCCGGATGTTCAAACCCAGGGGATGGAAGCTCATAAACACGCCATTGCAGAGTTATTCAAACGTGACAAGAACCATGCCTGTGTCGTGATGTGGGCACTGTCAAACGAGCCAGACACTTCTCAGGAAGCATCGGAGCCTTACTTCAAAGAGATTTTCTCCTACGCCCGTGAGCTGGATCCACAAAACCGTCCACTGACACTGGTCAACTTTATGATGGCCCCCTACGGTACCTGCCGCGCTCACCAGTACGTCGATGTTATCTGCCTGAATCGGTACTATGGCTGGTATATGATGGGTGGCCTGGAAATGGACAACGCCGGAAATATGTTTGCCATGGAGCTGCAGGGCTGGTCGAACGAGGGAAAGCCTATAGTAATCACCGAGTATGGTGCCGACACTATGGCCGGCATGCATAAACTGCCCAGTGTACAATGGTCTGAGGAGTATCAATGCGAGTACCTGGATCAGCAGCATATGGCCTTTGATGGCTGTCCCGCGGTAGTCGGTGAGCAGATGTGGAATTTTGCCGACTTCCAGACCTGGGAAGGCATTATGCGTGTTGATGGGAACAAAAAAGGTGCTTTCACCCGAGACCGTCAGCCCAAGATGTCTGCCCATCACCTGAAGCGTCGCTGGGAAAAAATTGACAGCTTTGGTTACAAAGAATGAACATTGAACCTGGCTGCCCATTGGTATTGCCAGGAAAGTGACCAGGCTCTACTGCTCATGGCCTTCCCAACCTGTCGTTCCCACGATCCCTCGTGGGAACTTATTCTCTGCAATTCCATTGCGATCGCTGACACTTTTTAACTATTTCTACTTTTCCCTTGAAACACCGCATTAATATCCAGAATAATAAAAGATGAATATTATTCATATTTCCGGTTTCATGCCATTGGCGTCACCGGTTCCTAGGGAAGTGGGGAAATGAGATGAAGACCAGTAGCGTGCTCTATCACCTTGTAACGGCAGTAATGCTTTTGTTTCCACTGCACCTGATGGCTCAAGGGGGAAACCAGCCGGTGAAGCAGTTAAAAGTCCTGCAGTTCAACATCTGGCAGGAAGGTACAGAAGTTAAGGGCGGATATGACGCCATTATTGATGAGATCGTGCGATCTGATGCGGACCTGATCGCATTAAGTGAAGTTCGCAATTACTGGTTCCGAAACCTTCACACCCGGCTGGTGAACTCGCTGAAGGAAAAAGGCTACCAATATTACGGTGAAAAGAGTGAGGACACAGGCTTACTGTCCCGCTACCCGATCATTGAGCAGACCGCCCTGTACCCTGTGAGCTTTAACCACGGTTCAATTACCAAAGCCAAAATAAAGGTCGATGGTCATACAGTAGCGTTTTACTCTGCTCATCTGGATTGGAAAAACTGCAGCTTATATCTTCCCCGGGGTTATCACAGCAGTAACTGGCGACAGTTGGATGCCCCCGTTGTGAACATAGAGGACATTCTCAAGGACAATAAAAAATCCAAGCGGGACGAAGCGATACGGGCTTTCATCACTGACGCCAATAAAGAAAGAAGCGAAGGCAATCTGGTTATACTGGGAGGGGACTTTAATGAGCCCTCTCATCTGGACTGGGTTTCCACTACCCGAAACCTTTACGATCATCAGGGGCTGGTTATTCAATGGCCAACAACCCTCAGTCTTGAAGCAGCGGGTTTTCAGGACGCCTATCGAGAACAATACCCTGATCCGGTTTCTCACCCTGGTTTTACCTTTCCATCAGATAACCCGGCAGTAAAGGTCAGCAAGCTGGCCTGGGCACCAAAAGCGGATGAGCGGGATCGCATTGACTTTATTTTCTATGACCCGTCACAAAACCTGTCACTGAAAGATATTGTCATTATTGGCCCCAGCCGTTCCATTGTCAGAAACCAACGGGTAGAGGAAGTGAGTGATGATCCTTTCGTAGCTCCCGTTAATATCTGGCCTACGGATCATAAAGCGCTGTTAGCGACATTTGCTATGCCAGAGGATATAACTGCAGAAAAGCCTTAAAAGACAGTTATACGATAACAATGGTTTAAAATGTGCCGGATAATCAGGCAGACATTAAAAAACCCCACTCGAAGGTGGGGTTTTTAGGTCAACCTCAGAGAATAAGGCCGAACATAATGGGTTTAGAAGTCATAACTCAGGCTAACACCCCAGTTACGACCAGGCTGAGTTCTACGATCAATGCCCTGATCATCTGCTGGAATACCGGTTACATCCTGGTATAGCCAGTACTTCTTATCAAAGGCATTGAACAGTCCACCACGAACCATCATGTTTTCCATTGGCTCATAGTACGCTGTCATATCTACGACGGTGTAGCTAGGCGCATCCATATTGTCTTTATTTTCTTCAGACCAGTCGCCACCGGTTTTGCCCGCTACGTGAGTAACATCCAGAGCACCACCCCACTTTTCACTGGGTGCATCATAACCAAGGCCGACAATCGTTGTCAGAGGTGCTACGGTGTCCAAGCTGCCCCCCGTATCCTTATTCTTACCATGTGCATAGGCAATGGAAAGGCGAGAGTACATGCCCACCGGCGCATTGAACGCTTCATCCAGATAAAGCATACCGGTAAATTCTGCACCATAGATTTCAGCATTGCCTACGTTGACTTTGGTTACCTTACCATCAGGGTATGCAGGGTCGCTGGTATCTGTTCGCTCTTCAATAAAGTTGGTGTAGTCATTGTAGTATCCGGCCAGTTCAAGGCTACCGAACTGGTTTTCTGCACGAATACCCAACTCATAAGAGTTGCTCTCTTCCGCTTTCAAATCTGGGTTAGGCACCAATTCGTAACTGCCTCCTGTATATGAGTAGTACAGGTCCTGTTGCGTTGGCGCCTTGAAGCCCTGACTGAACTGGGCATAAGTACTGAAACCCGGAGTCCAGTGATAAACACCACCCAGCTTTGCAGTCACTGCATCATTCTTGCTCTCGGCGTAATCGCTATCACCGCCAGGCTTAGCCTTGAACGCGTCGTAACGCAATCCCCCCGTAATCACAAGTGCGTCATCCATCAGGAACAGCTGGTCCTGTGCATAGATACCCCACTTTGTGGAATCCGCTTCTGGTATTTCTGGTGTCTTTGGCGTCGTCTCACCGCTATCCAGATCAGTATCGGTGTAATTCAGAGAGAAACTGTCTTTAGAGCCTGATACACCATACGTCAGTTGGTGCATTGAAGAACCAAAGATTAACTCTTTGCCAAACTGGGCATCAAACTGATAGCTATCATCCTTACCGGTGCGGTTGCGATTACGGTTCCCCTTGGCATCGGTATGATCCTGAGTATCATGGTTACTCTTCACTTCCTGCCAGCTCAATTGCCAGTTCAAAGTATCAAACACCTGATTGCCAGCGAGCCACTCATGCTCAATACCCACACGTTTACGGGTATCTTCATCAAACGCATGGTTATTGGTGTATGTGTAGCCTGGCATCATTGTATGGCCTTCATTACTCAAGATGCGGCCTTCACCGTCCCGCTTGAATAATTCACCAGTAACACCGATGCGATGGTCATCATTGACCTGATAGAACAGTTTTCCAAGAACATTGTTCTGCGAATAGTTATAAGGGTTTGCCTGACCTCGATCCCTTCCCCAGGTATCAGCACCATCACCGTGAGTTGCTGTTTCTTTACCGTCGGTGTGGGTATAAATAAGCAGTGACTCCCAGTCACCGGAACGGTTTGCAAGCGTCAGGGTTTGCTTGAAACTCTCATCCGCACTGTTATAGCCGGTTTTAAAGCCAGCGTAGGTATCATCACCAGCACCTAAAAGGTCTTCAGGGTTTTTAGTGCGCATAATAACCGCACCACCCAGCGCATCACTGCCGTACAGGCTGGACGCCGGGCCTTTGTTGACTTCAATCGCAGCCAGCGTATCCATCTCAAACATGTTCTGGCTGAACTTCATAACGTCCGCTTTAACACCAAGCCCGGCATCATAGGAGACTGGCTGCTCAACGCCATCTACCATCACCTTAACCCGGCTTTCACTCATGCCTCGAATAGTAAAACCACCGACACCAAAGCGTCCGGTTCCACCAACACTGACACCTGGTACATACTTCACAGCATCCTGAATATCGGTAACCAAGTTGGCATCCATCTCTTCAGAAGAAACAGAGGCAACCGAAGAGGATACATCTTCAATGTTCTGCTCTGTTCGCGTTGCGGAGACAACCACTTTATTAAGGACTGTTGCTTTTTCTTTTCCGGGGAGGGCTGCTTCAGCCAGAACAGGAGAGGTTTGAGCAAGAGAAACTATGGCCATCATCACAGCCAGCGCCAGCGTATTTTTTGAAAACTTCATTAATTTCAATCTGTACCAGTGTGGGCTTTGACAGCCACCAATATTGCTATTCTGACAGCCGACAATGACCGCCTACTTCTTCTGATCCTCATGCCAAAAATAAGCAATGAGAATAAACAATATCGGCATCATAATTATAAAAACTATCAAATGCAAATCATTATCATTTAGTTTGATATTTGCGCAGATCTGCCTGACATCCCTTCCAGGCCGGCTGGTAATCAGACGAATAGCATATTAAGACTGTCGTTTTATAGGCGTTCCTCCCTGTTTATTTTTCTCTTTTCCAGCAAAAACACTTAAGCGAATTCGACACATTTGTTGTGGCAGAGGTTAGAACATGTATCGAAGGTTCAGGCGATAGCTGCGACCGGGTTGATACAGTTCCTGCCAGGCAACGCGATAGTATTTATCTGCAGCGTTCTTAATCGTAAAATCAGCTTTCAGTCCTTTCAGGCTTCCAGAAGCCGGCTCATAACTCGCATAAAGATCCACCAGGTCATAGCCTTCATACTGGCTAACGGTATTATCTGGATCGACCCTGTTCTGATCATTCACATGCGTATATCGTGTCCCTACTTTTACATCGCCCTGGAAAGCCAGGTAGGCCAGATCAGCTACGATCTTATCCGCTGGAATATTATCCAGTGCCAGACCTGTACTTTTGTCCTTGCCACGGGTCTGGCCATAAGAAAGTCCGGCTTCAACATTTTGGATACGATACTTTCCTGCTATTTCAAAACCTTTAAGTTCAGCATCTTCAACATTGATCCACGTTGTCTTACTGTCGATCAATTGTCCAAACACCAGCTGAGGATCATAGGTAATTTGATTGATAAAATTGTTTACATCATTTTGGAAAAGGCTGGCATTCAGCTTAAGTTCATCGCCCCCGAGGATTTCATTAAACTCCATACGGGCAGATAGTTCTTTATTCTTTGCTTCTTCTGGCTTCAAATCCGGGTTTGGAACAAATTCATTTTTGAAGAATGGCCCCATGGAAAAGTGTGTACCTGTTGAAAACATCTCTTCCATGCCTGGTGCACGAAACGCTTCATTATAACTTGCGGTCAGAGTAAGCCATTTATTCGCAGACCAGATAACCCCCACAGAAGGAGACAATGCCTGATCGGTTTGTTTCTTGTTCGTTACATCCGAATTTGACCGATTGTCTTCTGAAGAAAAATGGTCATAACGAACGCCAGCCTGCAGTGTCCAGTCCCTGGCAAGCGGCATACTTCCCTGGATAAAACTTCCCATGGTCGTAGACTGCCCATCCAGGCCTTCAGGTCTGGAGTCTGAAGCACCGCCTGTGGTATCACGAACGGTCGTAATCTTGTTCTGGTAAGCATCTAACCCATAAACCAGTTCAATAGTGTTAACCATGGAAAGGTTAGTTAGAGCCAGGCCATTCGTTTTATAACGCGTATCGTCTTTCTGACCTTGAGAAATACGATCTTCTTTATAACGAGTGTCGTTGTAAAACAGCTGCAACTTACCATCAATTAATTCACTTTCAGGGTCAAACAACCAGGCAGCGGAAAGGTTTGAGCTTTTCGAGTCTCTTTCCACCAGTGGCGAAGAGGTACCTTCATTTGCAGCAGGGTTACTCGGAACCAACCCGTTATACAGTAAGTGCTGGGCTTTGAATTCAAAACGACTATCGTTGTTTACATCCCAACCCAGTTTAGCCATACCTCCCTGCTCTCTGGATCCGGAGTTTTCTAAATCCTGGCCATTACCCAGCTCATAGTTTTCACCATCGTTGTAGTAACCATTGAGCAACCAGTCAACATCTCCCTGTATTCCATACACTGCACCACTGGTCAATGAACGACTGTTATTGCTGTGGTAACCCTGAGAAACATAGCCACCCAGAGTTTTACCGTCTTCTAAAAGGTCCTGAGCATCCTTTGTGTTCTGAACAACAACACCTCCAATAGCACCGGACCCCCACAGGCTGCTTGATGGGCCTTTAACAACTTCAACCGATTTCAGTAATTCAGGGTCAGTAAAATACGTTCCGCGGTGACCATTAGAGAAATTCTGTCGGGCGCCATCAACCACCTGAAGAACACGAGTACCGCCAAGGCCACGAATATTAATTCCCTGAGCACTGCCCCTTGGGCCACCAGTCACTGATACATTGGGTAGATATTCCATTAATTCCGGCACTGATGAAGCCTGTTGCTGTTCAATTTCTGCCTGATCAATCACTTCAATACTCTGGACGACATCAGAATGATCTTTTTCCGCCCTGGTTGCAGTGACTGTCACCTGCTTCAATAAAACGGGTTTTGATTTAGCTTTATTTTCCTTCTCTGCCACTTCTTCAGCAAAAGCGACCTGAGTAGAAGCAAGAGAAACCGTAGCGGCCATCACCGCCAGAGCCAGCGTGTTTTTCGGGAACATCATTGTCTTTCTGTACCAGTGTTAGTGTTATCAGCAAGCGGGAAATACCAATTAAATTTTCTAAACCCGTTGTGAGCATGGTGATCCGGGTAGAAAGGCAAGGCAAAGTGACGAGTCATAGCCGAAGCTATGGCAAGGAGCTTTAACGTAGCACTTCTGCCCGGATCAACAGCGCAATAGGGATTTAGAAAATGCAATTGGTATAACAACCCTGTCTGTTTTTTTATTTTTACGCTTCGGTAATGAGGGTTCCGAAGCAGTAGTGGGCGCCATCATATTGCCTATTTATACTTAATGCAAATCATTATCATTTAGCTTTGTATAAATATTTATATATCGAAAGGGAAATGACGGTTAGAAGACTCTGGTTTTCAGGGAGTTGGGTTATCGTTTGTTCATCAGGGGTAGTGAATTAACGAACGCTATCATTCAGAGATTTAGAAGTTTGATAGCCAGCATTGAATTTATGAACGACGGATAGTCTTTATTTTTTACACTCATTTTTACCCAGAATTGGCCCTAAGCGGCGGGATAAACCGTGACGATTTTTCGCAAACAATGAGTAGCCTATGTCGGCAATACAGGCGACACCCGGCCAGCGCAGAGGGGCAACAAAACAGCCCATACCCACAGCTTCCCAGGCAGCCAGCGTGGCATCAACACCTTTAACTATACGACCATCGGCCAATTTCGCATGAATAAACCGATCCAGCTCTACTACGTCAAATTCCGGATATTTTTCCTGAAAACCATCCTGCCTGATATCAACCAGCTTTAGCAGTCCATTTCTGTTCTTTTTGGACAGGTGATCGATTTCACGCATGCACAGAGGACAATCCCCATCGTAGAACAACGTAACTGGCAGTGAAATTTCTTCTCTTTTTAGCGCCATAACCGTAACCACCGAAAATGAATGACTTTTAATGAATTAAAGAGTCTTAAATAGGTGTTTTTTTTGGATTCTTACGGCCCAGATAGTGCTCCAGATCAAATGATCAACGGATATTACTAATTAGCACAAATAATGCGAATTATTATCATTTAGGTTATTGAACACATTTTATGCTTCGAGTAACCTACGCCCCTGTTATTAGGTCGATTAACACTATAACTGTTCCTGGTCATGCCTAAAAAAGCCTTATTCACATTGCTGATCTCCATTGCGACCCACGTGGCCGTCGTGGTTGCGCTGGACCACCAGGAATCTGAGCCCAGAACCGTCCACATGGGTTCTATCCAGGCACCGGTTTCCCTGAGTTTTTCAACGGTCAGTCAACCTAAACCACCAGTCGAGGAGCCGGTTGTTAAAGAAGAACCCAAGCCTGAGCCTGAACCAAAGGTCGTCCAGAAACCCATAGAGAAGGCCAAGCCTGTTCTTAAAAAGAAAGAACCCAAACCTGAGCCTGTAAAGAAAAAGCCAAAAAAAGTGGTTGAAAAGCCCAAACCGGTTAAGAAGAAAGAGTCTGAAGTGACAGAGCCTGCAGAGCCAGTAATGGAGAAAACCGTTACGGAAAAGAGCCAGTCTCCAGGTCTGAGTAATGAACCCGTGATGGTGACTGAGCCGGAAATCCGTGACTGGGTAGAGCCTCGTTATCCAAAACTGGCTCAGCGAAGAAATCAGCAGGGCGTGGTTATGCTGGATGTGATTGTTGATGAACGTGGTAATCCGCTCACCATCGACATTCTTGAGTCGTCCGGTTACCCCGTTCTGGATAAGGCAGCCATTGATGCCGTTAAGCGCTGGTCATTCAAGCCAGAGCAACGTAATAGCCGATTTGTGAAATCCCGGGTACATATCCCCGTCGCATTTGAAATCAGTTGAATTTATAGACGTCAGATACTTAGCAGGTAACGCCATGTTGACAGAACATCTTGCATCACTGGGGATCATGGCCTGGCCATTACTGATCACCTCTTGCCTTGGACTGGCCATGATTCTTGAGCGGCTGGTGAGCTATGCCCTGCTGCCTTCAATGAACCGCAAGGGACTGACAGAGCTGTTTAATGAAGTCCGTCAATGCTGTGGCTGCGAAAAGCACGCTGAAAGCAAGAGCAACCTGTGCCAGAACCTCTGCAAAGGCAAAGGCATTCGTCAGGGTGTCGCAGTCCTGCTCAGTCACAACACCTGTGAAAAGTCGGTGCGTGAAGAAGTTGCCGGTCTTTGGCTGCTCAAACAGAAGCGTAGCCTGAATGCCTGGCTGAAGCCGCTGATGCTGATTGGTGTGCTTGCCCCAATGCTGGGTCTGCTGGGTACCGTACTGGGCATGATCGATATGTTCCGTGATATCGCCGCCGCTGCCGGTCCAGTTACTCCAGACATTCTGGCCGCTGGCCTCTGGCAGGCGATGTTCACAACCGCATTCGGTCTGATTATTGCGATTCCAGCCCTGGCTGCTGCACACGGCTTTGGTGTCTGGGCCAACCATTATCTTTCTAAACTGGAGTTTGCCCTGAATCACACCAACCTGCTTCTGGAAGGTCTGACGATGGACGACGATGGTTTAGCAACCACACCTTCAGCATCGACGGTTAAAGATTTTACGGTAAAAAAGGATAGTGCCAGCTCACAAACTGGCCTCCCTGAAATCATCGATGCCGGAGCGGTAGCGGCATGATTCGCATCAACGATATTGATGAAACCAGTGCATCACTCTCCATGGCGGATCTGACGCCGCTGCTGGATGTAGTGTTTATCGTCATGGTGTTTCTGCTGTTCACAGCCAATGTACAGACACTGAGCCTGCCGGTGGAACTGCCTCAGGCGACCCAGCAGGAAGTCCCGTTAACCACGGCGCCAAAAACGCTGACGGTCAGTATTCTGGAACAAGGCGAGCCCTGGGCTATTGGCGAACAGAAGTTCGATCAGTGGGAAGTATTTGCTACGTCGCTGCTGGAAAAGGTCAAAGAAGCTCCCGACACCACAGTACTGATTGCCGGTGATAAAGATGCCCCTCTGGGCAACCTGGTTAAGCTGATGATGTTTTTGAGCCAGCACAAGATTGAGGCTGCGCAAGTGTTGATGGAACAAGAAAATGGAAAAGGCGACTCATGAAGAAAACGTTTAAACCACTGTTTCTATCCACCGTTATGGCTGTTTCTGCAGCCATGGGCGCCAACACTGCACTGGCTCATAATTCACACGACAATCAGCGTATTGTTTCTGCCGGTAACGGAGTTACCGAGATTATCTACGCACTGGGTGCTGGCGATCAGGTAATCGCCGTTGACCAGACCAGCACCTGGCCAGCTGAAGTCAACCAGCTGCCAAGACTCGGCTATCATAAACAGCTGTCTGCTGAGGGAATCTTGGCGCTTGAGCCCACCATGCTGATTGGTACGGAAGACATGGGACCACCTTCAACCCTGGCTCAACTGGAAAGCGCTGGTGTTGAGGTAGAAGCCCTGCCCCTGAAGCATACCGCTGAAAGCATTGAAAACCAGATCAAGTCTCTGGCAAGCATTCTTGGTAAAGAACAACAGGGCAATGCATTATGGGAGGGGTGCTCTCTCAATTTGATAACTGACTCATAGGTTAGCTTCAACCTTTCCAGTCATGAACTCAGACCAAAGTTGTTCCCAGCGCCCCTTACTCTGGATCAGTGCTCTTGTTGTCAAAAGCACTTCC
>NZ_LUKQ02000110.1 GCF_001647025.1 Endozoicomonas atrinae
TTGAGAACCTTATTTCCGAAGATTAAAAAAACGGAAAGCGTATAGTTGTGTGATTTTGAAGATTTAAGTTGGACTTACCATCATGCTAGTAATTTGAGATAGCTTCTTACAAAGTCGCACATCGCGTTTCAACTTATTGATATTTAATAGAAATCAATTATTTGAGTACTTTTCCTATCAAAAATACACACAGAAACACCATGATAAACACTGTATACATAACCATGCTTTTGCTGCACTATAGTGCCTAAGGGTGTCAGTACATCCTTATTCCGATAACTAACAAGAAAACAGAAGGTATATGAACCAGACGACCTCCGATATTCGCGAAGCAGCGGCACATGTGCTTACTGAGCTGGAACATCGAAAGCTAACCTTCCCGGAACGTGAAGAAACATTAACCCTGGCTATGGTGTTTTTGAGAGCGGATGCGCAAAGGCAGAAGAAACCAAAGGATCAAAGCCATTAACAGCAACGCCACTCATCACCAACCGTCGTAAGTAAGAGGTCACAGGGTTTGTTGTCCCTGTGAAAATGCTTTCTGATACCAAGCAGTAACATCATATTATTACCTGCTCAGGATGACACTTCCAATACTGAATATTCATTCATCGACGTATACCAGCCAACCCTGATGCGGCTACTCTGTTGCCTGCGCTTGCCCCCCTTAACTTGAAGCCCTGTTTTTCTTTAAGCCCATTGGCATTGCCACGGAACGGTTATTACTGTGGTTCCTCTGCGTATTTTTCGTCACCGGGAAAACAGGGTATCATCAGTCAACACTGCCATTTGCCGTAGTTGTTGAGGAAAAAAAGATGAATAATTATTACCTCTCTTTAGGTGCAGACCACCCCGATTACCCGGGCTATGTGCGGATTACGGCGCCCACCCGCGATGATGCCCGCCAGTTAATGGAAGCCCATCATGGCCACGACTGGACCGGCTGTTTTGAAACCTTTGATGAGCTGGATAGCCACCAACGGGTTCAGCGCGACTACCTGATCTTTGATCATCTGACCGGCGAGGCGCTTGCCTGGACTTGCCATATCTGCAAAGAGAAACGGCCCGACAGTAAAATAGAGGTCACTCAACGCACGTTATTGGAGGCAGATAATGCACCGGTCTACAACGTCCGATACTGCATTGATAATGATGAATGCCAGAACTGTATTGATGCCTTTATTGAACAGCAGCGTGGAGTATTGAATTAAACAGCGTTGCATGACCATGCAGTAAAGAGCAGCCAGACGCATTGACGAGATTGCTCTGGCGCTCGATCGCAGGCTGGTCACATCAGGAGTGCGCCCTTTCGTCCTGGTGATCCTCCGCCCACGCCAGGGCTTTCTGAAAAGCCGCATCGCCATATTGTGCTGAGCTGAAGCGACGGGTTAAGGCACAGGATTTACGATTCCGCTTTTTCTGGGAGATATGCGCAAGCCAACCGGTTTGACCGTCTTTCTGGATGTATTTTTCGATGCTCATCATAACCGGCAATCTCCCTTTTGTGGCAATCATTGTCCGTCAGCGGCCTGCTTTCCGACGGTGCGCAATTATTCACCAAACGTGATCCAAAAACCTTGATACGTATCAATACTTATTATCGACAGATTTGCGTTTCCGATGCTACTGAAATTTCAGTCAGTCTATGGTCGATAAGAGAAGCATGGGGGGGATGGGATCAATGATGGAGGGAGGAAAAGGGGGAAAAAGCTGACACTATCTGGGGGACAGGTATCAGCAAGAAACTCCATGGCAAATTTATATCCTGCTTTGTCTTGTTTCACAAGTCAGTATTGTTAACAGCCTACGTTTGGTGGCATGGTTAGGTAAAGGCTGGCTCAATTCAAAACTGGAAAGTCAGTTGAACCTGATACTGCGTGAGATACCCAAGCGGCAAAGTGGGGCTAATAACAACCGCAGTCAGAGCCGGGAGCGATCCTTGTGATGGGTGAGACAATCTATGAGCCGGTTGTGGGGCGGGAGGAAGTTGGAGAGTTTACCTGTCAAAAATAATAACAGCCCTGGTGATCTGACCGATTCGCCTCCGTAAGAGGCGGTATTTTAGCGTGTCATTTTCAATACGACATAAACCGTCTTTGCAAAAATAAACGGACCCTAAAGCCCGTGAGATAAGATTTTCTCTGCAAAATTCACAGTAGGTAAACTGTGCCCCAAGAAACATGTTCATTAGGAACAGCGCCTCTTCCGTGAGGACGTGAGCATCCTATTGAAAGCAGCACTCATCCGGAATTGGTAGTAGCACCTAAAAGCGATGGAGAAAGCCTTACCAATGCCCTTTCTTCTCCCCAACTGCATTTACAGAGAGGCTACCATCAGGGGCCTGGCCCTTCTGGGGAGTTGCTGTCAACAGGTAGCCATTAATACACGGGTCATCATCGTTATCATTGCTAACACAGGTAGCGCTTATAAGGTACCAACCACCCTCAGTCAGTATCGTGTTGTTATTTCCAACCCCCAAGTCGGCTATATTGGCAGTATAACGATGGTTCTCCATAAAAAACTGCTCTTGTCTGGCAGCAATATCCAAAAGCGCTGTTTGCCCCTCAGACCGCCGACCTTCCATAATAAACTGCTGATATCCCGGCAAAGCAATAGAGGCCAGAATCGCAATGATGACTACAGCAATCATCAGTTCAATTAATGTGAATCCTTTTTCCCGCCTCATTACCCGAACTTCCTGATGGTTAGTTTTTCTTGTCATCTTACTCTTCCACCCAGCCACTTCGGTGCATCCCCACGTCGTTAACCGCGCCATCATACCCCGTGTTCAAATCGATCAGGTTACTGCCTTCACCAAGGGAAATCATCGTCGGATCACCGGCCATCCCCACGATCGACATCAACGAAAAGCGGTCATCATTATTTCCATCACCGTCCAGGTCACGAAGTGCAGATGCGGTGTGCAAATCCAGCACATAATATCTTGAGCTTCCGAGTCCCGGTGTACAGATATTGGTATCGGGATCTCTGGATGGTGAGTAGGTACTGAACAGTAACTGGCCGGAGTATACCTCGCCCACCGTGGATGTTTTTTCGCCCTGCGCTTCCAGGTTGATATACCAGCCATAACTGTTATCCAGTTTATTTAATGCGTCACTGGATTCATTACTATTCCCGACCTGGATCAGGTTGTCACTGGCATCAAAGAGGTTTTTATGCTTTAGAACATCTGGAATGGAAACACATTCATTACAGTCGCCAAAACGGCTGTAGAAGATGTTTTTATCCCGAATCACATAGTATCGGTCTCCATTGGTCTCGGTCAGTGGGTTTTCACGATTACCACTGCCAAGGACAACCGCATCATAGGGAGTTCCCCGGTAGGTTGTCCGAACAATTTCGGGTTTGTACATAAAGCGACGATCAGCAGCCGCATCCGGAAACGTAATATCCGTCAGTTCGTCCACACCTAATGCCGCGAGCTTGATCAATGACCAGACCGCTTCTTCCCTGGTGTTGTCATTTTCATCGGGATACACCTTGCCAATATCAACACGGAAAACATTGCCCCCGGTATCTGCAAAATAAATCCGGTCTGTCAGTCCATCGCCATTACTGTCCATGGGGGCAGGAGATGCGATAACACTCCACTTCAGCAATTCACTTTCCAGCTGGTTATCAACGCTTTGCTCAATGGTATCCGGGGCAATGAACGACTGGATTAACTCGCCTGTACCCGCATCGACAATAAACAGCCCACGACCTTTCGTTGAGGATTTACGAACCTTAACATCACTGCCTTCCAGTGCCACTCCGCTGCGATCATCATCATTGATAGCGTCATAACCTGCACCAAAAGCCAGTGCAAACTTGTAGTTGATGGATGTTTTATTACTGTCAACATCCCGATGACCCGGAATGATCATTGGTACCGGAGGAGACCAACTCTGGCCAAGCTCAGCAAACCCCTCTGAACTTGCATCAATTCGCCACAACAAGACGGGCGACTCAGGAATGCTGACGTCAATGGCATAATAACTGTCTCCACCACGACGCAGACCAAAAAACAGAATCATCCGATCACCATCTGCTTTCCGGATATTGCCGTCAAGATTGGCATCCAGTCGCAAAATACTGATCTGTCCATCAAGCCCGTAGGGGTGAGGGACATCATCGTGATTTTCGTATAATTTTTTTACATTACCTCCGGTTTCGGCTGCAAAGAATGACCAATTTTCTTCAACCTGATCACCCTGATCCTCGATAAAGTGAAGCAAACCGTAGTTGGTACCGAAAGCGATGCGGATGTCGGGGTTTTCCCTGGAATAAGAACCACCATCCGGATTGCCATCGCTATCGCCGTAGTTGAGGGTGACCGGTTTTGAATGCAGGATGTCCCCCAGAACCCAGTCCCGGGTCTGGCCCTGATCATCGAGCCCTTTGATCCAGTTAATCCAGTTGCCGCGATCTTCGTCGGTAAAGCTTTCTGGATCACCAAAATGTTTGTTGGCAATGCCAGCGAGCTCACCAAGTGATTCCCGATTGTCCCCCTTTATATTGGTATAAAAAGTTCCGCGCCGTTCCAAAAGCTCAGTTCCAAGCCCACCACTGGTGACTTCATTGCCATCGTTTACTGTCCCCCAGTAGCTGCTACGACCATCAACGATCAAATTACTGCCATTTTCCAGGGCAGCATCGCATCCTCTATCCACAACCGTACCGAGCTTGTAACTATCATTACTGCCACACCCCGGGGTATCGTTACCTGTGTAAATTTTCAGCTTCTTTAAGTTGCCATACCAGGCTGGCGACTCATCGGGCAGGAACATCGCATAATAGGCATTATCAAGCGATTCGGTTCGATTAAAGCTATTTACCGCGACGGACGGAGATACGAAGGTGCTGGTGCGTTTCATGATTTCACCCAGAGCACCTTCGAAAGCCTCGGACAAATTATCAACTTTCACGCAGCCTGTCTTACTGTCCGTATTACTGCCTGTGGTCGTATAACAAATGCCGTCGCCATTTTTGGCGGTATCAAATAGTAGTGACTGATCGGTGTCAAACCCAATGGTATAGGTAAAGGCCTTTTGATTACCTGTCCATTGATCACCATCCAGCCCACCCACTTCAAGGTTTGCCATATACTCAGAAAGGAGCGGCAGACAGTTGCCCCCATATTCTTTACAAGAGCTCTTCCCAGTGAGTTGCTTTATTTTTGAATTACTTCCACCATCTTTGGTGGGCTCCCCGTCTGTCATGTAAATCACATAAATGTTTTGGCAGCTTTTTATTGGGGTTATATAACGCCCGCCTTCATCTTGGGATGTGTCCCTTGAACTCACACTTTTAGCAAAGTAAAGTTCATTACTTGTGAAATAGCGGTAGACTTCGTAAAAAGTGTCACATAGCGGTGTCCATGTCTCGGCATCAATATTGTTAATGGTCTGAACTAATGATTGCGTTCCCGTTGCATCTCTCTCCATAACCCCCCTGAGGATATGGCCGCCATAGACGTCTTCACTAAACTCATTTCTGTTAAAAACAGCCAATCCAAAATCAATGTTATTATTGTCATTGATTAAGGAAGTAATGGCCTGTTTTGCAATATCGAGTTTTTTCGTGGGAGCTATTCGCCAGTTAATATAATTCCCAAGACACCTTTCAACTTCATCTTCATTTTCTTTCTTTATGGTTTTACAGTAATCGTCAACATACGTAACATTTTCTGGCTTGCGGTAATAGCGATTTGGATCTGAGTAGTATGTCCCATTATTAGCATTCTTCACCTGAACAGGGTAAATAACATCAGGGTTATAACTCCCCCGCGATACGTTTTCTTTCATACTCCCAGAGTTATCAAAAATAATCATAACCTGAGGCCGTTCATTGTTACCGACATTCCCCCCGGTAAACACTTCCGTATCATCTGCAAGTGCGTACGGCTGCCAAAACAACAGCATCAACAAGGCCATCCCTCGGCTTATCCCCCACAACAACGAAATATTTTTGCACATCTTACAATCAGCCAATTATTAATTTTCTATCCGACAGTTGGCGAACACCCAATGCATCCACTCAGATCAAAGTTCATTTACCACCACATTCTGGTCTCCACCAACACCTCCATTCAGGTCAGCCAGTAAAACCTTGTAAGTATTCAGGACCAGAGAAGTTTGAATCGATGCCTGCTCGCTACTCGCATCAATGCGGTAATACTCGACACTGTAATTACCCACGCCACTGGCAGATTCTGACCTGGGGACATTATTGCTGGTTGCCCGATAGTGTATTGATGGATTGGGCTGAACATCATGATCCTCTGCAACACAGGCATTACCAGCCCCAAAGGGATCATAAGAGGCAACAAGGCCACACTGGCGATCAAACGTGTCCATTCCCGATTCAGCCACCTCGTTTAAGGTTGCCTGTGCCCGGCTGAAAGTAATGGACTTTAGCTCTGCGTTCGCGATCATTTTAGGAGCACGATTGCCCTGGTTAGCCAAAGTGACCGCGATGGTGGTTAGCATCAATAGAAATAGAAGCGATGTAATCAGCACCATTCCATTTTGCTCGTTATTATTATTGTTCATAGCGGGTTACCGAAAGTCCTGGTTATAAAGAAAAACAGTGGTACTGGCCAGCGAGCGCTTTCGGTCATCACCGTCGGGTAAAATGGAGATATCACTCATCTGGTATGACCGATGATCCTCATGGTTTGGACTGCTGGCAGAGTGAGACAAAAGATGGATCTTGACGCTTCGCACCCTGTTCCATTGAACTTCAGACCAGCCATCCATAGCATCGGATACCCCCTCATACCGATTCACCCTGCCATCGCCATTATCATCAATACCCAGTACGACTCTTAGAGCTTCAACCCCCAGTGCAATGGTCAGCTCTTCCAGCTGACCACCGACCAAACGGCTTAGCATCAGTTGATTATCTCTCAGATAGAAAAGGTTATAGTGATATTCCCTGATTTCCTGATCGTCGGATATCACCGGAGGATTGTTACCCCTGAATAGCCGGCCTTCCTGAGAGTTCGCAACCAGATAATTGGTATTGGCTTCCAACTCATTCACCTCAATCCGATCTCCAAACGCCCCCTTTATAAGGAACCAGTCGGAAGGGCTACCATCGGCGGCATTATAGTTCCCAATGCTGCCTCTGACGCAATCCAGGATATTATTCACTGTGGTGGCTTTATCCGGATCTGGGATACCTGCCATAAAAAAGGGGGATGTTTGCAGGGCAGACCCCAATCCGCCGCAATCTTCATTCAGGACCAGCCCACGACCATCAATACTGCCCATATTGAGACCGCTATTGTAACCTGCCGATCTCAAATCCCTGGCGATGACTGTGAGTGCCGTACGTGCATTGTGTTCAAGATTGGCTGTCAGAGCACTATCGCGCTGAATGGCGTAGGTATTGAGGTAAAGAACAGCAACGCCCGATAGCAAGAATAGGGATAGAGTGACCGCAACCATTAACTCTATCAGCGTGAAACCACCCTCGGAGCTACCTACCGAACTGCAGGCATTATTATTAACTGCCATGTTCTCTTCCATATAAAAACAGCAAAGGCATAAAGGATTGGAGGATTTACCCTTATCCTACCCGTGTGTTCAGAGTCATTACCCGACGAAGATCATTATCTGCCGTGGAAGTGTATTGATTTTCTCCATCACCACAAGCCTCTGCCGCCTTACTGTCTGGACGGGTAAACTTACCTCGCCACACGATAGTGACAGAGAGCGTGGAACCAACCACATCTATGCAGGCCATGGGTGAAACCAGCCCACCCACATCAAGATCATCTTCCGTTTTAATTTCGGTGCCATAAAGAGCCTGTCCCCATTGCCACAGATCAAATTCAGCCATCTGGACTGGTGAGCAGTTTGAATCAGCACCGTCGCATAATGTTGCCGGTTCATCCGGTTTTGCTGAGAGATCTACAGCATAGCTGGCGATACCATCCGGATTTGCATTAACCCGGCCCATCAGATCTTCTGCAAGCTGTAAGGCTGTCGCCCTTTGTTGAACTTCGAAAGCATTTTTCTGTGACTCGACAACCAGCCCGGCAATACCCAGAAGCCCAACTGAAACAATGACCATTGCCACCAGAACCTCAATCAAGGTAAAGCCTGTTAATCTTCGGGGCCAGATTGAAGGGGGATCAAAAATGCATGACATCTTATTGGCTTTCCTTGTTATCGCTATTCTTGGTAGCCGAGTAATCGAGAGTAATGGCACCTCCGGCAGAGGCCACTACATTAGCAGCTCTGCTGGCATTTTCATGGGTAACCGAAATATTGATCACGCCGGATATCCCACGATCATCAAACTGATACCATCGGGTCGGTGAATTTATTGTGCTACCGGTGAACGGTTCGACCTGAAAAATGGGGCTCACTTCATTGTCCGCACGCACCGCACCACACCACCCGATAACCAACCCTCAACACCGTTCTCATCATTAAATATGGAGACTGTTACACCTCGTGTAATTGCCTCAGAACGGGCAAATGCCAGCAGATTTACAATCTCCTCCGCATGGCTTCTGACCCGGTTATCCGCAATAGTCTGACTCATTGAGGGATAAGCGATAGAGATAAGAATGCCCAAGATAGCGAGTACAACTAAAAGCTCAATGAGGGTAAATGCTGCCACCCGTCTCCTGACTGGATTATCGGCATAGCTTTTTTCTGGTCGGCTCCACATCGCCATGACACCGTTTTATATGTAGCATGTCAAAAGTAACGGTGGATTGTATCGAATTCGCTTTTACCTTACTAACGTTTGACCAAACATTCGTGACCTAGTCCCTTTAAATATATGGGCAAGCCCCATCAACAACATACGATTTACTATCGAAAACACCAAAGTCGCTCTTATGGATTAATGACACACATAAACGTCAACTGTTTTTTACTCTCCAAAGCGCTTCACAGCATTAGTGGCGACCTGATTGATCTGCCGGTTCAGCCGGTCTAGCCGTTCCCGCTTGGTATCTCGATCCATGATCCGGTCTTCCATCACCTTGCGGACTTCCCTGCGCAGCTTGCTGATCTCCCGACTGGCCTTATTGAGCCCGGACTTGTTTTTCAGTCTGGTACTGGCCGACTGTTCCAGCTCCTTCGCCCTCTGGGTTTCCCCGGTTTCCTGATAGTGCTTGATGGACGAAGCAATGGCATTCACCTCCTTGTTCATTTCATACAGCTCGTTGGTGTAACGGGTGCTGCCTTTGATGCGATCACCAAAGAACGAGCCAATCACCGGATAGTCCTGTTTGTTCCATGCCGGCTTTTCACCGGCACCGGTCATGTGGCGGGTAACCGCATCGGTCACCACCAGCGTTCCTGTGGCAAAGGCATTGAAATAGCCTTTCAGCAGGTGCTCCAGCTTTTTGGGGGAACGCATCCACTCTGGCGCACCTTCGGGTATGTACTGGACCAGTTCTTTCAAGGTGTCACTGGTGTACGGGTCGTACTGGGCTTCCGGCTTCAGGTGCTGCAAGCTTATGGGCACAATATCCCGGTTACGGAAACGGTCCCGATTCTCACCCACTTCCCAGATCGGTTTGATGAACTGCGGTATGGGTGTGGACTCTAGATTAAACATCGCCATTCCCAGAGTCATCATGGCGTCCTTTGTCCATTTGGTATCCTCATGGCCCATTATGCCCTGCCACAGAAACTCCGGGATGGTGGCAAAGATATGCCCTACCTCGAACGGCTTGGGGATTCTAAAGTGACCGTCTTCACCGTCACCGATCCAGAAGTGGTGGTAAGCCACTTTTTCGTCGGTGCTGAGTGCCTTGTAACGATCATCGTCTTCAAACAGTCGCACCAGCAACCAGGAGGCAAAGCCGTACATCAGCCCCCGTGTCAGCACTTCACCGGATAAGGCGCTCCAGTGCAGCTCATCTCCGGGCTTCACGCCCCGCCACATCCGGTTTACGCCCTGAAGCAAACTGTTGGTGAACTGGATGGATTGGGTCAGGAACCGGACAATGCCCCACTGGCCTTTGCGGGTAAAGTTCATCACGTCCAGCGACTGATAAGCGGCTTCCGCCGTGGAACCACCTTCCTCCTTTACCCGTTCAAAGACGTGCAGCCGGTTGGAGTCCTCAAACCGGGCGCCAAGGCTGTCCCAGAAGTCGATCAGTTTGCCGGGAGTATTAATGATCCGCTTTTGCTCCGCAGGAGACAGCTTCTTACGGATGTTGTTGTAGTTGCTACGGTAGTGACCACTGCTACTGCTGCCTCCGGCCATTTTCATCGCCCACAGGGAGTCATCCTCATCCAGGGATTTTCTGAAACCACGAATGGCACCGGCCAGCGGGTTCATACCCACCACCTTGCCGTTCACCTCCGGGGCAATATGCACTGCCGTGGACAGCGTATCCCTGGTCAGGTTTCGGAACCAGTAGGCAGGCATCGCCGTGACACCGCGCCGGACTATTTGGCTGGGAATGCCCACCAGTTTCATAAAGCCGCTGTGCAGCTCCGGCCCGATATCCTGAATGGAGGCCAGCAGCAGCGGATCATCCACCGCGTAGGTTTCCAGCTTGCCATCGCGTGAGACACTGGTGGTCCCTTTCAGGGTTTCGTATTTGGCCATCAGCGACTTCCAGCCGCGCATCTGCGCTGGTGTGAGGTCGGCACTGACGCCGATCCCCTGAAGAGCTGCCTTTACATCGTCGTCGGTAACGGTAATGGCACTCTCAATTTTCTCCACGGCCCCCAGTTGCAGGGCGTTATCGATCACCCGTTGCTGGGCGATATTCTTCAGGGCCGCATCGAGCATGGAACGGGTATTGCGCACCATCGCTTCCAGTGGCGCGATCTTTTCCACGCCCCCTTTCAGGCGCTGAATGCCGGAGGTCTGGCCACCGAGTCCTTTTTTAGGTCGAATAAACCGCTGGTTCTCTTCCTGGTATTCCAGGTCGTGTATCCGGTTGAACGGGATGTAGTCGCCGGTATCAAACAGCTTGCGCTGCTCCCTGTCGAGGGTGCCGGCGGCTTCCATAAAGTCCAGCAGGTCACGGTTGTGCTGCTGGTAGTCATCCATTACCTGCTTAAATCGCTTGGCCAGTTCCGGCTGGGTATGCACCCAGTTCTGAACCATCTTGATCTTCTGCTCGTCGTACAGGTTCTCCCGACTCTGCTGGCTGAGTGCCTTGCCCAGCTTCAGGTCTTTTTCCATCTGCCTGTGGTCACGATTCCAAGCCGAGCGACCGCCCTGATACTCATCGGGTGCCGTGGCATCCAGCAATTCTTTCATGGCCTGCCCCTGAGCCAATAACTGAATACCCTTTGCTCTGGCGGCCTTGTCTTCATTCATGATCCGCTGCGCACGGTGGCTGCCTTCGTAAACCTCCCAGATGGCCAGCTCATCACGCTCGGTGACTGGCTTCAGCAGTTCAAACAACCCCTTGCTGCCGGGTTTGATGACAATGCTGCCCTCTTTCAGCATCGGGGTGCCTTTATGAAAGGTGGCATCGGTCACGTTATCGAGATTGCGGGCCAGGTAAACGGCTTTGCTGGCAGACACCGTTGCGTCCATCAGCTTGCCCTCGTTCAGCAGCTTCTCCTGCTGTTCAATAATGGCGGCATCGGTGAATACGCCCTGATTGATATGGAGTAAACCTCGCTTGATATGCTCCTTCACCGGTTTGGCCTCCCACCACTCCCGCAGCCGGTCGTGCCACGGCTTTGGAGCAATGCCGCCGTGGATGTCGTTGATCACGGACTGTACATCGTCGGGGAGGTCTTTCAGGGCGTAGCGTGGGCTACTGCCTGGCTTCGGCTGCTTGTCCTGCTGCTTACCCTGTTTTTTGTCTTTCAAGGCAAACAGCGGCTGGCCGTCCTTCAGTACAGACTCTTTCATCTTGTCGGTGACACTCACCGACCAGACTTTATCGGGCCTGGTGTCATAAGGGTACTGCGAGCCGTTGAAATGGATCTCGACAGGCTCCAGCGTTGCCCCCCACTTTTTGGTGTACTTCTTCATGTAGTTGGCCAGACGCTTGTCGTAGAACTCGCGCATTCCCCTGGCACCGTCGCCCATCAGCTCGTCCAGGTTTTCCAGGGTAAAGTCTGCACTGTGCTCGGCGAAGACCAGCCGGTCCAGATCCTGATCAGCCTTGCCTTGTGTGCCGTAATAGAGCAGCGAACCGTCCGATGAATGCAAGGCCTCACCGTTGGTATCGCGGATAAACCAGCGGTTCTGCTGATCGTCGTTATCCTGCTCGGTGGACCATTGGCTGCGCTCCTCTTTCAGGGATTCATAAACGGAGTGGCTGTCCTCCCGTATTTTTGCCCCCAGACGATGGCCTACATAAGCGTCCAGCCGCTCCTCCGCAATATGCTCTCTGCGGTTGCTGCCGTTCCTGTTTTTGATCGTTAAGGTGACATGGGTCAGTCGGCCTTCGTGGGTAAACTGGGGGGATACTTTCATCTGCTCTACCACCTGCCCGAGACTCGGATACCTCTCTACCTGTTGTGCCGCACTGCTCCAGGCGATCCGGTCAAAGCCGTTTTCGGCAGCGTGGCGGATCATCCGTTTCATCACCAGGTTGGGCCAGCTCTCTTTCAGGGGCGCATTAGGTACCTGGCGGTAGAACCGGTGTTTGTCAGTATCGAACAGTGACTGTCGTTCATCTCGCAGTGCTTTCAGCTGGGCTTCGGCATCCACCCACTGCTGGAAATGGTTCTCTACATCTTCTGCAACCGTGGTCAATTCGTTGTTCAGCTGTTCCACCTGCGTTTGATCCTGGTTTTGCTCTGCCTGTTTGATCTGACGGGTAAGCTCATCACGCCGGGTACCGGCCTCAGCATGTTGTTTGCCAAACTCATCCCGCTGTTTAACGACTGAGCGAATCTTGTCATCAACTGCGTTTATCCGGGCATTTCGCTGCTCCTGTTTACGCACCGACTCTGGCGTGCGGTAACCACTTTCCCGGCCAGCCTGATGCCAGTCACTCTGTACCTCATCAATAAACAGGATCCGTTCATTACGACCATGGACGTTTTCATCAAAGGTCTGGAAGCGCACATGAGCCAGTACGTTTTCCGTCGTTCCCCAGTGGCTTTCGTCATAGTCATCCTGTCGCCATCGGGCAAAGGATTGATGCTCGCTGACGGCGGCGGCGATGGCGGAGGCTTCGGTGGCATGACCGGTGGTGATCATGGTCTTGTCATCACCATTGCGACGGTAGAGGGTGTAGTCTTTAAACTCCTGACTCCAGCCCATATCATCCACCTTCATACCGGCGGGCATCATGCCCTGCGCCAGTGCCTTGGCTTCTTCTTCGGAAATGGGGCTCAGGTTCTTGTGATTCGGATCAGCGGGGAATACGTGGCTGTTGTTATCCAGCACCAATATCAGCTCTGAATACTCCTCACCACCCTGCATGGCATAATTGCGGTACTGAACGTCGGACTCATCCCGCAGCTCCGCTTCCAGGTCACTTCGCACATCCGACTCGTAGTCGTTCTCCCAGGCTTCCAGCGCGGCGTCTTCCTTATCGGAATAACTGATGTGATCCCGTACCAGCGCCTTGTCGTCCATAGTATCGACGCTGTTGTTGGCTTGCCATTGCGCTTCTTCGTGCAGGGCGGATTCATCCAGATTGCCCTCGTCATCCACCAGGGCGTCCACTTCATGGTCATCCAGCTCGCCCTGTTCAAACCGCTGTTTCAGTTCCTGATAGTGGAAGTCGTACTCATCCTCCCGAAGTACCTCCCGCGCATCATCCAGCAGGTGGGACAGCTCATCCAGCGAATAGCCGTGCTCGTAATCTCCGATACGCTCGCTGATAAAGTGTTGCTGCTTTTCATAGACCCGCTCTTCCAGCTCCTGTTCATCGAACGCATCAACACTGAGGTCTTCGTCGATCCGCACTTCATTCTGGCGAATAAAGTACAGCACCTCGGCCCTGCTCAGCTTCTCGCCCTTTTTGTCCGCCAGCCACAGGTCAAGGCCCAGCCACTGGACTTCCTCGTCCTGCACGTTGTTGCCTTTCTTGATGGCATTCAGCCAGCTCTGGGCAGGCAGCTTGTCCGACTTCACCGCAGCGGCACTGCGTTCCACGGCGGAGTAGAACGTCGGGGCTATGCCTGAATCGCTGTAGCGATTCCCCTTAGCGTTACCGGCATTAAGGCTGCCAGTGCGCTTCAGATGACCACGGGCTGCCGCCAGTAGTTCCACCGCATCAGCTTCTGTCCATTGAATACCCTGGAATAACCGGCGCAGGGTGTTGCGTATCATGCTGACAATCCGGGTCAACAATCCGTTTTTCGGGTCTTTCTCGGCAAGGTGCGCCAGGTATTCCTCGGCAATGATCCGGTTGGCTTCTGCCTCGCTCTTGCCTTCGGTCTGCCGGGCGTACCGCTTGGCCAGAGCCGATTTCAGCCGGTCGTTCATGTCCCGGTGAATCTCATCCAGCACGGTATCGAGCCGTTTGCCCAGCAGGCCACGGACGCCTTTATGACCCACCAGTTCATGGAGGACGGTACGCACCGCCTCGCCAGTGGTATCCAGATTGGCTGCGATCAGATAGGTGTCGCCTGTCTCCGGGTCGAACATCCCTCGCACCCGTCCCTGAGCCTTGTCGCTGATCACCTTCTGGTAGAGGCTGTAGGGCAGTTCAGTTTCTGATTGCAGGACGTGGATGGCCTGCCCCAGTTTCTGCTCCAGCGGCTTCAGCTTCAGACGCAGCGGACCGGACTGGATGCCTTTGGCCTTACTATCTTTGGCGTTGCTGTCTTTTCGCAGGGCGTAGAAGGAGCCCCGTTCGTTCAGGTCTGGGGTTCCTCTTTCGGCGGCAGACTGGTAGCTGCCATCCTTGCCGGTAAAGTGATCCAACACCTGAATACGGTCGCCTCGGTTGAAGAACCGAATCAAATTACTTGTGCCTGTCGTGGCCAGTGGTGAACCACTGCTTTTCAGGATGACCGACGAACTGTTGGTGCTGTCCAGTGCCGTCATAATCCGGGCAGCCGCTGGGTTCCCCAGCCGCGCTCCCGGCGCTTGGTGGGATTTCCCCCGTCCCTGGGGGTCATCCGTTGGATGCCGCAGGGTCTTCAGATCACTGTCCGACAACGGCAGGACGCCAGTAACATTGTGTTTGCTATCCAGCAGCACCACGGCATTGGGGCTGATGGTGTCCAGAAAAGGGCGCACCGTTTCTGGTGAGCTGAAGTTGATATGGGGCCGGTTAAAGCGCAGTCGCCGTTCGGTAATGGGGAATGCCTTATTGCGAGCCATGCGCTTGGGAGCCACGGTGCCCATCTGCACCGTGCCATCAGCATCCATGATTTTCGCATGGCCAGTTATACCCACCACGGCATGCCCCATATTCACCACGCCACTGCCGTCCAGCACTTCATTCAGGCTGTGGGTAATATGTACATCCGACATACTGGGCTCAGGATCACCAGAGGGATGGTTATGAGCAAACCAGACGGATTTTGCATTGGGTGTCGCCACCACCGCACCGGCCAGTGTCCATGGGGATACACTGGCCGAGGCCTTCTGCCCCTTACTGTGCCTGATGACATTGATCACCTTGTCATTGCCATCGAGCACAATGGCAACCATTTCCTCCTGCGCCAGCTTGCGGATCGGGGCAATAAAGTGGGCAAGGTCGTCGTAGGTGTGAATGGTGTCGGTGCCAGCTCTTATGGTGCCGGTTTCATCATGCTTAACCAGAACACGTTGGTTCTCGATGGTTTGCTGTTTCCGTTCGTCACCGGAGAGGTCTGGGGAGGCGAACAGGTTCTGCTGTCCGGCGTCCTCCAAGTCGGACTTTTTGCCACGCCGTTTGCGTTCTTTTATTTCTCCTTCTTCGCCTTCTCCGACCCGGTAGCGTCCGGTTCCCTCATCAATTTGTCGAACTCCAATTGTGCCTTCAGCTTCCTGTCCCTGGCCGCCTGCATCTGTTGCTTCTGTTCGGGTGTCAGCAGATGCCCGTAGCGCAGATCGGATTTTGCCCAGGTTTCCAAGCAGCTCTGCCGCGCTCGCTTTGCCACCGAATCGGTCAGGGTCATTCTCTATCTCCTCTTTCAGCCGTTGCAGATGTTTATCGTGGGGGGCTTCCGTGGCGGCTTTCATCACCTGGCGGGTGACATTGCCGTGGAAGCAACCCATACCGCCGTATTGGTCGCAGGAAGTGCAGTTAAAGTTCTTCTTCGGATCAGTGGGGTGCTTGATCTTTTTCCAGCCGCCATCGACAGGGCATACCCGCTTCATGGCATCCAGCCCGAGCATACGACGCAGGGTGGCTTTATCGCCCAGGACTCGCTGCCCGTGTTTAATGGGCAGAATCACCAGTATCCGGTCAAGGTTGGCACGAACGAAGTCGATGCCATTCTGCTGACCGTCAAACACCACCGCCAGTGGCAGCTCCGGGTGCTGTGCGGCCAGTGCAAAGTTGCTGTTGTCCACCGACAGTGCCCGCCAGTTCATCTCTGGCACCTGCCTCAGGAACTCCGGATTCTTGCTGAAGATCTGGAGCCGGATACCCTCCTTGTTCATGGTTCGGATAAAGGGCAGCCATGCCATGGAGCCATCGCCCATATCAAACAGGCGAAGGGCTTTGTTCTGGTAAAACTCGGGAGTGCCTTTGTAATCGTTGGCCGCAATCCGGGCGGTTCTGACCGGGTCTTTCTCCACCGCCCAGTTCACGATTTCCGATTTGATAATGGGATTACTGAACCGGTAATTGCCTTTGGTCGCATAACAGAAGGATGCACAATCACGGCTGGGCATACAATCGACAAAGCTGCCATTGATGCTGTTCTCCGGTTTTCCGGCATGCCCCATGACATCCTCTGTGTGCAGGTAACGCCAGAGTCCGGGTTCGCCATGATCTTTCAGCGCTTTGAGGATCGAGGCATTATCTTTCTGGGACAACAGCGACTGGTAATCCACCTCCCGCCCAGCCACCAGGTCATCAATTGTCTGGCGGATCAGCATGGACTGGACGGTCTTCCTTGCCCAGGGTGTGTCAGCCAGCTTCTTCAGCCTTGCGATAACTTCCGGTTTGTCAGCTCTGTTTTCAAGGTACCGTTTGATGGCTGCCCGTTCAGCACCGCCCAGACTCTTGATCCCAGGCACCGAGTAGTGAGGCGCATTACGGCTGTTGTACCAGTCGCGCTCCTGGCGCTTTGTGGCACTTCCCCCGTCCTGGGGGGCGTACTTGTCGCGCTTTCTATGCCCTTCGGGTGCCCGGCGCTTGGTGGCACTTCCCCCATCCTGGGGGTCGTATTGAGCCTTGTCTTCCTCAATCCCGGCAAAGTCATCGTCCTTCCACTCATCGCTATCAAGGGTGCCGTGATCAACCGCATCCAGCAGATCGTCTACTTCGTCCCTTTTGGCTTCTCTGGCAGATTCAGTTGGTCTTCCGGTCCGTTCTTCCGGTTGACCGCCTCGGTTGCCGCCTTCAGCAGTTTGAACAGGCTGGTCTTGTTTGGCCTCCCAGTCGCGCTCCGGGCGCTTGGTGGGACTTCCCCCTTCCCTGGGGGTCGGCTTCGGGTCGATGATCGGGGTGCTTTTCTCGCCATAGTTTTTCTCCAGTTGGTGGTTGGTCTGCTGGATCAGATCGTCCAGTGTCGCCTTTGAGGTACCGAACATATCCCCATCGGCCTGCCCCTGCTTCTGAAGGTACTGTTCAATCTGGCTGGCCAGCTCGCTCAATGCCTGACCCACCTGCCTCGACTTGTTCAGGTTGGCATCGAGCCAACGGGCGAACATTTCCGTTTCCGGGCTGAAGCTGTCCAGCAGGGAGCGTTGATCCAGAATCTCATCCACCGACTGGCCACGGTTGCGGCTGTCCTGCAAAATGCGACTGGCTTCCACCAGGGAATCAATGACGCCATAGCCACCGAGCTCAGGATCAATACCCTTAGCCCTGGCAAAGTGCGGTGCCGCCATGGCCAGTGACTTGATCAGGTTTTTCAGGTCAGGCTTGTCGTCCTCGGCAAACAGGCTATTGAGGCGGTCATCGCCGTAGGCTTTCATAAACAGGGCCGACT
>NZ_LUKQ02000111.1 GCF_001647025.1 Endozoicomonas atrinae
AAATCTTTGAAGAAGAGTATGTCAACATTGCCCGCAAAGGGAAATATCGCAGCCTGTTTGAAGAGACCTCGCCAGAGGCGTTAGTAAGCCAGCTTCATAACGGTTACTTCGCCATTGATAAAAAGAAGGACAGCGCTGGTGAAGCACAGTTTAAAGACTCCAAACTCTCTGCCAAAGGCGAAGGCGGAAAAACGGCGGCGGATGAAAGCGCCTACAACCTGATCATGAAAGAGAAGGAACGGTTGCTGAGCCTGGACTGCAAACTGAAGTTTCTGTTCTCCCATTCTGCGCTGAAAGAAGGCTGGGATAACCCCAATGTGTTCCAGATTTGCACCCTGAACGAAACCGCCTCGGTGATTAAAAAACGTCAGGAGATTGGTCGTGGTCTTCGCATTGCCGTTAACCAGCAGGGCGAGCGGGTTCATGGGTTTGAGGTGAACACGCTGACGGTGATGGCCAATGAGTCCTATGAGGATTTTGTCGCCAGCCTGCAAAAAGAGATCGAGGAAGAAGAAGGCATTCGCTTTGGCGTGGTGGACGACCATCTGTTTGCTAATATTGTGATCCTGCATGAAGGTGAAAAACCGGAATTTCTTGGCGCTGAGAAGTCAGAGCAGATCTGGCAACATTTGCTGGATGCTGGCTATATCGACAAAAAAGGCAAGGTTCAGGACGACCTTAAAACGGCACTGAAGGAGGGCAACCTTGACCTGCCCTATGACGTGATGGAACAGGCTGAGCAGATTCAGGCGGTGCTTAAGAAGGTAGCGGGAGGCCTTAACATCAAAGACAGCAGCAAGCGGGAAACGGTAAAACTGAATAAGGCGGTTTTCCTGGGTGAAGAGTTCAAATCGTTGTGGGAGCGCATTAAATACCAGACCACGTACCGGGTGGATTTTGATCACCATGCTCTGATAGAAGAATGCGCTAAAGCCATTGAGAAAGACCTGGTGGCCGGTAAAACCAAGTTTGAGTACGCCAAGGGCACCGTCGCCACCAAGCGCAGCGGCCTGGAGGTGACGGAGAGCAAAACCCAAACCTATACCTATGATGCCAAAGACTATAAGTTGCCGGACATCGTCAGTTATCTGCAAAACGCCACCAATCTGACCCGACGTTCAATCGTCAGCATCCTTACTCAGTGCAACCGGCTTGATGCCTTCCGTAATAACCCGCAAAAGTTCATTGATGAAGCCACGAACATCATCAAACGGGTGATGCGCCGGTTTATTGTGGATGGCATCAAATACCAGAAAATTGGCGATGACCATTTCTACTGTCAGGAACTGTTCCAGGATAAAGAGCTGAAAGGCTATCTGGGTAAGAACATGCTCGAATCGGGGAAATCGGTGTATGACCATGTCATTTACGACTCCGATGTAGAGCATGACTTTGCCGAAGCCTTTGAGAAAAGTGAAGAGGTGAAGGTTTACGCCAAACTACCAGACTGGTTCAAAATTGAAACGCCGCTGGGTACCTATAACCCGGATTGGGCGGTACTGGTGGAGAACAACGGCAGCCAGAATCTCTATTTTGTGGTGGAAACCAAAGGCTCCCTGTTCAGTGATGCCCTCCGCCCTTCCGAGCAAGCGAAGATTGATTGTGGCCGGGAGCACTTTAAGGCATTGGGTGAGAATGTCAGCTTTGCCAAGGCGAATAATTTTGAGTCGTTTATTGATCAGTTACCCTGAGTAAGTTAGGCCTAACTTAATTAATAAGAGCACGACAAACTGAAAAGACACCAAGGAGGTGGTCGCAAAAGGTCTTGAATACCGGCTTATCCCACCGCCGTCATTCCCGCGAAGGCGGCTGTCGTGAAACCTTCCGAACTTGTTCCCACCGTCCTCCGTGGGAACGAGGGTTTTGCAACAGCCTCGAAGGAGTCTTGGGGAACCGGTAGATGGTACGAAGAGCGATTCACCCGCCGCAGGTTGCAGGCCTTTAAGTCATCAGCATGTCCACTGTGTGAGGTGATTTAACTTCCCCCCAACCTCGTCTGCAGATTCGTCAACCGCCGGTTCGATTTCCGGTTTCGTGCCGCCATGCCCACTGCTTTGGGCTGCCCCACCAGCACCACCATCTTTTTGCCCCGGGTAACACCGGTGTAGAGCAGGTTCCTTTCCAGAAGCGTGAAGTGCTGCATGGCCATGGGGATCACCACACAAGGGTATTCGGAGCCCTGGCTTTTGTGAATGGTCGTGGCATAGGCCAGGGAGACTTCGTCCAGCTCATTGACCGGATACAAAACATCGCGGCCATCAAAATTAATAATCAGCTCACCCCCTTCAATATCAATGCTTTTTACCCGGCCAATGTCGCCATTAAACACGTCTTTGTCGTAGTTATTGACCGTCTGAATCACCTTATCCCCCGGCGCATATGTCCAGCCATAGCGAGTAACCCGTGGATGAGCATCCGGGTTCAGGGCTTCCTGCAACGCCACATTCAAACTTCGAGCGCCTAAACCGCCCCGATTCATGGGGGCCAGCACCTGGATATCATTCAGTGGGTCAAACCCGAATTTCTCTGGTAGTCGTCGGGTGACCACCGACATCAGCTTGGCAAACAGCTCTTCAGGTTCCTCGCCGGTTAAATAGAAAAAGTCGGTCTCCTCCCCTTTTTTCGTGACTTTGGGTACCTGCCCACGGTTAATGGCGTGAGAACCGGTAATAATCTGTGAAGTCGCCGCCTGCCGAAAAATTTCTGTTAATCTTGCCACCGGCACCTTACCCGATTCCATCAGGTCACTGAGAACAGAACCCGGCCCCACCGAAGGCAACTGATCCACATCCCCCACCAGCAACACCGCTGCCGAATCCGGCACGGCCCGCAACAGCTGATTCATCAGCACCACATCCACCATGGAGCACTCATCCACCACCAGAAGATCGGTTTCCAACGGGTTGTCAGCATTTCGTTTGAAATCAAAGGCAGACGGATCAAAATCCAATAACCGGTGAATCGTGGTGGCTTCCTGTCCTGTTGACTCAGAGAGTCGCTTGGCAGCCCTGCCGGTGGGTGCGCACAAGGTGACATCTACTCCCTTAGCAGCAATGATCTTGAGAATGCTGTTCACCACCGTGGTTTTCCCGACACCGGGGCCACCAGTGATGATGCAGAACTTTTTCTGCACGGCCAGTGCAACGGCCTCTTTTTGCGAACCCGACAACGTTATCGCATTCTTTTCTTCCACCCAGGGAATGGCCTTCTCCATCTCAATAGACGACCAGCTTGAGGTACCACTCAATAAACGATTCACATGGTTAGCCACGCCCAGCTCCGCCCGATAGAGCGGGGTCAGAAACAGGCAGGGCACCTCATCAATGATTTCCGGCGTCAGCCGATCCTCGTTTACTTCACACTGGATCGCTTCCTTAATGGTGTCTTCAGGGATTTCCAACAGTTTTACCCCATCCATCACCAATGACTGAAACGGCTGGGCGCAATGGCCATCGCCTGAGCACTCCTGTAACACATGGCGCACCCCGGCCTGAGCGCGAATCAACGAGACCCGGTCAATGCCCAGTTGCATCGCCAGATCATCCGCCGTTTTAAACCCGATCCCGTGAATGTCCAGCGCTAACCGGTAGGGGTTCTCCTGAACTTTGGCCACGGACTCATCGCCGTAAGTTTTATAGATCCGCACCGCTCTTGCCGTGCCAACACCGTGGGATTGCAGGAAAACCATAATTTCCCGAATCACCTTCTGCTCGGACCAGGCCGAAGTGATCTTCTCCCGCCGCTTCTTGCCGATGCCCTCCAGCTCCATCAGCCGTTCCGGGTTCGCTTCAATAATATCGAACACCTGCTCACCAAACGCTTTCACCAATCGTTTGGCAAAGTGTGGACCGATCCCTTTCACCATGCCCGAGCCGAGATACTTTTCAATGCCTTCTAGGGTATTCGGCGTGACGGTTTTAATGTGTTTAACTTTGAATTGCACCCCATGCTTATGGTCGTTAAACCAGATGCCGCTGGCGTCAACAAACTCACCGGGCGTAATGGAGGGTGTACTGCCGGTCATGGTCACCAGCTCCCGCTGCCCTTTACACTTCACCCGAATCACAAAAAAGCCACTGGCTTCGCTGTGAAAGGTGACCCGCTCCACCGAACCCTGCAAGTGGACGACGGGTTGATGATCGGTGTGGCGCGGGCTATGTGCTGGAGTTATATCCATCAGGCACTCAGTTATTTTCTATGGTCGGGGAGAAATTCGTTATCATTGATGATTTTATCAATGCTTTTTAATCAAGCGACAGAATAAAACGGTTATTTTTTCATGCTAACGAGAAGTAGAAGACAATGATCATCGGTTTGGTCTGGCCATTGTTGAGTTTGCGGATAACAGTAATACGTTAAACCGGTTCCAGCTAACCCCATGGGAACCCCTGCTTCTCAGCACCTGCCGCTCAGAAAGGTTACGGCAGATGACGGATGAAAATGTTAGAGCGTGACGGGACGCGACCACAGCAATACAGTAATGATTATTGAACCCATGGCCGGTTTTTCTGTCTGACTGAATGGCTCCATATCCATGGAACGATTTATTGTCCATAATTTCCGCACCCTACTCACTGAATAACGTTCACCGCACCAATGACCCAGCTTAATATTGATCTCAACCATATTTTCACTGCCGCCACCCTGCAAAGGGGGCGGGACTATTTTAAAAAGAATAAAGTCAGCAAGATTGAGCTGGATGATGAGGTTGAAAATGCGCTCTTTGGCCTGGTGAGAGGCAGTGGCCGAAAATCCTATGAGGTGGAGGTTTGCTTCTACGATCGTCCTGATGACCCGGAAGAGGATGCTATTGAGGGTTTCTGTTCCTGCCCGGTAGGCTATAACTGCAAACATACGGTGGCACTTCTGCTATCGGGGGAGCAACGGTTTGGTGCCAGGCGTCTTAATCAAATGCTGGATGACAGCGAAGCCAGTTTACCGCCGTCCTCCACCTCCGCTGCTGAAATCGAAACGATCAGAAAATTGCTAAAGGAACAGTTTGGTAACCATCTTACTGCTGATGCATTAGAAGCCGCGGTTGCCGATTTTTTTGGGAATGAGTATTCCGAAAGCATGGGATCCAAATCCCCAGAACAACTCGCCCAGCAACAGGCCAGAAAGCTGGAAGAGCAGAGAAATAACTGGTTAAGGCGGCTGGACATTGCCGTAAAAAACCGGGAAAGAGACGAAGCACAACAAGAAGAACAAGGCACCAACACCAATATTACCCTCTATGTTCTGGAAGAGAATTCCTATCAGGGTGGAGTGATCGTTCAAATTTGCCTCTCCCGCTATCTGAAAAAAGGCGGTTATGGCAAACCCACCCCCTATAGAGGCGCTTACAACTGTATTCACAACAGCAACTGGCCCGCCAGTATGAACGACAATGACCGCCGTATTCTCAAGCTGGCCTACATCAATAAACGGATTGATGTCTATCAGGGGAAAATCACGCTCGCTGGTGAGGAAGGGCATGAGTTACTGGAAAAAATCATGGCAACCGGTCGCTGTGTGGTGGGGCTTGAGTTGAAACTACCGGTTGTTCGTCAGTCGGCCATCAAGGGTGAAATCCGGTGGCAGTTGGATGAGCAGGGGCTGCAACGTCCTGAGCTGGTCAATGCCAGCAGTGGGCAGCCACTGCTGCTCATTCCTTCAGAGCCAGCCTGTTACCTTCAGCGACACCAGGACCTGTTTCACTGCGGTGACCTGACCGGGCTGCCTGATCCAACCTTGCTGGGACTTCTGCTGGATGCACCACCGCTGGATGAGGCAGGCATTGATATCACCAGCAAAACCCTGAAAGCTGTTTTTCATGACAAGGTGAATGACAAGAACAGCCCTAAAAAGAGCAAAAGCAGCGAAAGCCAGAAGAAAACGAGGATCCCGTTGCCGGAAAAGGTCTCCGTGCTCACGGTAACCCCAAAACCGCAACTGCTGCTGGACAGTATTCCCACCGGCAATAAGAAATCCGATGACCGGCTGGCCCGTGGACGGGTGAGCTTTGATTACAATGGCCAAATAATACCCCTTGGCAGTAACCAGCAATCCCTTAAACCCACCAACGGCAGCCATCAGATCATCCCCCGGCAATCCGGTGCAGAGTATCTTGCGTTGGAACAGTTGCCCGACTTTATTGAACCGGCCCACGTCAGTCATATAGAAACGGTGCGGCAGGTGGCCGGGCTGGATATTCACGACTTGATTACCGGTGTATCCGGTACTCAGTACCGTAACCGCTGGTTACGTTTTATGACCGATGCCCTGCCGGATCTGGAAGCGCAGGGTTGGACCATCGAGATTAATGACAACTTCCCCTTCCAGTTTGAAGCCATCTCGGATGATGACTGGTATGCCGAGCTGGACGAGTCTGAAAACAACTGGTTTAACCTGCGCCTCGGCATCACCATTGATGGCAAATCCATCGACCTGTTGCCGCTGCTCGCTCGCCAGATCAACCAGCTGCCCACACTGGACGATCTGAAAGAGATGCCAGCGGACGCGCTGGTTCCCGTTGCCCTGCCCGGTGGTAAATTCATTCAGCTGCCCGCTGAACGTTTGAGACTGATTGCCGGAACCCTGTTGGAACTCTTTGGTGACCGGCCATTAAATGAGTATCAGCTGCAGAATTACCATGCTGAAATCTGGCAGGAACTGTATGACCAGCTCGGCCTGCCCTGGGCCGGTGGTGAAAAGCTGCTGGCATTGAGTAAGAAGTTAAAAACCTTCAAACGTCTCAAGAGTGCTAAACCGGCCAAAGAGTTGCAGGCGGAACTGCGCAGTTACCAGCAACATGGCCTTTCCTGGCTGCAGTTTCTGCGGGAGTTCGGTCTGAACGGGATACTGGCTGACGACATGGGGCTGGGCAAAACCCTGCAAACCCTGGCTCATTTGCAATTGGAGAAAAAACGCCTCGGTGATCAACTACCGCCGAGTATGGTGGTGTGCCCCACCAGCCTGCTCCATAACTGGCAGCATGAGGCTAAGCGCTTTACACCCGACTTAAGGGTACATATTCATCATGGTTCGAGTCGGGACAGCAAGGCAATAAAGGACACCGATCTGGTACTCACCAGCTACGGTGTTATTCAGCGGGATTTTGAACAACTGGCGAAAACCCGTTTCCATCTGCTGGCATTGGACGAAGCGCAGGCGGTGAAGAACCCCAATGCCAAAAGTGCCAAAGCCATTCGCTGTCTGGCGGCGGAACACAAACTTTGCCTGACCGGCACGCCCATGGAAAACCACCTGGGCGAACTCTGGACACTGTTCGACTTCCTGATGCCCGGCTTTTTGGGAGCAAGAGACCAGTTTACCCGTTTTTATCGCACCCCCATTGAGCGGCACTGCAATCAACAACAGGCGAAAAAGCTGCAGAAACGGATAGCGCCGTTTATGTTACGCCG
This sequence comes from Endozoicomonas atrinae, assembly GCF_001647025.1. Taxonomy (GTDB): domain Bacteria; phylum Pseudomonadota; class Gammaproteobacteria; order Pseudomonadales; family Endozoicomonadaceae; genus Endozoicomonas; species Endozoicomonas atrinae. The sequence continues at coordinate 7,404 of NZ_LUKQ02000111.1, forward strand.
CAGTAAAGACCTGGTGGCGAAAGAGCTGCCCGCCAAAACCGAGATCATTCGCACCACGGTGCTGGACGGTAAGCAGCGGGACCTCTACGAAACCATTCGAGCCAGCATGGAAGCCCGGGTCCAAAAAGAAATCGAGAAAAAAGGCCTGGCACGTTCACAGATTGTTATTCTCGATGCGCTGTTAAAGATGCGACAAGCCTGTTGTGACCCGTCACTGGTTAAACTGGAGCAGGCCGCCGACATTAAAGAGTCGGCCAAGCTCGACCTGTTGATGGATCTTGTCCTGCCCATGGTGGAAGAAGGTCGAAAAATACTCATCTTCTCGCAGTTTACCAGCATGTTGTCGCTTATTGAGACGCGACTGGACAAAGCCAAGATCCCCTGGGTACAACTCACTGGCCAGACCCGCAATCGACAACACCCCATTGACACCTTCCAGAAAGGCGATGCGCCGGTCTTTCTGATTAGCCTTAAAGCCGGTGGAACCGGCCTTAATCTCACCGCCGCTGATACCGTGATACATTATGACCCCTGGTGGAATCCGGCAGCAGAAGATCAGGCCAGCGACCGGGCACACCGCATCGGTCAGGACAAGCCCGTATTTGTCTACAAACTGGTCACCGAAGGCACGGTGGAGGAAAAAATCCAGGCATTGAAGGAAAAGAAAAAGGCCATTGCCGATGCCATCTACGGTGATGGAACCGGCAAGAAAAAACCGTCCATTACGGCTGAAGATCTCAATGTGCTCTTTGAGCCTTTGAAACAGGCGTAGGAGTTATCAAAAGAGCGGCGATTCCGAACTTCCACCAGCATTAGACCACTTCTAATGATCGGCAGCGGCAAAACAGTATCTCTCGTGTGATGAGTTTTCTCATGACGGAGGCTTGAGTTGTGTGCGATTGAAAATTTTACGTACGGTTATTAGGGTTTGGGTGGCAGTAATGTCACCCTGACTATTCGGAGGGAAGCAGATAAGTCCCCCCCTACAAGTGGAAATTCTCAAATGACAGCCCATTCTGTACTCGAAGATCCCCCCGGCAGATAACTGTTTTTACTGTCTTTCAATACGTCACTAAACCATGTCATTATCGATTGGCTTATGGATCAGGGAGAGTAATAAGGATGACCGCTCAATTCTCCAGCCACCTTACACTTGATGATATCTCATACAGCGTTACTGATGCAGAGCCTTTTCCAATATTTCATCCGAATATGCTAGGCATCGACGTATCTCCTATGGGTACCTTTTGCTGGGCTGGCTATATCGTCACTTATGAATGCAAAGAGGGTCAGCTATTTGCCAGGTCAATGAATTTAGGTGTATTCAAAGATGAACCATTAGTCAATGGCATTAAACCTGACCCACTGCCGGAGTGTGATGACCTGACGCTGGCTTTGATGTTTGGCCGCCGTTACACCGATGTGTGGCTGCCTCTTGACTATACAGGCGAAGTGCTTGTTGGTAATGACTGGGTTGGCAATCTGGGACGCGGCCATCATGGCAGTGCCCCGGCCGTTGAGTACAACGAGATAAAGAAGATTGTGTTCTCAAAAGGCAAGATTCAGCAGATAACGGATCTCTCGGATCAGTATGTAGCAGAACGACAAATCCTTATCGAAGCTGAAGAAGAAAAACGGGAAAAAGAATGGAGTATTGAGGAGCGCAGGCGCCGAAGAATGCACTTTAAGCGAAAGATCCTGAGTTTCTTTACCAGAAAGAAGCAGCCAATGGCTACCCATCGAGATGACTGGTGATACTTGGTTATCATTAGGCCACCTCAAAGCAGCATTTTCACACCAAGAAAGGGAAAGAAAACAGCACAAGCCTTAAGCCCTGTTGTCATAAGGTTCCAAACCTCAGTCGTTCGTAAAACCGCATGCCACAAGGCGAACGGGTGCAGGTGTAGTGGTTCTACATCAAAACCGTTCAACGAAACTGGAAGACGGCTTTACGAACTCGGAAAATAATTGTTTGCTGACCTAACTCACGCCCAAGAAAAAAGGATTAATGTACACTACTGATCCTGGGCAAACTGTTAGCCTCTATCTTCAGTAACAGGTACTGTTGTCACCCATAGGAAATTCAATAAAAGCTGTAGTACATATGCTCTCTGACAGTCCCAGTACAAAGAGCAAGTTGCCAGGATGACTCGAGAAAAGAGAATTTATTTATAGCTATGCAATCCACAAATTTTCAACCTCTAGCAGCAAGCTGGCCAGAACTATACGAGCATGCTTGCTTCGCAGAACAGTATGCCTATACGGACCCTCATACCGCTATTGTCAAGCTGCGATGCTTTGCCGAGGTATTAGTCGGCAATCTATATCGAGACCTTGAACTGCGCTGTGAAGAGGGTGACAGTTTCTTCGAAAAATTGAAGTCTGAGGCTTTTCAAGAACTGGTCGACAGATCAATCCTCAGTAAGTTTCATGCAATCCGTATTCTTGGCAACAAAGCAGCCCACGGGAGTAACGTCACCTCTGATGATGCATTGGCGTTAGTAAAAGAAGCCTATTTAATCGGCAAATGGCTCTATAAAACCTATAGCTTAGATATCAGTGGTGACTACCCTGAGTTTGAAGATCCGGCTCATCCTGATGACAACTATAAAAAGCTGAGTACTGTTAATAACTTTTTGGCAGAACAACTCAACGCAGCAAAAGCAGAACTACAACGACTTGAGGCATCAGAAAAAGCAGCTCAGCAGCATGCTGAAAGCCTGAAGAAAGTTTTGGATAATTCCAGACATGTAACCTTTAAAAATGCCTCGGCTCAGGCAGCCAACTCTTTCGACCTCGAATCAGATAACACCCGTCAGCTGATCAGCATCCATGATGCCTTTTCCCAATATACACTCAATGCCGGTCAGGCTGAGCTGGTAAAAAAGCTTGAGCATTTCCTCTCAAGTAAAGAAGATAAGGTCTTCCTGCTCAGAGGTTATGCTGGTACTGGTAAAACATTCATTACCAAGGGGCTAACCGAATATTTTCGCACTATAGGTCGAAACTATGTATTGGCTGCCCCTACCGGTAAAGCATCGAAGGTGATTGCCAATAAGACCCAGTCTCCTGCCTATACTCTTCATAAAACGATCTACTGCTTTAAAGACATTAAAGAATATCGTGAAGATGATCTTGAGGGCTCAGAAACCTATAAACTCTATGCTCAGCTTGCGGTAAATGAGATGTCTGCGGACACAGTGTTTATCATTGACGAAGCCTCAATGGTGTCTGATGTCTACAGTGAAAATGAGTTTTTCCGTTGCGGTTCTGGGCATTTGCTTCGTGATTTTCTCAAGTACGTAAACCTTGATCATAACGACCACCAGAAGAAAGTCATCTTTATTGGTGATGATGCCCAACTTCCTCCTGTTGGAATGAACTTTTCACCCGCATTGGATAATGGCTACCTCTTCAGGGAGCATAATTTACGTTCTACTGGATTTGAACTCAAAGAGGTGGTCAGGCAGAAATCAGACAGTGGGGTTATGCGAAACTCCATACAATTGAGAGAATCTTTGGGTAACGGCTCATTTGGCCAATTAGTGCTGGATCTCAATTATCCTGATCTGCACAAGGTTGAGCATAATGACTTGCTCTCCCAGTATCTGAAATCCTGCCAGGGTAAGATTAATGGTGAATCGATTGTTATTGCCCACTCAAACTCGGATGTAGCCGCTTATAACAAACATATTCAACAAACATATTCGGGAACACTTTTTTCCACATTGCCCTGAAATCACCTCGGGTGACAAAGTGATGGCTGTCAGTAACAGCAACACATATGGCTTCTTCATCTCGAATGGCGACTTTGGCCTGGTAAAATCAGTTTCTGATACTATTGAGCAGCGAGTGGTTACCCTGAAGCGTAAAAATCAGGAAACCGGTAAAACAGAAGAAGTCAACGTACCTTTGAGGTTCAGGCGTATTGATGTTGGGTTTAAGGACCTGGATGGAACTTCACATTTTTTCAATGCCATGATTTTTGAGGACTTGCTTTACAGTGAGCACCCTGGGCTGAGCTCTGATCAGAACAAAGCGATGTATGTGGATTTTTGCATTCGTAATCGTTATTTGGAGCGTGGAAGTCTGGCATTCAAAGAAGCCCTTAAATCAGACCCATACTTCAATGCATTACGCCTGAAGTTTGGTTACGCCATCACCTGCCACAAAGCGCAGGGCAGCGAGTGGAACCACGTATTTGTTAAGTGCAAGACACACCAGAGTCAGTTATCAGCTGACTATTTCCGCTGGCTTTACACAGCCATTACCCGTACCGCTGATAAACTCTACCTGCTGGATCCGCCTGATATCAAAACGGGCAGCACTATGTCGCGGGCGTTTAACTCGGGTATAGAGATAATTGCAGGCAATACCCAAACTGCACCCACCCCTGAAATCAATGCGAATCCAACAGGTAAGGAGTCTATAAGCCAGTTTGGAATTCCTGATAGTGCAGGATTTTTATTGGCAATCCTCGAACGGGTGAAAAGTCTCATTGCGGGGCATTCCATTGAAATTGACGATATCATTCATAATCAATATCAAGAAGCGTATGTCTTTAAACGAGAAAATAACTTTGCTCGCATAAACATTACCTATAGTGGCAAGAACAAAGTGACCAATGTTGTTGACGCTCAAACAACTGAGTTAGGCAGTTATGTGGCAGGCTTGCTGGCACCGTTAAAGAATAACGCACTCCCTGTAAAAACAGCTATTCAGCTGCCTTCGTTCCAGTTTGAAAAAGCTTTTTTGAATGATTTCCACCAGCGCCTTTCATTACTGGCTGGAGATCATGGGATATCAATTCAGGATGTGACCTCTCAACAATGGAGCCAGCGGTACACCTTCGTTCGTGATAGTGAAGTGGCGATCTTCGATATTTATTACAATGGAAAAGACAGATTTACAAAACCGGTTCCGGTAATCCCCGCCTGCACTCCAGGTTCCCTGGTGATTGATGTAGAAATGTTGCTGATTGAAGGTATGAGTGCATGATTACCAGCAAAGAAGTATTCGAAAAACGCAAGGTCAACCTTGATGAAGCATACCAAATGGCGATGCAACTGGTGAGCACACCGCAACCTGATGACTGGGACTATAAAGCACTTGCTTGGTGCCTGATTGACCTGATCAAGAGGGACAGCGTGTCATCTCAGAGGCAATACTTGGCTCACTATAAACAACAGCTGGAATCCATTTCGATCGACTCCAGGGACAGCATTCTGACCGATCAGCGTAAATATGTGTTGTCGCTTTGCAGCCCTCATATTGACACAATCCGTCAGGCAAAATCCTTGAGCAAGGAAGGCAAGCATTATGAGTCCGCAGACCTTTATAAAAGCATACTTCGTCAGGGGGAAACATCGATAGAGGTTCAGACTTCACTCGCCTGGGAGCTGTACAAGTTAACCAAAGAATTAACTGCCAGCACACCAGTCAACCTCAATCTTGCCAAGCGCTATATCAACGATTACCTGCAATTGAATGTCGAGAAACCTTCGTTGCTTCACACCTGCTTTCTTCAGTTGGCCGCAAAACTGGCCGCAGGAGAAGGATTCAATATCGCTGCATTTGTCCGCTTATGGAACCTTGAATACTTACGTCCTGAGGACTACCAACGCCACATCAGTGATGACGGAAAAAGTTACCCGGCACTGGCGGAAAAAGTGATACAGCAGGCCAGTAAGGTTGCTGTCAAAACCAACGATTCAGTCCGTTTAGAGTACATCCTACCTTATGTCGACAACGCTATCTCCCGGTACTCCGACAACATCTGGCTGACGTTTTACAAGGCCAAAATCCTTCTTACTCTTGGGCGTCAGCTAGAGGCTTTGTCATTCGGCATTACCATCACAAAAGCTAAAGCAAATGACTTTTGGGCCTGGGAGTTACTTGGAGATATAAGCCTGACAACAGACTCAGATGCCGCATTCAGCTGTTATTGCAAAGCATTGCGTTGTTCTTCAGATATCAATTTCACAACGAAAGTTAAGCTCAAGCTTGCTCACCAATTGATCACCAAACAGCATCTTCCAGCAGCAAAGCTTGAAATGCAACAAGTCATGGAGTTCAAAGAAAAGATTGGGCAGAAGACACCAGCAGGATTTAACGAAGTCATTAATCAAAGCTGGTATGAAGGCACAATTCCTGCAGAATCCAATCAGTCTTTGTATGTGGCTAACTCGAAAAAAGCAGAGGAACTACTGCATAGCCAACTTCCATGGGTTCATGTGAACCTGGGTGAAAAATATACTGTACCGGGGAAAGAGAATAAGCCCAAGCGTAAGCTCTATCTTGGGTTGGATACATCTTCAGTGCCATTGGAAGTCAGTGTACCAGAGTCAAAGTTCTCATTTGACAGACTGCAGCCGGGTGCAGCTTTAAAAGTTAAAGGAGAGCCTGATCACAATAAGGTATTTCAAATCTTTGTTATTGAAAACAGGAATACTGACGCTGCCTGGGACGTTTTTTCAGAAAAAGTGGGCGTAGTAGACCATGTAAACCGATCTAAAAATCTTATTCATTTTATCGTCGATAGAAGTTGCGATGGCATCATCCCTTGCTCAGAAATTCCGGAATCATTTGAGGAAGGCGATGCAATAGCTCTTAAATTGTCAAGATATTCTACAAAACAGGGAGTAAGACACCGAGTTCTATCTGCACAAAAAACAGAAGACACACCTGAAAAATCTGTGATGCGCAAATTCTCTAGTACCGTTAATGTCAGTGGCGGTATGGGGTTTACCTCTGATGATATTTTTATCCCTCCTCCGTTGATCACAAAACACACCATTGAGGACGGAGACCAAGTCACCGGAACAGCAATATTGGGTTACAACAAAAAACGCAGTACATGGGGCTGGAAAGCCATCAAGGTTTGTCAGCAGATGGCAATATCATGACGCTCCTTTAAGAAAACCGAAGTCGTGAGAAACCGGGGCGGTTTTGATTCTTAAACTTCTCTCCCTTTTACTTTTAAAACCATAAAAAGGGCGATACTCGAAAGCACTGCCCTTCTTGTTCTCACTTGACGTAAGGTTAGAGACTACAAAATGCAGCCACGACCATTAAAGTGGTCGAATATCTTCAGCCTGTGGGCCTTTCTGACCCTGAGTTACTTTGAACTCAACGCGCTGGCCTTCCTGCAGGGACTTGAAGCCATCACCAGTGATTTGCCGGAAGTGAGCAAACACCTCTGGTCCACCAGGACCGGCGCAGCATGATTCCCCCAATGTTCCGAGTGCTTCAACTACCCTTGAGTCATTTGACGTTACCGTTCGAAAAGAGGCTGTTGATTCATGGGTCATAAGAAAGCAGATACCGTGGTGGTTTTGGATCTTGAAACCACAGGGTTCTCTCCGCGCAAAGGTGACCGAACCATTGAGGTGGGCGCTGTGCTGATTGAACATGGCACGGTCACAGACCATTTTCAGGGGTTAATGAATCCTGGCTTTCCGGTCAGCGAGTTTATTTCCGACTACACTGGCATTACCAACGCCATGCTGGAAAATGCACCATCGTGCAGTGAGGTGATTGGAGAGCTGGCCCGGTTTATCGGTTCGCATAATCTGGTTGCCCATAATGCACCGTTTGACCAGCGGTTTCTCGATAATGAGATGGGTTTGGCGGGTACGACCTACTCAGGCGAGTTTGCCTGTTCCCTGGAAGCGGCAAGATGGGTGTACCCCAATGCACCCGATCACAGACTGTCAACACTGGTGGATTATAAGCATCTCCCAACCGATGGCACCTACCATCGGGCACTGTCTGATGCCAGGATGACGGCCCATCTCTGGCTGGCCATGTTGAACGATTTGTCCCGGATACGGCATTCAACACCTATCGCTTTTTCGGACATGCAGTGCCTTAGAGCAGTGATGGAGTATTGATTCTTAATGCGACATCAAACAAGCCAGAAGACTGGTTACCGGTTGATGATGACTATTTTGGTGATGTAATGACGATAAACACAGAATACGATAGCTCATGGGATGAGGGTAACCATGTGTTTTACGACACCATGTTTATTGAATGGAAAAACCGGGACTGGTATGAATACCTGGTTGAGAACCTGACATTCCCGTTCCCGGCCATCCGACTCGAGGATAACTCAGGCCAATTTTCAACCAAGCGGGATGTGCCATTTGGCCAGGGTCATACTGTTGAAGTTAAAGACATTCAAATGGAAGATGATCTGCGGGGCTTGATCGTGAGTGTGAAAGAAGGCCGCAAGAAAGGCCACCTTCCCCTTTGTGAGCTGGAAGTCACGGCTAAAGACCATCCCTGCTACTGGCCACTTCGGGAGTATGTAGTCTGGTTTGCCAACCGGTGAGTTACCCCGCTGAGTTTACGATAATTGATATGGAATGCAAACGATGTCCCAATGGACAGAACAGGCAATCATTCTTGGTAAAGCCATCATACTTCAGTTTCACCATCGCCTCGTGGAAGAGTCAGACGGAGATGAGCATTACATCATCAACTTGAAGACGGTCATTCATGGCATGATTTCCACCGCTTCAGACCCACTCAGTCGAAGACAAGTGCAGCAGACTTTGCACGATTATGCTCGTAACCTCTATGTTCAGTTTTGCTTCCATAGAGATCAGACTAATGATCAGTCCGCCCTGGAAGAGGCATTGGATACGTTTGATTTTCTGTATGAGCATGAAGGTTGGCCACAATAGCCTCTCTTCTGCTTCTTGCCTTCAATCCGAATCCGTAAGGCATGGGTCAGGACGAATGGAGCTATTTGAACCTTGAAGCTATTTTCTAAAAAACTGAGTGGTATGATAGGACATTATTTTTTTGTCACTGCCATCTCAGAGATAAGGGATCATGCAACCCGCAACTATCAAACTCTTCCTGATCAACGGTAGTCCAACCGGGCTGCGAACCGCTGAAATTTCAAACTGGACGGGTAAGGCCATTGCTGGTCCCCGAAGTGATCTTGATGATTTATTAAGGCGACCGGAATTACAAAGCCCTGGAGTGTATCTGTTAACAGGTACCGATTCTGAGTCTGGTGACCCTGTTCTCTATGTTGGAGAGGCCGAGAACGTCTCTAAACGCCTCAAGCAGCACGCAAAGACAGAAGAAAAAGATTACTGGGTTCATACCTCTGCTTTTGTCAGCAAAGATGAAAATCTGACTAAATCCCATATCAAGTATATTGAGGGCAAGCTCATACAACTTGCTCACAGTAGCAAACGCATGATTGTAATGAACAGCGTTTCCAGTGGCTCTTCTCTACCGGAGGCTGACCGGGCAGAGATGGATATTTTTATCCAGAAAATCCTGCAACTGTTGCCGGTATTGGGAATTCACCAGTTCTCTGTTACGGCTACACTTTCTCCTTTTCAGTCCAATCCCAAAGCTTCGATCTATAGTGATGAAGTCCCACTTTTCCACATTAAGAGCAAGGGAGTAACGGCATCTGGCAGGAGATCCGAAGAAGGGTTTACGGTATTCAAAGGATCTCTGGCCGTAAAACTCGCTGTGAAGGCATGCCCTGCCGGTGTGGTTAAAAGCAGAGAGCGTCTGCTCGAAAAAGGGGTTATTGCCCTCAACGACGACCACTTTGTATTTACCGAGGACTACGAATTTTCCAGCCCCAGTACGGCTGCGGCTTTTGTTCAGGGTGGCAGTGTGAATGGGCTTACGGCGTGGGTAAATGGTGAAAACCAGACGTTGAAGAGTTTTGAGAGTCAGTAGTCTTTGCGTTGCCCTGACGTGAACATTCAGGAATCATCCACAACATTCAATAATTACAGTGAAACCCTATGGATATTCTAAGTACCTCTCTGGCCACCCTGATCACCTCGATGAGTGGCAACATGACGGACAGCTATGTTGAGAACGTGAATAGTCAATTGACGCCTGTAGTGATTGAGCATCAGGGGCATGACATTTATTTCAAGCACCATTTGTGGAAGATTCGCAGCAATAGCGTCTGCCAGAACAAACGGCACAAGATTACCGAGTTTTCTCAATGTACCATTGCAGCCAAGTCTGCATTCAATGAGGTCTGTAAAGTCAGCAGTGGCAAAAACTTCTCCAACCATAAAGCTAAATCCATGGTTCGTATGTATTGCCAGGCAGCTTCAACTTTTCAGCCCACTATTGCATCAATCCAATCAGGTTCTCTTAACGATGGTTCAACCAATTCTCAACTACGCCAACTCAAGCAACAATGCTCAATGCTAACGCTTGAGAGTCAGGAGTCATACGACCCTACGATTGAATCCAAACGAGCAAAGGTTTGCTCTGAATATAAGCGTCTTTCTGATCAGAAGTAGTCACTCTCTGCTCAAAATGTAACGCCTCGATGATCTGGCGCAGCACCAAAAAAGGGATCAATTTTGGCCATTTTCTCTGGCTGTAGCCGTTTTCCCACTGGTAGAGGAATAATACCAATCGCATTTTCTAAATCCTTAAGCTGCCGCCAACTATGCTTAGGCATCATTACCATGCATTATCTAGAACAGATGTCTCGTCGACCACAGCTACCCGAAGGTTTTAATGATGTTGATTTTC
>NZ_LUKQ02000112.1 GCF_001647025.1 Endozoicomonas atrinae
GCGTCATTCGTAAGGCGATCAAGAACCGGAAGATTTTTCGGACTGATGAGTCAGTCATGAAGGTAATCTATCTGGCCATGGAAAAAGCTTCCGAGAAATGGACCATGCCGATCAGGAACTGGAAAGCAGCCATGAACCGGTTTGAAATTATGTTTCCTGACCGGTTCAAGGAGTAATAGTTTTGGTGGCGTTTACACAGAATTATTTACAGGCTCGAGCAAAATGTTTGATTTTGTTTTGTGTGTTTTGGTTTTGTTCTTTTTTGTTTTGCTGGGAATAAAAAAAGCCGCTTTTTAAGCGGCTAATGTTAGTAACCTATTACTAAGTATCGAATTGACACTATTTAATATGCTTGTCTGCTTCTTTAAAGAAAAGCGCCATGTCATTCCACGGTGTTGTCTTTCTAAGAATACGTCTGCAGTTTACGATCGTTTCAAAATATGGGGTCTGTTTCTTCAGCTCAACCCAGCCGCTGATACCACTGTTTTTCATGATACAACTCGAATAAACTGAATAAATTCAGTGAGGGGGGGTAACTACGCGTTTAGTATATGGCGATAAAATTTTTATAAAAATCAATAATACTTTGAGAACCTATCAAGTATGCTTATGCCCTGATTCATTTCAAGAGGTGATATTCTCTCCTCAGCTTCAGTCTGTCCTATCAGAAAAGCGTTGGGAATGGTGAATATCAAGTAAACCTGAATCAGCAATCTGATTCTTTGGTTTTTGATGGAATAGGCTGTACATCAAATGCACATTACGCTTCGTCAGCTGGAAATATTTCGGGCAGTCGCTCAGTTCGGAAGGGTGACTGGTGCTGCTGAGAGTTTGTATATTTCCCAACCGGCAGCCAGTATGGCTTTATCTGAACTGGAAAAGCATCTGGGTCCACTGTTTGACCGTAATCAGGGGGCAGGCCTGAAGATGAATGATTCAGGTCGGGCTCTATTGCCAAAGGCGTGCGAATTGATTGATCGCGCCAAGGAGCTGGAAAACCAGTTTGCAGTGGATGGGTCTTATGAGTCGGGTTCTCTTGTCTTGAATGCCAGCTCAACGATAGGCAATAACCTGTTACCCAAAATGCTTGCCCAGTTTCGGGAAAGCAATCCTGGTATCAGAATTGATCTTGAAATTGATAATACCCGTGCCATTGAGCAGCGACTATTGGATTTTAAAATAGATCTTGCTGTCGTCGAGGGCGTCTGCCTGCATCCGGATATTGAGGTAACTACATGGCTTGAGGATGAGTTGGTGGTTATTTGCAGTCCTGATCATCCATTGGCCAATAAAGGCAATATCCCACTGTCTTCCCTTTCCAATGAATTGTGGGTTTTAAGGGAGCCAGGTTCGGGGACGCGAGAGTTGTTCGATGAGATGATCGCTACTCAGCTGGAGTCGCCAAAGGTTGCCATGGTGCTAAATCGTTCAGAGGCGGTTAAACAGGCCGTCAGTGATGGTGTTGGTATCGCCTGTATTTCAAGTCTGGCGGCGAAATCAACACTGGATACCGGGCATATGGCAACGATAGGGGTTACAGGGCTGAACCTGAAGCGTCATTTTTATCTACTGACCCATAAAAAAAAGTACAAAAGTACGGTTTTTGATCAGCTATGCCAATTCATAATTGACTGGAAGCCATTTAAAAAAGTTTGATTTTTATACACAGGGTATTTGATTTTTAAACGACTGATTTTGTATACTAAAAGCGGGACACACTCTCCTATCCCTTATACAGCGCGTGCTGACCGGCTGTTCTATCAGATTATATGTTTTATGACTTTGTGAAATATCAATAGGTCGGAATGGTTTCGGTTGAATATAGGTACTATTACCCATATACTGCGCCCGCTGGGATGTCAGAAATCATTAAATAACAGATTTTGACATGCCCCAACAAAATATTACGCGGCGTGCATGCAATAATCTTTTGCTCCCGAGAATTTAAGCTGTAGTTAACGGAAGTATGTCAGAAGCAAAAGCCTGGAAGCAGCAAATGGCAATGCGAAGTGATGACTGGTCTGGATTTGCCAACCGCAAACCTGGTCGTACTGATCATCGTAAATACATGTGGCTACAACAGCCACCAGTGCATCGTGTTATTGTTGCCCAGTTGGTTGTCTCTGCTGTGCTGGCCCTGGCACTGCTTCCTCTGGGAATCACTTTTACATTGTCCTCTCTTCTTGGAGGGCTCTGTTGCTCGCTGCCCAATGCGTACTTTGTTTGGAGAGCGTTCCGCTATCGTGGCGCTCGCTCTGCAAAACTTATTGTCAGCTCATTCTATCGTGGAGAAGCTGGCAAACTGGTACTAACCACAGCGGGTTTCATTCTGGTTTTTACCCTGGTTGAACCGCTGGAGCCACTGGCACTTTTTGGCTCCTTTGTTGCGGTTCAGGCGGTAAGCTGGTTTGCACCAGTGCTGGTGGCTCGTCGGCAGACGCCAGTAAAGTAGTTGTTTGTACAAAACGGCCCGCCCATGGCGGTTGTTTGCTGAAAAGTGTTTAAGTGGAAAAGCTGCTTAAGGCCTTACTGCTTGATTTTAGATCAAAAGTTTAGAGCTCAGGCAGCTTTGATATTGAAAATGTAATGGATGGTTTACAGGATTAGCCATGGCAAATACTGCTACTGAATACATACAGCACCACTTGCAGAATTTGACGTATGGTCAGCTGCCTGCTGGTTATGAGCGAGTTGATGCTTATGGGCATCCACAGGGTGTTCTGACTGAGCCAACCTGGACCTTTGCCCTGACTCCTGCAGAAGCGAAAGAGATGGGGTTCTGGGCGATTCATGTCGACAGCATGCTCTGGTCTGTATTCCTTGGATTTGTGTTTGTTCTCCTGTTCCGCTTTGTTGCCAAGAATGCGACATCCGGTGTTCCGGGCAAGCTGCAGAATGCCATTGAGTCCATCGTTGAGTTTGTGGATACCAGTGTTCGCGAATCCTTCCATGGCAAAAACCCGCTGATTGCTCCTTTGGCCCTGACAATTTTTGTCTGGATCTTCTTCATGAACCTGATGGACCTTATTCCTGTTGACTGGATTCCTGGTCTGGCCACACTGGCAGGTATTCCATACATGAAGATCGTGCCATCAACGGACCCGAACATCACCATGTCCATGTCGATAAGTGTATTCTTCCTGATGCTCTTCTTCTGGATCAAGGTTAAAGGTGTAACTGGCCTGTTCTCTGACCTGGCTTTGCACCCATTCTCCAGTAAAAATCCGGTAGCTAAGGTTATTCTTATTCCGGTAAACCTGTTGCTGGAAACAGTGTCTCTGTTAGCCAAACCAGTTTCTCTGGGGCTGCGACTTTTCGGCAATATGTATGCCGGTGAACTGATATTTATCCTGATTGCCATGATTGGCTGGGCACAGCTGCCACTGCACTTTGGCTGGGCTGTTCTCCACATTCTGGTTATTACCCTTCAGGCTTACATCTTCATGACTCTGACTATTGTGTATCTGAGCAGCGTCCATGAAGAACATTGAGTGAAAGGTAATTGGGCAGCTCATATGGTCAAAACAAAGTGCTGCCCACTGGATAAATTAACTTTAACTAACCACTAATCTCACAACACACGACCTGTAAAGTCGGGAGGAAATATGGAACTGGTAGTTGGTCTGACAGTAATCAGTGTTGCAATCATGCTGGGTGTAGCTGCGCTGGCAACTGGTATTGGCTTTGCTCTGCTTGGCGGTAAATTCCTGGAAGGGGTTGCCCGTCAGCCAGAGACTGCACCTATGCTGCAAACCAAAATGTTCATCGTTGCGGGTCTGCTTGATGCGATCCCAATGATTGCCGTTGGTATTGCTCTGTTCTTCACCTTTGCTAACCCGTTCGTTGGACTGCTCTAAGCAAAGACGTTAATGCCCGACCAAGTGCCAAATAGGTGCCGAGTGCTTTGATGAGAAGCTGAAAGCTGCGGGCTAACGTTTGAAAAGCATTAGTCCGTAGTCGTAAAGGTACTTAAGGCCAGGCTCTGAAAGGAGCCAACGACATTAACTGAAAGAGGTGTTGGCGTGAATTTAAATGCAACTCTGATCGGCCAATCCATCGCTTTTATGTTCTTTGTGTGGTTCTGCATGAAATATGTGTGGCCACCTCTGACCAAAGCGCTGAGTGACCGACAGCAAAAAATAGCCGATGGTCTGGCTGCTGCTGATAAGGCAGAAAAAGACCTGGCACAGGCCAATGACAAAGTCGCTGAACTGCTGAAAGAAGCAAGAGCTGAAGCTCAGGGCATCATTGAATCGGCTAACAAGCGCGCAAACCAGATTGTCGATGAAGCCAAAGAGCTGGCCCGTGCTGAAGGTGATCGCCTGAAGGCCGCAGCTGCTGCTGAAATTGAGCAGGAAGCTAACCGGACTCGTGAAGCATTGCGTACGCAGGTGGCCAGTCTGGCCGTTGCCGGTGCAGAACGAATTCTGGGTGAACGTCTGGATGAGGCGGCAAACAGCAAGCTGGTTGATGATCTGGCGGCTGAACTTTAAGAGGGCTGGAGATCATGGAATTAACAACATGTGCCCGTCCTTACGCCAAAGCGGCATTCGAATATGCCCGTGATGCATCACGTTTGAGCGAATGGTCTGACATGCTGTCTCTCTGTGCCAGTGTGACAGCGTACCAGAAAGTGGTTGAGATGCTGGGTAATCCACAGTTAAGTGGTGCGCAGCAGGCAGAAACCATTATCGGGCTGTGTCAGGGAGACCTGGATAAGCCGTTTGAGAATTATCTTCAGGTGTTGTCAGAACATCGTCGTCTGCAACTTTTGCCTGAAATTGCTGTCCTATATGCCCAGTTGAGAGCGGAAGAAGAACGTTCCCAGCAGGTGCAGGTGACTTCAGCGTATCCCCTGAGTCAGGAACAGCAAGACAAACTGGCAGAAAAAATGGCGGTTAGACTGGGACGTTCTGTTCATTTGGTAACAGAAATCGACAGTAGCATTTTAGGTGGCGTTATCGTCAAAGCGGGTGACCTGGTCATTGATGGCAGTCTCCGTGCCCGGCTGAGCAAGCTGGCCGATGCGATGATTTCCTGAGTAATCAATTTAATCATGGAGCCGCGGCGCTCATGAGCCCAAAGGTGCAGTTTTTCACTCAGGCTTCTGGCTCAGGTGCCAACAGCAATAGTGCCCAAGGCGGAATAAATACCCGCATCGGGTTGAGAATCAATAAAACTGTACGTTTGCGGTAAAGTGGGGCAGGTAAGCTATGCAGCAACTGAATCCTTCCGAGATCAGTGACATCATCAAGAGTAGAATCGAACAGCTTGATGTGTCCAGTGAAGCCCAGAATGAGGGCACGATTGTCAGCGTAACTGACGGTATTGTACGTATTCATGGTCTGGCTGATGCCATGTACGGGGAAATGATCAAGTTTCCGGGCAATGTATACGGTATGGCACTGAACCTTGAGCGTGACTCTGTCGGTGCAGTAGTACTGGGTGACTACGGCGATCTGGCTGAAGGCCAGACCGTTCAGTGCACCGGTCGAATTCTTGAAGTTCCAGTGGGCAATGAGCTGCTGGGACGTGTCGTCGATGCCCTGGGTAACCCGATTGATGGCAAAGGCAGCCTTGAAACCAAACAGACTTCTCCTCTTGAAAAAGTAGCACCAGGCGTAATTGCCCGTCAGTCTGTCGATGAGCCGGTTCAGACCGGATACAAGGCCGTTGACTCAATGGTACCAATCGGTCGTGGTCAGCGTGAGCTGATCATCGGTGACCGTCAGACCGGTAAAACCGCTCTGGCTATCGACGCCATCATTAACCAGAAAGGCACAGGCGTTAAATGTGTCTATGTTGCTGTTGGTCAGAAGCAGTCAACCATTGCCAACGTGGTTCGCAAGCTGGAAGAACATGGCGCCATGGAACACACCATTGTTGTGGCTGCCGGTGCGGCAGATCCAGCGGCAATGCAGTTCCTGGCCCCGTTTGCCGGCTGCTCCATGGGTGAATACTTCCGTGACCGTGGTGAAGATGCCCTGATCGTATACGATGACCTGACCAAGCAGGCCTGGGCTTATCGTCAGATTTCTCTGCTGCTCCGTCGTCCACCGGGTCGTGAAGCTTATCCTGGTGACGTTTTCTACCTGCACTCCCGTCTGCTGGAGCGTGCAGCACGAGTTAATGCGGACTACGTTGAGAAATTCACCAACGGTGAAGTGAAAGGCAAGACTGGCTCTCTGACCGCACTGCCAATCATCGAAACTCAGGCGGGTGACGTATCGGCATTCGTACCGACCAACGTAATTTCCATTACCGACGGTCAGATTTTCCTGGAAACGGATCTGTTCAACGCCGGTATCCGCCCTGCGATGAACGCCGGTGTATCGGTATCCCGTGTAGGTGGTGCTGCCCAGACCAAGATCATCAAGAAGCTCGGCGGTGGTATCCGTCTGGCACTGGCTCAGTATCGTGAACTGCAGGCATTTGCCCAGTTTGCTTCTGACCTGGATGAAGCAACCCGTAAGCAGCTGGAACACGGTCAGCGTGTTACCGAGCTGATGAAGCAGACTCAGTACGCACCCATGTCGGTAGCTGAAATGGGGCTGGTCATCTTTGCGGCGGAAAAAGGCTTCCTCGCGGATGTTACTCTGAACAAGGTTGGTGACTTTGAAGCCGCTCTGATCAGCTATGCCAACGCTGAGCACAGTGCGCTGATGGCTACCATCAACGAGTCCGGTGACTACAACGGCGAAATTGAAGCAGGCCTTAAGGAAGTCATTGAGAAGTTCAAGGCCACCCAGACCTGGTAAGACATATTGTCGGCTTCCCCGATTCGGGAATGCCAGCCTGCAAAGAAATACAATTGCAGGCTGGCTCACCTCTGGTGAGTCGACAATCGGCCGGCCAACCGCTGGAGGTGAATGACAGAACATGGCAGGCGCAAAAGAGATACGGACGCAGATTTCGTCCATTAAAAGTACACAGAAAATCACCAGCGCCATGGAAATGGTGGCTGCGAGTAAGATGCGTAAGGCACAGGAGCGGATGGAAACCAGCCGCCCTTATGCTGAGCGTATCCGTCAGGTGGTAGGACATATCGCCAACGCTAATGCTGAATATGAGCACAGCTTCATGATTGAGCGTGAAGTCAAACGTGTTGGCTTCATTATCGTCTCTACGGATCGTGGTCTCTGTGGTGGCTTGAACATTAACCTGTTCAAGAAGACCGTAGAAAGCATGAAGGCGTGGAGTGATCAGGATGTTGGAATTGAGCTCTGTCTGATTGGCAGTAAGGCAGTTTCCTTCTTCCGCAGCATGGGAGCGGAGAATGCTGTAGCGGCCCTGACTCATATTGGGGACTCACCCAATATTGCCGACCTGATTGGTGGCGTCAAGGTAATGCTGGACAGCTATGAGGAAGGCCGGATCGACCGGCTGTTTGTGGTGCATAACGAGTTTGTTAACACCATGACACAGAAGCCGGAAGTGCAGCAGCTGTTGCCACTGGTACCTGATGATGACGAGTCCCTGAAGAGACCATGGGATTACCTGTATGAGCCCGATGCCAAAGAGCTGCTTGATGGCTTGCTGGTGCGTTATATCGAGTCCCAGGTGTTCCAGGCAGTCGTTGAAAACAATGCCTGCGAACAGGCGGCTCGAATGGTAGCGATGAAGAGTGCTACCGATAACGCCGGAAATCTGATTGATGACCTGCAGCTGGTATACAACAAGGCTCGTCAGGCGGCGATCACACAGGAACTCTCTGAAATTGTTAGCGGCGCAGCGGCTGTATAAAAGATTAAAGGGTGAGGAAAGACTATGAGTAGCGGTCGTATCGTACAAATTATCGGCGCCGTCATCGACGTCGAATTCCCACGGGACAGCGTTCCCAAAGTGTATGACGCACTGAATGTTGATGGTAAGGAACTGGTACTGGAAGTTCAGCAGCAGCTGGGTGACGGTGTCGTTCGTTCCATTGCCATGGGTTCTACCGAAGGTGTTGCCCGTGGTTTGAACGTAGCCAATACTGGTGCGCCGATTCAGGTGCCAGTAGGTACGAAAACTCTGGGACGTATTATGGACGTTCTGGGTAACCCTATTGATGAAAAAGGTCCTATCGGCGAAGAAGAAAGAGCTGCTATTCACCGTAAGGCGCCAAGTTACGCTGATCAGGCTGCGACCAACGAGCTGCTGGAAACCGGCATCAAGGTAATCGACCTGGTTTGCCCATTTGCCAAGGGTGGTAAAGTTGGCCTGTTCGGTGGTGCCGGTGTAGGTAAGACCGTAAACATGATGGAGCTGATCCGTAATATCGCGATCGAGCACTCCGGTTACTCGGTATTTGCCGGGGTTGGTGAGCGTACCCGTGAAGGTAACGACTTCTACCACGAGATGACGGACTCCAACGTAATCGATAAGGTATCGCTGGTGTACGGTCAGATGAACGAGCCACCTGGAAACCGTCTGCGTGTTGCCCTGACGGGTCTGACCATGGCGGAAAAATTCCGTGATGAAGGCCGTGACGTACTGCTGTTTATCGACAACATCTACCGTTACACCCTGGCAGGAACTGAAGTATCAGCTCTGCTGGGCCGTATGCCATCAGCGGTAGGTTATCAGCCAACACTGGCAGAAGAGATGGGTGTACTGCAGGAGCGTATTACCTCCACCAAGACAGGCTCCATCACGTCTATTCAGGCGGTATACGTACCAGCGGATGACTTGACTGACCCATCCCCTGCGACCACGTTCTCTCACCTGGATGCAACCGTAGTACTGAGCCGTGACATCGCTTCCAAGGGTATCTATCCGGCGATTGATCCACTGGACTCCACCTCCCGTCAGCTGGATCCCCTGGTGATTGGTCAGGAGCACTACGACGTGGCTCGTGGCGTTCAGACTGTACTGCAGCGCTACAAAGAGCTGAAAGACATCATTGCCATCCTGGGTATGGACGAACTGTCTGAAGAAGATAAGCAGACGGTATCCCGTGCCCGTAAGATTGAGCGATTCCTGTCTCAGCCATTCTTCGTAGCAGAAGTGTTCACCGGCTCTCCGGGTAAGTATGTTCCATTGAAAGACACCATTCGTGCATTCAAGGGCATTCTGGAAGGTGAGTTTGATGCGCTGCCAGAACAGGCTTTCTATATGGTCGGTTCCATTGACGAAGCGGTTGAAAAAGCCAAGTCCATGTAAGCCCGGTTGGCCCTTATCAGATACTCTCTGTTAAGGGCCTGCGATAAAGGAGGTGACTCATAATGGCTTTAACCGTAGATTGTGACATCGTTAGTGCCGAGCAGGAGATCTTCAAAGGTCAGGTAGAAATGTTGATTGCTACCGGATCCCTGGGTGATCTGGGTATTACGCCCGGGCATACACCATTGCTGACCGAACTGAGACCAGGCCCGATCCGTCTGGTCACCGACGGCGGTGAAGAAGAAGTCTTCTACGTTTCCGGTGGCTTCCTTGAAGTCCAGCCAAACCAGATCAAAATTCTGGCGGATACGGCACTGCGTGCAGATGACATGAATGAAGCAGCGGCTGAAGAAGCCAAGCGTCAGGCAGAAAAAGCCCTGGAAAACCAGAGTGGCGAATTCGACTACTCAAGAGCGGCAACCCAGCTGGCCGAAGCGGCTGCCCAGCTCAGAACACTTCAGGCTATTCGCAAGAAATTGGGCAAATAAAACCTGGATTATATGGCGAACTCTGCGGTAGCGGGGTTCGCATTATTGTGTTTTGCCGGGTTACTCTGTTTTATTGAACTTTGAATTTGTGGCTGTAAATTTCAATCAGCATGACTCTTAAATGGCATGCAATCCACTGCTTACTCCAGCCTTTCCACTGATATATTCTCCCTATCACTGATTCTTAACTGCCATAGCTGGTAACTATATCAAGGAATCAGTCACTTACCTTCTTTTGCTACATCAGATGACGTATCAGTACTGATCAAGTTCTGTTATTACGATCATATGCATTATTTGGTGAACGGTTATCGGCTTTCATAGTCCAACTTTCTCGGTGGTAAGTTTTTGAAGGCGGTAAAAATGGATGTCGCACCAATCGTCACGTCTGGTCTTTATGGTCATAGCGCAGTTGTAACAGTTAATGAGCCTGATAATGGGTTTATTTCATTATCCTCAAAACAATCACATCGTATCGATCTAGCCATCAATGATAGAAAAAATAATGCAGTGCGTGTTTTTAAGGCTGGTGAAGATATATCTGGAGAATGTTGTCAGCGTAGTGCATTTGTTTTTTTTAATCAAAGTGGTGGTCACCATGTGATTTTGCTAATGGATGCTGAAAAGGATGATTTATTCAATAAAGGAGGAATAGGAAAAATATACAAAAGTTATGAGCTGGAAAGGAGTCAGTTAGGACTTTGGTCGGCTAAAGATGGGGCTGAAAATTTTCGCTTGATGAAGCTTCAAAAAGCAACTCGTGTTTCACTCTGTGAGGGTGCATATTTTTGGCTGGAACAGCAAGGGTCATATGGCTCTTGTATTGTTCGAAAAGCTTTTCCATATAAATACATGGAGAATGGTGTAGAAAAGGAGAGCATTGCTAATGCTCACTATATTGATATGGTGAGATTAGATGCAGTTCCACTTCCCAAGGTAATTGGTAGTTTACCAATTATGGATAGATTGAAACTTTGTCAATCAATGGCTTTGGAATGTGCGACACTGCATTCATTGAATTTAAAACATATTGACTTAAAGCCTGATAATATCCTTGTTGATGTGAAATCATTGAGAACTACGTTTATCGATCAGGGCATGTTTGGGGCCAAACAGTTGTTCGTCCCACTGTATGTAGATGGAGAGGCGAGAGAAGATTGCCTCTCTGAAACTAACCCAGCCACAAGGAAAATGGATAACAACACACTTCCTGTCACGCCGGGATACTGGGCTCCAGAATTAATGTGTGGGTCACAGTATGCGACGATGCAAAGTGATGTTTTTTCCATGGGTATTATCTTTGCCAACATATTCTCTTCTGATCATGGAACTGGTTTGACTGGTGTGGAGTGTGACAGGAGTTGGGATACTGTCTTCCATAAAGAGAATTATCTCTCGCAGGTTAGAGGTTTGGATAAATCTTTTCTTTATGATGCTCTTCGTGATTTGCTTGATCGTATGCTGGATGATGATCCTGATAAAAGACCAAAGTCTGGCTCTGTATTTGATAGTTTAAAGTTGATTATTGATAGCTGGCATGCAATTGAGAGACATGATGAAAAAGAATGTGAACGGTTGAAAAGTGAGGTGGAATTCCAGGTAAAAATGAGTGAAAAGAAAGATGGTGATATTCATCAGCTTGAAAGTAAGCTGAATCATGAACGAGCTTGTCATGAAGCAATTCTTATGAAGAAATCAGAAATGTTACGTGAGCAGAGCACCAACGTTCAAAGACTGGAATGTCAAAGTGAGATACTTAAACATGACTTGAGCTCTGCTCAAAAGCAATTGGACTATGAGAGACGGTGTTATGAAACAAGAGCTAAGGATCAATCAGAAAAATTAGATAGACAAAGTGCCAGTATCAATAGGTTGGAAAAGCAGACTGCTGAAATACAGGCTCAACTGGATGCAGAAATAGCCAGGCAGAATGATCAGCGAATTAGGGATATAAAAGATGTCCAGTATTCTGTTAGTGGGTTGCTTAAATATTTTCGTAGCAAAGGTGAGGCGAACCCAATGAATATACACCAAGCTCTTGGACATCTCCGTCCCGGATATAGATGCTTGGGATATGATTCACTATTCTTGCATGTGTTAAAAAACAGGTCACAAGATGGAGCGCAGCCTTATTCGCATCGATATGGTTGGCTACCAACAGAAAGAGCAACTTATTTTACGAATACTCAGTGTGAACATGTCACTACTTTGCAAAATCAGATGCACATGGCTTTGGAGAGTATGGTAATAAGAGACGATCATCGCCTGGCAGCGACACTCTGTTTGTACAGTGGGTTGCTGCACTATCCTCCTGGCTATGATTTAAAGGCGGATAAATTCGAATCCTCAAAAAAAGCACAGAGGTTATCATTAAGCATTGATCATTCTGTGTACCATGAGTTATTACCGCGAACAATAAAAAAAACTCAATGGGACGATCTGGTCAAATTGAAGGAAAACCAAGACTCACTTAAACCTCACGGTCTGTTGAGTGAGATCAGGAAGGTTGTTGGGGATAATCAAGCCAGGGTTTTACTGTCACTTAAAGAGCTCTTTGTTGACTGCGTTTATGGATCTCATGACGGTGATGATGAGCCATCAGGGTTTTGTGAAATCAGGGCAGGAGCAAATAATACGCCTATGGTTGTGAGATCCGATACGTCAATCAAAAGCATAGATTGGGTTCAATTACTCCAGGCAGCTTTTCTTGTGGAGGCTGAAAGTATTCCGGAAAAAGTGAACGAAAATAATGCTGCAACCTATGCGCGATTATTGATAGCCAATCCTATGATAGTGTTTAACCCGGTTATTGATGCAAATGCAGTTGGTCAGGATGTTACTGGCTTTCAGATTGAGATAAACAGGCTGATAGAAAAGCTGGATCTGTCTGTTATTGCCAGGCTTTACCAGTCTGCTCATGAACTGCTCCAGGAGCAAATAATAGAGCTTACAAAGCATCAGCAGCTTGCAGTTTAGTGTTTTGCAGAAGTTTTAGGTTCAGCTCCCAGAACAGACAGTTCTGGATAATGCCTGACTCAGGGATGATTCTAATGTCATAGCCTGGCAGATTGAGTACTGCATCACCAGACACCCAGCCCTGATCAATAACCACTCGTTTATCTTTTAAGGCGATACGATTGTTTTCCATACCTCCCTGAAGCCAAACGCTTGTAGCTCCTTTCTGATTAACAAAAAACAGAGGAATATTGGGGTAGGTGTAATAGCCAAGATGAGTATAAACATTAGGGCTGACTAATAACTTTTCAGCATTTTCCACGGACAGGTTTTCATCCAGATAGCGAAAAAAACCGGGGTTACCTGAGAGCTTGAACTGATGGGAGATCAGATGTGAATCCGCTTTAAAGAAGAGGGTGCCTTTCTGGTTGAGTGCTTCCTGATAAGTGGAACAGGCCTTTTCGATTAAAGGTGCCTGTGTATGAATAATATGATGCAGAGTGTGCTCCAGCTGTTTCAGGTAGAGCTCGCAATAAATACCGGGAGATAAGGGCGTAACATCAAATGTTCCCTGACTATGAAAGAGACTGTGACTTTTATAGAGGGCAACGCGTTCGGTACCGCCCTGTTGAAAAGTACTGGCATTGATTACCGGTACATATCCACGAATAACACAGGCATTAATCCACTCAGCGATAAAACACCAGGCAATAGCGATATTAAGGGTGGTATCAATTGGGCAGAAACGGTTATTGGATAGATAAGCTGGAGTCTTATTCAAAGCGCTATCAAGAAATATCGAAGGATTGACCGATTGATAAACGGTACTGCTTTTTGAAGCAATAAGCAGCAGGGTGGCTCCAGAGTTCAGGATATCGTTATAGACGCTAATCTGTAGATCAGAGTCAATTCCATGGTCAGCTGCAATGACCAGGTCTTCTTTTGAGAGATTAAAAGGCTGTCTTAGGGGAGTTATGCCCGCTAACCCGCCAGCACGATTGGTCAGTTCCCGGGCAAAGCCGGTTGAGGCTACATCGATAGCCCATACACGCTTCAAAGCACCGGTAACAAACTGTTCAGCCAGCGTTGAAGCATTCATGACCAACTGGCTGTTTGGTTCTGCAAGATCAATATATTGGCGGATATACTGCTGAATTTCCCGTAAGTAGCTCATGATTAGCCCTACAGAAGAGTATTGTTATTAGACATCTTTATCCATCTTAGCTGATCTGAATCTTGAGTACTCCCTGCCTGTTTCGATATAGTGCGATGCTATTAACCCCCTCCTCTGGACAAAATATATGCCGCTGAATCAACCCTTATTGCCAACCATGCAATACGATGCCGTTATTATCGGGGCTGGGGCTTCCGGGTTGATGTGTGCGCTGACGGCGGGGGATCGTGGCCGTAAGGTGCTGGTCATTGACCATGCCAATAAGATTGGTAAAAAGATCCTGATTTCTGGTGGTGGTCGCTGCAATTACACCAATATGTACGCTGAGCCGGCAAACTACCTTTCAAAGAACCCCCACTTCTGTAAATCGGCACTGGCCCGCTACACCCAGTGGGACTTTCAGGCGCTGGTGGATAAGCACCACATTCCCTGGCATGAGAAAACCCTGGGACAGTTGTTCTGCAACGAGCAATCCAGCGATATTGTGGAGATGCTGGAGGAGGAGTGCAGGAAATCTGGCGTCACTATTCGCCTGAAGACTG
Organism: Endozoicomonas atrinae; assembly: GCF_001647025.1. Taxonomy (GTDB): domain Bacteria; phylum Pseudomonadota; class Gammaproteobacteria; order Pseudomonadales; family Endozoicomonadaceae; genus Endozoicomonas; species Endozoicomonas atrinae. Next base: position 14,304 of record NZ_LUKQ02000112.1, read on the forward strand.
CGTTGAAACACGTTAAACCGCAGGAAAACGCTGAAGGCTTTCTGCTGGATAGCACGTTGGGAGACGTTCGCTGCACATCGTTAGTCGTGGCAACCGGTGGATTGTCATTCCCCACCATGGGTGCTTCCGGTCTGGGTTATGAACTGGCTGAGCAGTTTGGACATTATTTGATAGAAAGGATGCCCGGGCTGGTACCATTCACGATGGATAAACAATGGTTATCACATTTTATTGAGTTATCCGGTGTGAGTGCTGATGTTATTGCCAGCTGTAATGGGCAGAGCTTCCGCGAGAATGTGCTTTTTACTCACAGAGGGCTAAGTGGGCCTGCCATATTGCAGATTTCTTCTTACTGGCGGCCAGGCAATAAAGTATCCATCAACTGGCTACCGGGCATCTCAATAGAAGACTGGTTGAATGAACTCAGAGAATCGAAACCCAGGGCTGAGATTCGCTCGATACTGTCAGACAGACTGACCAAACGTTTGGTAACTGCGCTGTGCACTTATGGAGAGCTGCAGATATTGACGGACAGCGGTCGTAAACCCATTAACCAGTTTTCTCCCGCTGAGCTGCAATGTCTGGCTGACAATCTGGAGTCCTGGGTGTTTATGCCTGCAGGCACTGAAGGGTATAAAAAGGCAGAAGTCACACTGGGCGGTGTCGCTACCGACAATATTTCATCCAAAACCTTTGAGAGTCAGAACCAGTCAGGGCTTTATTTTATCGGTGAAGTACTGGATGTGACCGGCCACCTTGGAGGGTTTAATTTTCAGTGGGCATGGGCTTCGGGGTATTGTGCAGGGCTTTACATTTAGTTGTATATTAATAATAAATCATGCACATATGGAATAAATCATGCACACATAGAATATATCGTGCACATATAGAAAAAATCGTGCACATAGCTGCTTTGGATCAATATCTCTACAACACTGGTCAAATATATTTCTTATACTTAGTAAAAAGTACAAGAGTACAATTTATGGCCAGAGGAAGAAGGCTCAATACGCTAGAAGACTACACGCGATCATTGAAGAATAAGTACGGCTTGGGTGAAAAGGAGAACTATAAGCCGTGGTACCGAGTACAGGATGTTAAATCGAAGGGGCTATCTTCAAAAATTCAGGGTATGAAAATTAATCGTGAGCATCATACTTTATCCAAGCAAGAGACTGTGTTTTTCTTTCTGGCTGAGTTTTCAGATGTCGTTGTAGACATAAGGGAGCAGTTTCCGTTACTGCCGTTAGACTTAAGTGTGAAAATTGCTAAAACCATCGGTGTAGATCACCCTGAAGTTCCAGGAAAAAAAAGCAAGCATTTAATGACCACAGACTTCTTACTCACATGTTCAGATGGTAAAAAGGTTTGGCATATCGCAGTATGCGTAAAGTCTAAGGAAGATCTTCAGGACGAACGAGTATTAGAGAAATTAGAAATTGAAAGGCTATGGTGGCAGTTATTAGGCATTAGGTTTTTAGTGTTTTCTAGTTCAGATATAGCGGAAGTTCAGAGTGGAAATGTTGCTTGGGTGACTGACCCCATCAGGCATAAACTAAATGCTTTAAATCTGATAACGGAAGATTTGAAAACAAAGGCTCTGACCCTGATTGCACCTGGAAACCAATTGCAGGAGACAATTTGTAATGATCTCTTACGTGAGTTGAAACTTTGTGATGTCGATCCATTGATGCTACTAAAAGTATTGATTGCCGAAAAGAGGCTGTTAGTAGATCTTTCACTACCAATGATAGAAACAGGAATGATATTAGTGACAAAAGTAAATATATAGGTGTACTTAAAGATGGATATTGCAAAAGATAGTGTTTGGATATTTAATAATGTTGATGGGATTCCTAATGGTTTATATAGAATACTAAGATTATATTCTGAAATCGGTGAGTTAGTTATCTTCAGACTGTCAGAAAAAAAAACAATAACTCGGCCAATATTATGTTCTATCGAGGTATTTGAGTTTGCATACAAAGAAAAAAGAATAACAGAAGATTCATATTTATTACCAGGTTATCTATTGCTGTCTGATATAGATATTCCAGAAATGCACAGGAAGAAGAGGGGGGAAAGGTTTGATTTAATCAAGCCGCTGCTAGATGATGACCTTCTTTATTTTGATTTGGCAACAAAGAAGAGAGTTGAATCTATTGGGAAGAGAGCTAAAGAAAAATCAGTTTATATACAAACGCTCTATCGAATATTAAATACCTATTGGGAGTATGGTCAGGATATATCCTCTTTAACTCCTGCGTTTAAGCTTCAGGGAGGTCGAGGGAAAATACGTATTGCTGGATCAAAAAAAAGGGGGGCACCAGTAAAATCAAAAACTGGAGCCGTTGAGTTAGATGAAGGAATTAATATTAAAGAGAATGATCAAAAAAATATCATAAAAGGATTAAAAAAATATCGTTTAAATAGCTCGGGTTTGAGTACATCGAAATCATATGAAAAAACTATTCTGGAATATTATGAAACAGAAGTAACAGAGGCAGAAATAAATAACACTTTTGCAAAAATACCAAAAGAACACCAGTTCAGATATTGGGAGAAAAAGTTAACGAATAAAGATGCAGAAATTAAAAAGTGTACCAATGAGTCTGATTTTCAGAGGAATAAGAGAAGTTTGCTGAGTAGTGCGGTACGAGATGCACTAATACCTGGAGAATGCTTTGAAATGGACTCTACAGTTGCAGATGTACACATTGTCTCAAAGTTTAATAGAAATAAATGCTTGGGGCGGCCAATAATCTATCTGGTCATAGATAAAGCCAGTAGAATGATTGTTGGAGTTCATGTCTCTATGGAGTATGCTTCGTGGAGAGCAGGTAGACAGGCTTTGATAAATTGTTTTACAAAGAAGAAAGCATATTGTGAAAAATTTGGAATAAATATTAGTGATAGTGAATGGCCTTGTTTCCATATCCCAAGAAGGATTTTATGTGATCGTGGCGAAATGATTTGTAAAAATCCTGAGGAGCTAGTTGTTCCTCTAATGCAGTTGGATATAGCTGCTCCATATCGTGCGGACATGAAAGGTATTGTCGAAAGAAGATTCAAGATTTTGAATGATGAGGCACTGCATGGTTTAATTGGTACAACCAAAGGGATTCATAGAGTAAGGGGGGAGGCTGATCCTCGTGCGAGGGCTCAATATACAATAGATGAAGTTACAAAGAAAATAATTAAGGAAATTCTTAAACATAATAGAAGAACATTTGAAAAATTGATCAAAGAAACTCCTTTGCTGATTGAGAATGACTTGGTTCCAACACCGATAAATACATGGAATATTCATTTACTGAAGCATAGACATTCACTAAAAGTTGCAGATGAAGAAGAAGTCAGGGCGAAATTGTTACCAGCGGTGAAGGCATCTATGACAGGAGAAGGTATTTTTTATGAGCCTGTAAATAATTCTGTGTAAACGCCACCAAAACTATTACTCCTTGAACCGGTCAGGAAACATAATTTCAAACCGGTTCATGGCTGCTTTCCAGTTCCTGATCGGCATGGTCCATTTCTCGGAAGCTTTTTCCATGGCCAGATAGATTACCTTCATGACTGACTCATCAGTCCGAAAAATCTTCCGGTTCTTGATCGCCTTACGAATGACGC
>NZ_LUKQ02000113.1 GCF_001647025.1 Endozoicomonas atrinae
GGAAGTGCTTTTGACAACAAGAGCACTGATCCAGAGTAAGGGGCGCTGGGAACAACTTTGGTCTGAGTTCATGACTGGAAAGGTTGAAGCTAACCTATGAGTCAGTTATCAAATTGAGAGAGCACCCCAATCCAAAGCAAAATTGAGTGCATCTTTCCAGGCTGCATACCATTCATCACTTTCTTCTTTCTGAGACTTCCCATACGCTTCCAATAATTTCCAGTGATCTATCAGGCTTTTTTTTCTAAGACCTGAAGGTGGCTGAGAGCTGGATGCACCAGCACCCAGAGACACCAGATATGAACTGCTGCCCCCTTCTTCATAGGGGTTGATCGAAGCAACAGGATCAATCAAATCCAGCGTTAACGGATATGGACATGCAAAGTCTTGTGACGGTACAGGGCCAGAAAATGCCTCTGCTCCCGGTGGCCAATAATTCTGAAAACTGGCTGGTCCAGACTGTTCACCTACACTCAGGCTTTCCATCAATTGGGTAAGGGCTGCTTCAGCATTATCTTCCGATAATTTAGTTTGCTCCTCTACTACTGAATCTCCAACCAAAACTTCAGGCTTGGCCTTCGATACCTGCCATTGATTCCAGAATTTGGTAAAACCATTTTTTCCTGGTTGGGAATAAGGCTCTTCAAGGCCTGGAGATCCAGTGCAAGTGGCTTCCTGAGTCACAGAAAAAAGACGCTCCATTTTCTGATTCTCCTGAAATACTTCCATTGCAAATGATTGGGATAAACCAGCCACCTTCACCACAGAAAGCTCGCCATTTCGCAGAGAATTTCCTTTACTCAGATCAGTAGAGTGCCCCGCTATTTCTGGAGATAAATCTTCCCCCACATCATCAAGAAGACTTAGTATATTTTTCTTTATCCAATACTCTGGATCATGACTATCATCCTTATCCTGACAATCTGTTTTTTTCCCGACTTCAACTATACGCGTTCTTTCAGAACGACAACTTGATACTCTACGCGGACCATAAATAGCTGAATCATCCTGACCGGTATCGAAGCGACCATAATAATTCTTTTGGTCATATGGCGTACTTGGAAATACGCCACTATTTCTATCCATAACAAAGCTCGATTGATTAAATAGATTAAGACAGTCTTCGTTATGAAAAATTCAAAAGATTCAACATCCAAGACCTGGATTTGAACTTGCCTCAGAAAACAGTTTTATTTTGGCTTCCTGGAACAATGGTTAATTGCTTGGGGGTTAATAAAGAACCTGTATAATACCTCCCAAGAAACACTCGGCCTGAATAATAAACCGGAGTAAGAATGGCCCTAGCAATCTTTGATCTGGACAATACCCTAATTGCTGGCGACAGTGATGCCCTGTGGGGAGAGTTTATGGCCGCCAACGGCCTGGTTGATACTGAAAGCTTCAGGGAAGGCAATAACCGCTTTTACGAACAGTATAAAGAAGGGGTTATGGACATCTGGGAGTATCTGGATTTCTGCCTTAAGCCATTAACACAATACACCCTTGAAGAGCTTGAAACCTGGCATGGCCAGTTTATGGAACAGGTAATAAGCCCCATCCTGTTGGATAAAGGCTTTGCACAGATTGAACAACACCGCCAGCAAGGTGATCATATTATGATCATCACCGCAACCAACCGCTTTGTAACCCAGAATATTGCTGAAAAGTTTAAGGTAGACACTCTGTTGGCCATTGAACTGGGGATGAGTGACAACCGTTACAATGGCAAGGTTATTGGAACCCCCACTTACCAGCAGGGGAAAGTGCTACGCCTGCAGGAATGGCTCAACGAACATCCAGAGCATTCAATGAAAGGCAGCTACTTCTACAGTGACTCACAAAATGATCTGCCGCTGCTGCAAAAGGTCGACAACCCTGTCGCTGTAGATCCCGACCCGGAGCTCCAACGTTTCGCAAAGGAACATGGCTGGGAAATCACCAGTTTCCGCTAATGGCTCTTTAACCACGAAGTGCACAAAACTCCACAAAGAGAAGAAAAAGCCTTTCTTAGTGAGCTTTGTGCTCTCCCTGGTCCCATTTTCTTGGCCATTAATACCCAATCACTGAAAAGTTAACCGGCCAAAAATTGCTTTGATATATTCCGTTTCTGGAATGGATGGATGCACAGGATGATCAGGTCCCTGGTGCCCCTGGTCCAGAATCTGAAGGTTACGGTCAATATGGCGACTGCCAGCTCGGAGCAGATCAATCATATTGTCCTTCTGCAAATGCATGGAGCAGGAAGCGGCTACCAGATAACCATCCTTCTCCAGCAAACGCATGGCAAGCTCATTAATTCGACGATAGGCCTGCTCACCGGCTTTGATGTCTTTTCGTTTTTTAATGAACGCCGGTGGATCAACAATCACCACATCAAACCGTTCCTGCCCCTCCCTCAAGGCCTTCAATGCCTCAAATGCATCGCCTTCCAGAGTATCCACTTTATGCTGAACTTCATTCAGTTCAGCATTGGCATGAACATTTTCCAGTGCCAGAGCAGACGCATCGACACAGGTCACTTTATCAGCGCCAAAAGCCGCTGCCTGAATTCCCCAGCCACCCACATAACTGAAAACATCCAGTACCCGTTTGCCTTTTACATAATTACGGAGCCGGTCTCGATTGAGCCGGTGATCATAAAACCACCCGGTTTTCTGGCCTTCCATCACCGGTGCCTGGAAGCTTACGCCATTCTCTTCCAGAACCACGACTTCTGGCACGACACCTGAGGCAATCTCAACATATTGAGGAAGGTCTTCAAGCTTGCGGGCATTGCCACTGTTCTTGAACAGAATACCTTTGGGTCTAAGAACCTGGTTTAACGCGTTAACAACGTCATCCCGAACACGCTCCATCCCGGCTGTGGATATCTGAGCCACCAACACATCATCAAAACGGTCTACCACCAACCCTGGCAACCCGTCACTGTCGCCATAAATTAGCCGGTAATAGGGCTGTTCAAACAGTCGCTCTCTCATACTGAGAGCAACATTGATTCTGTGAATCAGAAGCGCCTTATCCAATGGCTGATCAGCTTCTCGACTCACCAGGCGGGCACAGATCAGGCTATTGGGATTCACATACGCTGTACCCAATGTCTTGCCAAACGAATTTTCGACCAGCACACACTCACCCACTTCATAGTTCTTCAATGGCGAGGTCTGTGTATCTATTTCATTACTGTATATCCAGAGGTGCCCAAGCTTCAGGCGACGGTCAGCCTTATTCTTCAGGCGTAATCTTTTTAATATCATGAGACAACCCTTTTCAATCAGGCAGATCCAGTCAGACAGACCGACCGGAATACCAGTAAAGCCTGAGAGATAATCCAAGTGTTAGAGCCAGAATAAGCCAGGAACCGAAAATCACACCCTGCCAGCCCATCCAGCGCCAGAAAATATCCAGATAAAAGCCACCGGAACTGGCTCCCAGGTAATAAAAAACCAGGTAAAGGGAGGACGCACTGGCTTTCGCCTTTTTCACATTATGGCTCACCCAGCTGCTGGCATTGGAATGGGCAACGAAAAAACCAAAGGCATTCACCAGAAAGCCGGTAATGATCCAGCCAATGGATGACGTCAACATCAGGCCTGAGCCAGTAATCAGCAGGCACACGCCAAGAGCCATAATAGCAGGTTGCGACAACAAGCCCGACAGTCGCCCCGAGAAAGCAGCCCCCATGGTGCCACTGAGATAGGTGAGAAATAACATCCCCAGCCAGCTGGCTGACAGGCTATAGGGTTCCTGGGATAGTAGAAAGGTTGCATAGGTGTACTGGTTGACGAAAATGAAGAAGTTAAACCCGCTGATCAGAAAAGCCGTTAACAGTAATGGGTTCTTTAAGTGATCGTAGAGGTCTTGGGCCACTTTTTTCAGTTGAGGTCGGCTCGGTTGGAATTGTTTCGAATCTGGCAGCAGATAGATAAAAATAATCAGCAAGAAAAAGCTCAGTAAGGCCATGTACAGAAACGCATTCGACCAACCGAACCAGTCTCCCATGAACCCACCAAGTAACCGACCACCAATCCCTCCCAGGGAATTGCCACTGATATAAAAGCCGACCGCCACTGTCAGTGCGGGCCTGGCAAACTCATCTCCCATATAGGCAATGGCAATAGCGGGCAGGCCACCAAGGCAAAATCCCTGAATTGCTCTCAGGATAACCATGTGCTGATAGCTGCTGACCTGAGAAATCAAAAGGGTACAGAGAACCGCTCCTGCCATACTCCCCAGCATCAACCATTTCCGTCCAATAGCATCTGACAGAGGCCCGTAGAACAACAATGAAAGGCCCAGCATGAACGTTGTGATGGTAAAGCTGAAGCTGGCTTCCAGTGCCGTCAGACTAAAGCTTTCAGCCAGCATTGGCAGCAGCGGCTGGCTGATATAAAGATTGGCGAACACCATAAAAGAGCCAAGAGAGAGTGCAAGCGTTGCACGCCAGAAACCTTTAGTGCGGGCTTCAATCATGATGACTGCCTCAATACCTTGAGCTCGCAATACCCTGTTGGTATTACTTCTTGAAACGAAATTTATTGTTCTATTGCTGCCAACCAAACAATCGGCACATGCAGTCTATTCAAAGAAAGCAGCTACTTCCATGCAGAATCTCATTATCTTCGTCATTTATTTATTAGGATCACGAACACTGGCTAGTGACTGTTCAATAAGACTTTAGTGCATATACGAATACTCTCACACCCGATGGAACTTTAGTCTCTTTAAAACTTAAGATTAAAGTACCCACTGAGGAGCTGTAGAGATGTCTCATAACAATGAAGAACAGTTGAACACCCTGCTCCAATCATTGATGGATAGCACCAGTGATCGTTCAATGATGGATCTTCTGGAGTCAGCCCATAAAGGCTTTACCCAGGGAGCTAATGACTTTGTTGAACATGCAACAGGAAATCTATCGCCAGCCGATATTAAAAACAATCTGCGGACTTATCCTCTGGCACAAATTCTGATCAGCATTGTCAAATACCAAGAGCTGAACAAGAACACTGATATTGTTCGCAAGACCGTACTGGCCTTACTGGATAGCCTTGAAGACAATGTACTCCCAGAGTCTTATGACGTTCAGACGCTGGAGACAACGCTTCACTGACAACGTTCCACCAAAAATCACTGAATGGGGTACCTGAGTAATGATCGACCAGAGTGAGCTGCAGGAAAAAGGTTACATCATCGTTCCTGACCTGGTACCTGAGCAGTTACTCCAGCCCGCGATCAAAGCCATTACCAATTTTCTGGATGTTAATCTGGATGATCCCACAACCTGGTACCAGAAAAATCTGGGCAGTAATGGTATTGTCCCCATTCATCATCACCAGGCATTCTGGGATATTCGCCAGTATGAGCCGGTTTACCGATTGTATGCGGGTCTTTTTAAAACGGAAGATCTCTGGGTAAGATTGGATCGAGCCTCTTTCAAGCCACCCTGGCGTCCAGAGCATCCAGATGAAAAAGATGACAGCCAGATCCATCTGGACAGCCATCCAGAAAAAGTATTCTTACCAAGGTACCAGGGCATTCTCTACCTTACGGACACTGAGGAAAATCAGGGAGCCTTCTGCTGTGTCCCCAGCCTTTACACCGGGAAACAAACAACACTGAATAGAAACTCACTCCTATTTACCGATGAAGACTTGAAAGGCCACGATATTGTCCATCTGGCAGGAAAGGCGGGAACCTTCATTCTCTGGGACTCTCGCCTCCCCCATGCCAGCAGCCTGAACCTCCATTCAAAGCCACGTCTTACTCAATATATCTCCATGTTCCCAGCCGGTACCGAGGATAATCGTGAAGAGCGTATTCAGTTGTGGCGTGAAAAAAGAGCGCCTGAACGCTGGCGCAACTTTCCTTACCAACAGGATCCGGAACCGGGTCAGCCTGCTAAACTGACACCCATTGGAGAACAGCTTCTGGGTCTCAGATCCACATAGTCTGGACAAGTGCATCAAGAGTACACCTTGCCAGGCAGAAATCCTGCTGATTAACAGGCCCATCTGTTTGAATACAGGCTTCTTCTATCAATAACAGCCTGAGGGTTTCTTATATGCTTTCCAGTTATCAACCGGCGGTAGATCAACATCAACACGAGTGCTCCCAATACACATATAAAAGACCTTTTGGTGAGGGTTACATTGGCAGCGACAGGGTCGATCTCACTCAGTCACCTGGATGTGTTAAAAAAATACAGATGCTGTTCAACCGACCCAAACTGGTTGTTGATAATCAGGATATCGGTTACGAAACAAGACGCCTGGGCTGCTGGGAAATAATGATGCTTGACTGCATTGAACCTGAGTTATCTGGGCACCGAACGGAAAGACTGGCCCTCCAAAATCGCTCCAGTGCCGATAAAATTGATTTTGCTGAAGTAGAGGCAGCTCTGCTGAAAGAAAAGCAGGGTAGAAGTGAGAAGCAAGCGTTGGGAGATCCGGTTTCACAGGCAATTAGAAGAAACTTTGGTTCCTCCTTTCTGTGCTGTCTCGGTCTTGCAGAAGAGCTGCAAGATGATGCATCAGAGATATCTGAGCCCGATGAAGGGGGCGGAGCTGCCGCAGGAGGTGGGGGAGAAGCTTCAAGCCAGTCTGGCGATAGCGAACCAGGGGATTTTGGCGATTTCCTTGAAGCGGCTAAGATCATTCCAACGCTTTAATTTCAACAATCAGTGCACCTATCTTATCCCTTAGCCTCTTCAATAAGGCGCACTGTTGTTTCTGTCAGCAAGCTCACGGAACGCCAGAACTGGCTTTTGGCTGCTTGCGACTCAGGCTCGCTCTCTTTCAGTTGCATCAAACTCTCTTGCAGTGCTTTCGGGCATATTGCCGGACGCAAGGGAGCCGTTAGTGTTGGATAGTTTTCCTGGTAAAAACGGGACCAGTCAAAAAGCACTCCCGGATCTGCTTTGCCACGAAAGCCAGCTATATGCTCATGGCCAATAACCCTCTCAGGGTTCCGCAGGTTAGGGTAGTGTTCTTTGAATCTGGCCATCACCCAGTGCAGAGACTGATACTGCTCTTCGGTAAACGGAAATACATTGCCGTTATAATTCACCAGTTCAATGCCAATAGAGCAGTCATTTAAACCCTGAACACCTTCCCACTCACTAACCCCTGCATGCCAGCCACGGTGTGCATGACCATTCAGGCAGTCTACCAGCTCATAAATCTCTCCATCAGTATCGATAACCAGGTGTGAAGATACACAGGACTCAGGGTTCATAAAAATGTCCAGAGTATCTTTCAGGTCTACCGCTGTATAATGAATTACCAGATAATCCACAGGAATTAACCAGTCATCCCTGTTAGCAGTTTTTACCCTGTTCACATTCAGAGTCATAAATACGCAGCCTGATAGGTATCGATCAATCTATCATTGTCTGATTTGCCAGAGACTGCAAGCTGTCACAACGTTACGATTAAGACATTAATGGAGGATAAACAATGGCCAAAGGGCTGTTAAAACATCAGGAGCGACAGAGTGCCTTGAGTCTCCTGGGAAAAGATCTGGCACGCCGGGCAAAATCAAAATGTGAGATTTGTGAAGCCTCTGGAGTTCCGCTGTCCATCCATGAGGTAGAGCCCGTTCCCAGTGAGCCAGACTACGACCACTGTCTGATGCTTTGTGAAACCTGCAAAACGCAACTGGAGAATCCAAAGCGCCTGGAGCCTAACCACTGGCGCTGCCTGACCAAAAGTATCTGGAGCCAGATTCCAGCCGTACAGGTGGTATCGCTCAGGCAGTTAAGGAAGTTATCGGAAAAACAGGACTGGGCTATTGAAGCACTGGAGCATGCCTATCTTGAGCCTGAAATTGAGCAATGGGCAAACTCTGAATAAAGTTAGAAGCCCCTTGATTCTTAACTCTTAAGAATCAAGGGTTGTCACTCACAAAAATATCAAAAAGCTTCTAGTGGTTATTCACCCTTGTATAAATAGCCATGCGGCAATGTTTGTTTACGTTTTTCCAGTGATCTTTTGTCTGATGCATAAGGGCACCATCAGCATCATTAGTAGTGTTTATGATTGCCTCATCCAGAGCATCTTCAGTCCCATGTATTGGCATCGTTATAACTGTGGGCACCATGAATGGCTGATGATCATCACTCCCCAAACGCATTCCCATTGAGTTAGCAAGATAGAGGCGATTGTTTTCAGGCTCATGAAGAAAAGTGATATAATGACCTTCCGCTATATTAACAGAGCTGGCAAGCTGGTATTCGACAAGCTCCCCACTTGAGTCAAATTTCTCAATTTTATCTGATAGAACCATGCCTACTCTCTCACCAGCTCCAAAGGTGGGAGGTGCAAGTACCAGAACATCCGAGTCTTCCAGACGTGAGTCAGGGTCACGAGCAACCTGGTCCAAGTAAACACGATTAAATGCTTCGGCCATATCCATTCCTGCAAGTTCTTCACTCATATCCACAGGAAAGTTAAATATTTCAATTCGCCTAGGGCATCCTGTGAGAGATTGTAGTGACCTCAAGCCCATGACCATCTGTTCAAAAAACTCATCTGGCTCAAGTACCACGCCTTCATTAAGCTCAAAATATCCACGAATCTCATCAAGTTCATCATTCACTCGAATCGACTCAAGTTGCTGCGAATTATACTTGACTAATACTCTATCCAATACTTGCAGCTGGCCAATAGCCTCCAGAAGCTTCCTATTATCTCTGTTAACCTTCTCGTCAACCGTATCTGTCCGTAAACTATCCCTGAGCGGCAGCGCCTCTGCTACCGCTTCCTGAATTTGTTCAATAAGCAAGCTCAGGCTCCCGCGATGGGACATACCCATTAATACCGAAGCAATCGCACAGTTATTTCTGGCTGCCTGAATACCAGCCCCCTGCATGACGGACACGGTTCCATGAGCGTAACCTCTTACCGGATAAGACTCTGCATCGGCTAACCTTTTGATTTCCTGTTTCCCTTCCTGTGCCTGTTTTTGGATTGCCTGTAGGTCAGCCATTAATGAGGAGGGGCCTTCTAATGAGGAGGGGCCGTCATCAAACGGAAGTTCATCATCCTGTGCATTAAGGAGAGCTTTCAACCCCGAGCGAAAAGCGTTTTCGTGAAGCTGATCCCATTGACCAAGAGATCTACCTCTTGATTGTTCAGAGCTAAAGGTGGGCAACAATGCAAAGGCACCATCAATTTGAATATCCGGAGTTGCAACAACATTCACTTGATCAGTATTGCCACGTCTATTTTCAGTTATAAACTGTTGAACCACCTCGACTACTTCTTGATGGGTCTGCAGCTGTAACAAACTCTCAATTGGCTCCATACCCAACCGGATAGCTTCTCTTATCTCATCATCATTGAGTTCTCTCTTACTGTAATGGGTAAGTAACCTGATTTTTTCCTGATCCTCAGCTGATAACTCATGAGTTGGAGTGACAACAGGAGATGAAGAATAGCTAGCAGCACTACCCTGCAAAGGTATAAATGAACCGGCATATGGTTCCAAGCCATCAGCTTGAATATTGAGTGGATTTAGCATCAGCTCATCGTAAGAACTGGATCGCAGAGATTCTGATCGTAATTGCCTCCCCCGAGCAACACCTGCGCCATCAATAACATCTTCTGGGGCTCCATCAAAGAAAGGAACCGGTTTTACAGGTGGTACCTTCGCAGATAAATCATTTCCATAAACAGCTGGAATACGGATATAGGGTGAAGGTCTTGTATATCCAGTAGCTAAATCATCTCCTGGTAGCCTCATCTGACCAGCGTTCGCTCTAAAAGGCCTTTCAGGAAAATTAACAGGCTCAGTTCTTGGAGGAATTGCAGGTTTTTGCGAGGCAGACGCTTTGGTTATCCGTGAATCATCAGCAACAGGTTTAACAACAGAAGAAATATTTAGAGGTGAAGCTTCTGCTCCTTTTGGTAATGGAGTTCTCATTGCTTTCACTTTGTACGCTGACAATCTGACACCAGAGCAATTGGATTCATCTCTCTTGGCCTGTCCTTCCATATCTACTGTTTGGCGAACATCCATCGAAGAATCTATTTCATCTTCATCAGATATCCTCAGACACTCTAAAATCAAACGGACTTCGCGATCCTCCAAACCAATTTGATCCTTTAGAGTATTCTCCAGCACTCCTGCTTCCATTAAATGAGGCTTTAAAGCAATAATCTGGTCATGTTTAGTCCGATCAATACATAAACCTCGCAAAATTTGCCTCAATTCTCGAGAGTTATCAGAAAGAACACGCTCAGCTTTTTCACGCTGCTGTGCTGATTTCGCGGGCTTTGGAGACATCATTACGCGAGATGATAATATTGTCGGCTCAACTGAGATTTTTTCCTTACCCTGAAGCCTGCTTTCTAATGTACTGCGTGCCCTGACTGATCCCTCAACGGCTAGTTGAGAGCCACTACCAGGCATATAAAACTGCTTCATTTCCAACAAAGAACTACCGGCAGAGTTACTCGAGGACGAACGAACTTTTGGCCTGACAACATGTGACGAAGATGACTCTGTAGCAATACTTTGATGATATTGATGGCTCTGATCTTGAGAGCCATCCGTTTTACGGGCAGAGGGGATTACTGCAGCCATGACAGCTCGGGAGCCATGAGATCCAGCAATAGCTTGGCTAGAGTTATCGGATGAAGAAGTTGCAATTGAGATGTTAGTGGTTACGGTACTACGATTACCAGTTTGGGAAGTAGATGCTTGAGCCCGCATATCATACACAGGAGAATATTTACGACTCCTGTTAACTGTTGATTCAGGTGCCTTTGGTCTTGCACTTGTTTCAGAAAAAGTACTCTTCTTCTTCTCTGCTTTTAACACCTCGTACCCTATGAAAAAATTATCTATAGCCATTTTTTGGCTTGGGCTTATCTCCTTATCAAGACTAAAACCTTCTAAACCCTGTATGACTTTTTCAGACTCTTTCATACTCTTCAGAACATTCCTAATATCCTGAACAGTTAGCTTTCTCATGAAACTATATCCCTTGATTTTTCCACGCTGAAAGATGTCAAAGCAATCCCGGGCAGTTTTCATTAAAGAGTCTTCATCAGGTAAACAAGCTACTGATCTCTGGCTGCCCTGTGAATATAACTGAGGGGTTACAGACTCTTGACGTATTTGACGAGAAGAAGCAGAGGGTTTTAGTAAACGCTGAGATTCGGGATGTTGCAGGGTTTCGGTTCTTGGAATTGCATGACCTGAAGCTCCGTGAAACTCCGTCATCCTTTTTGAACACCGATAGCCTGAGAATTGCCTCGATTGACCGGATTTTCCTGATCTACCGTTATCATCACGCCTTTCGTTGCTTTCAAGAGCATGAGCTCCATAACTACGTCCTGTAGCATCAGACTGTTGTTCTCTACGAGACTTTGGTATTCCATAACTTGATTGTCCAACCTGATGATCCATTTCTTACTCCTTAAATGCTCTGGAAAGGTTGTTTAAACGAGTGAGGTTTAAGCAACTTCTGAACTTCCTGTGTTCGACAAGGACTTGATATTTCACTTATTTTAAGTGATGACAAATTAGTTTATTCAGAAATTACACCTTCAACCTGAAACCTGATTATTTCCTAGCGGTTTGCTATTTAACTCTTTTAGATCAAAAGCAAAGACAATAGTTCACCAAACCGATAAACATACAAAGGAAAAATTTATCAAACACTATTAACCTGTTGATATCTAATTAATATCTGATCATCGAGAACAAACTGATCCGATTGAGAATAATGCATTATAATTCGCTGATGCCTTTAGATGAGTAAATAAACAGTAAGGGATTTCATCATTCAGCAGAATGTAAACCAAATCAGAAGCTTGCACTCTGAGCTAAGAGGGCTTTATAGTCATTAGCATGAGACAATTATTAAAATATCATGCATTCCTGCTATTTCTGCCTGCCACCCTGATGGCGGAAACAGAAGAGCCAGCGAATCCAGTCAGTGAACTGGATCTGTTTCAGGTTGTTATGCCGATGCTGATGGTGGTCAGCCTGATTTTTGTATTAGCCTGGCTGGTCAAGCGATTTAACCCGAAACTGCCCGCCATGGGAAAAGATATTGAGCTGCTATCCAGTGCTCCTTTATCAAACCAGTCCCGCCTGACATTGGTTCGGGTTAGCGGTAAAGATATTCTTTTAGGCATCACCCCAAGCCAAATTACTCTGCTCAAAGACTTTGATGCCCCGGTAGTTGATAGAAGTCATGTCAAAGGGCAGGCTGACCTGGCAGAGCAGTTTAAAAAGCTCCTGCGCTCCAAATCGGATGGTGATAAATCATCTGAAAAAGCTGACGCCTGATCCCTCAATTTCAATGCCTGATAAACCAGATGATTCGGCCAGGCCCTTTTTCAAGGGCTTGAGTTCTCATTCAGTTTATCTGGCTGCTTTTCCACAACCAGTTATGCATAACTAACTTATTCATAACTGAGAACAGGAGTTATACAGGTCGCACACAGGTTATCCACAAACACCTGCACACAACCTGTTATTGCCCGTTTATTGTTCCATCATCTGCGATATCAACATGATCATTTTCATTTCCGTCAGGCAGATCTGCTGAAGGGATTCCCGGCTGTCTTCACTGAGATACCCAAGGAATTCATTCTGCTCATCCCGATCATGCCATTTTCCAGTGGCCATGTTATCCGGATAATACTGCAGCAGCTTTTCCTGGAGGCCATTGTGTTTTTCCTGCAGAACCATCAGCATGCCAATCAGTACCGCTGGTATGTCTCTCGATATTTCCTGACGTAGCTTGATGTAATTAAAGTAGAGCATGACGATCCGCTCTGTGCTGTCCCGCAGGCATAGCAGACAGAGGTAAGATTCATCTTGAATGGGGAGAATGGCTGAGCCCGAAGAAACGGTATCGTTAACACTGTCTTCATGGGCAACCTGTTCATTTGCACTGAGTCCTTTAACATCGGAATCACTAACCAGCGCCATAATCACCTCCTTCCCTGAGGTAGTGTTTTCTTCAGGTTAATCCAAGTCGTTAACAGATTTCCACAGTTTCCCTGATCAACTCCCTGAATGAACTGTGGATAACTGCTCTTATCCCCCACTCCTGCTAGGTGAAACAACAACTGTCTATTTTTTAAACAGCTGCATTTTCATTCACACTTCCTTCAAAATATTTGCAGGAGATTGACTGATGACCCGGCGAATCCCCAACCATCCGGAAATACCCAGAACAGTGGCTCCAAACAGAGGTAATGCACACCAGATAAACCAGGCAGGCTCCCAGCTCAACTCAAAAACCCGGGTGTTGAGCAAATAGCTGGTAAGCTCGGTTCCGCCGGCCGCCAGCAGACCGGCAAGAACACCAAACAGTACAAACTCCCCAATCTGCATGATCAGGAGTTGCCGGCGAGTCCCTCCAAGTGAGCGAATAAGTGCCCCTTCCCGCAGACGTTCATCAATACTGGATTCAATCACTGACATCATCACCAGCAATCCCGCCAGCAGCAGTGCAGCCAGCATCGCTTCTACAGCAATCGTCGATTGCGCCAACATCTTCTGAACCTGGTTAATAACCGCATCCAGATCCAGTAACGTCATGGTGGGAAACTGAGTGATTAAACCATTGAGTAACAACTTATCCTCAGTGTCCAGATAGAAACTGTTCAGCCAGGTAGCAGGCATATCCCGTAGAACTTCCTCTGGGAAAATCATGTAGAAGTTTGGCCGGAAAGACTCCCACTGAACCGTACGGATACTGCTGACGGTTTCGGTAAACTCATTTCCTGACACAATAAATGTCAGTCGATCACCCAGCTCAATACCGAGCTTGCCAGCTATTTCTGTTTCAATGGAAAGACCGTCGTCACTGCCCGGTTCCCACCAGTCGCCCTCTTCAATATGGTTTTTTTCCGGCAATGTGTCTGACCAGGTCATGTTCAGTTCACGGTTCAGAGCGTTGTGGTTCTTCTGCTCCTTGGACACCGCCTCCCTGACCGGCACATCATTAATACGAACCAGACGGCCACGAATGATCGGATAGAGCTGACTGGTATCCACATCATTACTGGTCAGAAACTCGGAATACGCTTCAACCTCTGAGGGCTGGATGTTCATGGCAAAGTAGTTCGGCGTCTCTTCTGGCAACTCATTCTGCCAACGGTCGAGCAGGTCCGTACGAAGTAGCAGCACCACCGACATGGCCATAAAGGTCAGGGTAAATGCCAGCAGCTGAGCCGATGTTTTTCCTTTACCTTGAATAATCCTGCTGATTCCAGGGCGCCAGAACACAGGAAGGGTGGAAAGCCTCTGACGGTTACCCAGCTGAGCAAGCAGCAATTGAACACCCAGGGAGATCACCAACAGGATAGCCCCGGAAGCCAGGGCAAGAATCAGGGCCATAACCACCTCACCGGTGTGATACCAGAGCAGCAGAAAAACAGCCATTAAAGAGAAACTGTACACAAGCCAGGAAGCCGCAGGTGCAGGCGACAGGTCACGTCTTAAGACTCTCAGTGGTGAAACATCCTGCAGCCGTAACAGTGGCGCAAGACCAAACCCAGCAAGTGTAATAATCCCCGTTGCCCCACCGACCACCATGGGCATCATACCTGCCGAGGGCAGCCAGGCAGGCAGCACACCTTTAAGCAGTTGAACAATGGTTTCCTGAAGCAGCCACCCCAGCAACACACCGGGAAGCGCCACCAGCACTGCTACAAAAGCCAGTTCCCCAAGCAACAGTCTCAGCACCTGCTGACGACTGGCACCCAGGCAGCGCATTACCGCACAGCTATCAAACCGTCGCTCCGCAAAACGCTGGCTGGCCATGGCTACCGCGACGCCAGCCAGAAGCATCGCCGCCATACTGACCAGCCCAAGGAACTGCTTAAGCCGCACCACCGAGTTACGCAGATCACGTCGACTGTCGTCGGCCATCATCAACCGTTCACTGGTATCCAGACGATCTTTGGACCATTCCTTGAATTGCTCCAGTGACGAAAGCTCTCCCGCCATCAACGTTTTCCAGCTGACCCTGCTGCCCGGCTGGATAATACCGGTGTTTTCCAAGTCCGCCATATTGAACATCAGCCTTGGAGAAAAGCTGTAAAAATCGCCTCCACGATCGGTTTCCAGCGTGATCGCCCGGGTAATGGTCAGCCAGGTATTACCCAGCATTACCTGATCGCCGATATCCACACCCAGTAAAGGGAACAGCCTGGGTTCAAGCCAGGCTTCACCGGGCTCTGGAGTATCACTGACCATCTGATCTGGAGCGAAGGGCTGGTCTGCAGTCCGAATATGCCCACGCAGTGGATAATTGTTTTCCACAGCCTTGGCCGAGACCATCTGCATCTCATCCCCAGCCATTACCACCGATGGAAATTCAAGGACTGTGGATAACTGTAAACCCTGCTGTTTTGCCTCTTCCAGAATGACTGGCTGCACTGGTCTTGGGCTGCGAATCAACATATCAGCACCGAGAACTTCTGCCACCTGTCGTCCAAGTGCCAGCTGTAGCCGTTCACTGAACAGGGCAATGGCGGTACTGACAGCAACCGCCATCAACAGTGCCGCCACCAGCAACCAGAGTTCACCAGAGCGCCAGTCCCTGATCAGAAAACGCCAGGAGAGGCCGAATGTGCTTTTTGGCTTGTGGATAAATGCTTTGCTCTGAAGCTTTGTGGAGTGATTATTCACAGTCATGAAAGCTCCTCCAGACGACCACCATGCAGCTTCAGTATCCGCTGACAACGTCCGGCAAGATCCATATCATGAGTGACCAGCACAATAGTGGTACCGCTTCCCTGGTTCACTTCAAACAGGAGTTCGATAATGCTTTCTCCCGTTTTCTCATCCAGGTTACCGGTTGGCTCATCGGCAAAAAGAATATCCGGCTCGCCGGCAAATGCCCTGGCGATAGCCACGCGTTGCTGCTCACCGCCGGAAAGTTGTTTTGGGTAGTGCTCCAGCCGGTGCTCCAGACCAACACGGATTAATAGGTTCGTTGCCCGCTCACCCGGGTTATCCACACCCGACAGCTCAAGGGGCAGCATGACATTTTCGAGAGCGGTTAAGTTGGAAAGTAACTGAAAGGACTGAAATACAAACCCGGTACGCTCCCCACGCACTTTTGCACGTTCGTCTTCATCCAGATGATCAATGCGCTTTCCAGCAAGACTGACACTGCCAGCCGTCGGCAAATCCAGTCCCGCCAGAATACCCAGCAATGTTGACTTGCCAGAACCGGAAGTCCCAACGATCGCAACAGACTCACCAGACTTGATCTGAAGGTCAAGTCCGGACAAGATGGTGAGCGGGTTATCACGGGCAACAACAGTCTTTTCAAGACCAGAGGCAGTCACTGCCAGTGAAGTAGATTCAATTGATGCAGTTGTTTCAGCAGCAGCCTCAGGCGTGAGAGCGTTGGGAGAACTGGAGATCGCGTCATTCATGAGAAAATCCTTATTTCGTCGTCTTTTTACCAGCTCTAGGCTTACTATGAGCTCAAGGCTGCTTGCGATTGCTTTACTGACCTTTCCGGTTATCAGCCTTGCAGCTTCACAAAAAACACTGCTGATGTACGGCGACAGCCTGAGTGCTGCCTATGGTCTTACGGATATCAATCGGGGTTGGGTGCAATTACTCCAGGAAAAAATCGACAGTCATCAGTATCCCTGGAAGATCACCAATGTCAGCATCAGTGGTGAAACCACCGCCGGAGGCCTGAGCCGATTCCGTAAAACGCTGGAACAGATCAATCCAGACCTGGTCTTACTGGAGCTGGGTGCCAACGATGGTCTTCAGGGAAAGCCTCTGAAAACCATAAAATCCAACCTTGATCAGATGATTGCACTGACCCGGGAACACAATTCTGACATTATTCTCTTCGAAATGAAGATACCGCCCAACTATGGACCGGTCTATACCCAGCGTTTTACAGAAACTTTTCATGAGTTGAGCAGGAAGTGGGGTGTACCTGTGATTCCCTTCTTCCTGGATGGCGTTGCTGGTAATGATTCACTCAATCAACCTGACGGGATTCACCCCACAGAAGCAGCCCAGCCAATCCTGTTAAAGAACGTATGGCCTGAGCTGAAACCTTTATTGAAGTAGTGAATGCTTCAGGTGGTTAAACCAATGGCTTAACCACCTGTCGTACTTTATTGCCCGAGACCAGTTCCAGGAACTCATCACCCAGCCGCTTGCTCTCATCCACAACCCGTTTCCAGTAACGAACCCTTTCATCGTAGGTCAGCCGGGCAAAGTCATTGCGATCCGGTATTTTTTGATAGGGAAGCCGATCAACAAACTCCTGAGAGGGAGAAAGCAGCACCACATTGTCGATATTCCGGGGGGATGGCCTTCGATGCGTTAATGCCTTATCAAACCAGCCGGGAATCATTCTTGAGTAAAAGTGTGGATAAAGCACCAGACCATCGCCCTGATGAAAACGCATATCGAAGTGGTAATCGGTAATACCGCCATCCCGATAGCAGCCTGCAGGCGCTCCAGAGATATTCTTCACACCCCGCATCACGGCAGGAATGGAACCAGAAGCCATGATGGCATCCACCAGATTGGCTTCAGTCAGTCTTACACGCTCCGTTGGAAGATCACTGGTGTGATAAAACGCCGGTTTCTCTGAAGTTTCATATGTCGGATGATAAAACAATACTCCGGACACTATTATGCAGCGATAGCACCATAGCTACTTAGCTCCTCATAAGTATTCATGACTTTTTCGTCATTCATTGCCAAGCCTAACTTCTCAAAAACTCTGTGCATCAGGTTCTGAT
>NZ_LUKQ02000114.1 GCF_001647025.1 Endozoicomonas atrinae
TCCTCTCGATTGGTCATGGCGCTGCTCCCTGCTTGATACCAACAGGAAAACAATCGGCCAGAAAAGGGTTAATCGGGAGGTCAAATTAAACTGGTGTTTTGAAGACTTATTACATCGGTGATGACACAAGGCACAGAAACCACCTTGTTTCTGATTACCACAATGGCTACTCCCTTGGCTACAACCTTGCTGAACAGCTGGCATAAAATCCCACTTCAACGCTACATCAAACCTTTATCAAATTTATCTCATCAGTCTTAACTATCTGCTAGATTAAAATTCTGTCGGTAAAAGAGCCTTTTTAAACATCTTAATGCGAACTGAAAACGACGATAAACCCCCCTGTTATTCATATTTTCTCATTGTGTAGTGCTACTTTACACAGAAGAAAGCCAATATACAGAAGCTTTATCACTCAGTTTTAAATAGCCGCAAAAGATCATTTACGGCCTTTAGCTACAGATACTTCACATTTACCTAACACCCCACCTTCTAATGAGGGTCTACCATGCCAAGACAGGTTCTCATCCCAATTGCTGACGGCTCTGAAGACATTGAAGTTGTGACGATCATAGATACACTCAGGAGAGCCGGCGCACAAGTTACTGTTGCCAGCTGCCTTCCAGATGGAAGCCAAGCTATCACCGCCTCACAGAAAACACAGATCACAGCAGATGTGCATATAGAAGCCTGTACAGGCAAACAGTTTCATCTGATCGCCCTTCCTGGCGGCATGCCCGGCGCCGAGAACCTCAAGAGCTGCAAAACGCTTATAACACTGCTGCGCGATCAGCAAAAGGCCGGGAAATGGTATGCTGCCATATGCGCCTCTCCTGCGGTGGTTCTTGCCCACCACGGATTACTGGATAACGTCCACGCAACATGTTATCCCAGCTTTATGGATCAAATGGAAGGCGCTCTGCCACGTCCCGGAAACACCATAGTCGTTGATGAGAAGAAACGGGTTATAACAGCCCAGGGCCCAGGGAATGCCATGGGTTTTTCATTTAAATTAGTTGATGCCCTCTATGGAAAAGATGCTTTTCGGCCGATAGCTAAGCAGATGATTGCAGACTGGGCTTTGTAAGCCTCTCCAGTTAACACCCCAATCTCATCAGTGATGTTAATTGAACACAGTTGTACAAATGCGTATAGAATACATATAAGGGTTTTCCGAAACAGCAGGGAAGCCCAGTGCATTAACCCACGAGGTATGAAAAATGGAAAGCTTTATCCTAATTGTGGCTAGCATTTTTGCACTGTATTACCTGAGTCAAAAACAGGACATAATGGCAAACAAGATGTTTGGTCATGAATTCAATCGTTTTGAGAGGATTTACCACAACACCACCTATTCTTGTCAAAATTCCACCATTGTCAGAAAGCAACTGATAAGCGGAATGCCCCTGCCATTCATCCCATCGACCAGTTATTCAGTAAGAGCGTTATGCCTTACTGAAGACAAGCACTGGTTCTGGTTTGATGCCTCCATAAGCCGCATGAAACTGAACCGAACCAGTATCACACCAACAGATGCTAAAGATGCATTTAATGCGTTGAAGGACGACCCTGAAATTCTACATCGCTACTTCTCAAACCATGACCAGCAGTCAGCATAACTAACTGCCAAACTGAACCTTCTTCAGCAGAATTAAGCCAAAGGACTGATCCAGCTTAAAACAACTGGATCAATAACCTCCCTCTTGGATTAATACCATCAAAATATAATTGGTTAAGTCACAACTTCTGACTGCCGAAGGTCTTTACGCAAAATTTTGCCAACAGGTGTCATTGGCAATTCTTCACGGAATTCACATACTTTGGGTACTTTATATGCCGTCAAATAATCACGACACCAGCTTAGTAACTCATCAGATGTAAGGCTGTCATCTGACTTGATGACAAACAGCTTGACCTTCTCCCCAGAGTTCTCATCAGGAACACCAATGGCCGCACAGTTCGCAACCTTGGGATGACCGGAAACAACATCCTCAATTTCATTCGGATATACATTAAAACCGGAAACAAGAATCATATCCTTGATTCGATCAACAATCCTGACAAATCCATCCTCCTGAATCACAGCGACATCACCCGTCTTTAGCCAACCATCCGCACTGAGCACTTCTGCTGTCGCTTCAGCCCGCTGCCAGTATCCGGGCATAACCTGCGGCCCCCTGACACAAAGTTCACCAGGCTCACCTACTGCTGTCTCATGACCAGCTTCGTCTATGGTTTTCAGCTCTGTGGAAGGTATTGGCAGGCCTGCAGTACCTGGCTGTGATAAATCACCAGCTGGATTCATACAAACGGCGGGAGAACACTCTGTCAAACCATAAGCTTCAGAAATAATACACCCAGTCTCTTTATGCCATTTTTGAGCCGTTGCCTCTTGCAGTGCAGTTCCGCCGGATAGCGTTAATTTTAATCCTGAAAGGTCACACTCTTTAAATTTTGGATGATTCAACAAGCTGGCAAACAAGGTATTCAGCCCAATAAAGGCAGTAAAACGCCATGGCTTAATGAACTTAATGAATGTATCTGTATCTCTCGGGTTAGCTATTAGAATGCTGTGATTACCCATAAACGGCATACACATTAAGTGCACTGTGAAAGCATAAATATGGTAGAGAGGTAAAGGGGCTATAAGAATTTCCTTCCCCGATTTTAAGATTTTCTGTCCTTGCTCATCTACTTGAGACAGCATTTCTTTGGACTGAAGCATATTTGCAATCAAGTTCCTGTTAGTCAGAATGGCACCTTTAGCAACCCCGGTAGTACCGCCAGTATATTGAAGCACAACCGGATCAGAAAGCTTACCCTCTGGAACCGGCTGATAGTCAGAGGCTTTTACAGCTCTGAAAGCGTCAAGCAGAGGAACCGCATTGGGCAGGGAATACTGTGGTACCATCTTCTTAACATATTTGACCAGGAAATTAACGACCTGCCGCTTGGGAGCTGGAACCATATCAGCCAGCCGAGTCACAAAAATGTGCTTTATTTCTGTCTGACCAACCACCTCTTCAACGAGATGGCCGAAATTTTCAAGAAATACTAACGCCTTTGCACCTGAGTCCTTGAACTGGTGCAACATTTCCCGTGCAGTATAAAGCGGGTTAGTATTCACAATAACCAATCCAGCTCTCAGCGCTCCATAAACGACAATTGGGTACTGCAGAAGATTGGGCATCTGAATCGCAATTCGATCCCCCGGTTTAAGATCAGTATTTCTTTGGATATATGCCGCAAACTGCTGACTATAATGATCAATATCAGCATAAGTCAGTGTATGGCCAATGCCTGTAAATGCAGGGAGCGAGCTATTTTCATGCAAAAAAGCATTGATCACAGATAAAGCACTGGAATATTCATCAGGGTTAACCGCATTACCAACACCTGCAGGTCTTTTACCATTCCAGAATGATGCATCCATAGCACTGTGCCTCTTATTTTATGGTTATTGTTATCAGGGCTATTCTGCCTTTTTAAGCAATTTTACCCAACATTTTATCGATAGGCATCTAATAAGTGACGAATTTGCCGAATAATTATCATGTAATCTCTGGCAATGACGTTTTTTTTACCTTAATCTATTTTTAGGACTCAATTTACGCAGGTAGTCAGAGCACGTAAAGACACCAGCAACAACTACGGACAGAATCAACAGGATGTTGACCATAAAACCGTTTATGAGCCCAGTCAGATCATTTTCTGCTTTTGCATGGCAGGGGGTAATTGATGACTGAATTTTACCTGAAAATACTCTCCGGCAATCATATTGGTGCCGAGATACCCATTGAGCCGGGCAGGTATTCCTTAGGAAAAGATGATGGTTGTGACCTGGTCTTAACCGACGACAACCTGAATGATATTGAGCTCATTATTGAGATTTTTAATGATGGCCAGGTCAAAATACAATCAAGCACAGCGGATACCCCCTTATATTTGAATGGAGAGCCCGCTGGCTCGAGCATTCAGTATCGCTACTTTGATATTGTTACCTCAAGCAGCCTTTTCATAGCTATTGGCCCTGCTGACGCTGAGTGGCCATCTCTTGCACTACCGAATGTAGCTCCCCCCCCAACACAGGAACTGACTGTCAACGAGGAACAGCAGCAATCTCCTGAAACAGATGAGCCGGATCTATCTGCATCTGACTTTGACCAGGAACTGTCAGATGAAGAAGACGAGGATGAAGAGGATGATTTTGAAGATACGTCCTTTATAGCAAGTATTGATAAAAGATGGCTTGCCGCTATACCAGTCATACTGGTGCTTGTGATAGCAAGCATGAGCCTTATCATTTCCAACACAGATACCAAAGTACAAAAAGTAACGCGCATTCCGGGAGTTCTTGAAATCTCGGCAAAAGCCAGAGACCAGCTTGGACTTAAAGAGGTCAAGTTCAAACAGCTACCCGATAAAATGTTACTCGTTTCAGGGTACACTCAAACGCTTCAGGACAAACTTGAACTTCAAAAATTTCTTAGAAAGCAGGGCATTCCTTTTAATTCGCAAGTCATTGTTATGAATGAAATGCGCGATAACGCTGAATTGCTCCTCAGAGACCGCGGCTATGACAAGCTTGAACTGGAGCTGGATAATACCCCTGGTTCTCTGGTATTAACCGGATATGTTTCAACCTCTGATGAGCTTGACAACATTATCAGAATGCTCAAACAGGAGATTTATGGACTGATTTCGGTTGTTGATCAGGTTGAAAACCAGATTGGTCGGGTTAATACCCTCAAATCCATGCTCCGGGAAAAAGGCTTGATACCAAGAATTCACGTCGTAGTCCGGGATCAAACGGTGATTTTGAAGGGACACCTGCTGGATGAAGGACAGGTTTATGACCTTCAAACGGTAGTAACAAAATTTCAGAAAAAATATGCCAATAAACCATCCATTGAACTAGCCACCAAGTATGCAGGAGGTATGCTAACCGATAGTCAATCACCTTTATCGTTAAATATACGCGGTATCAGTATGGGCAAGGTTCCTTACGTGATACTGATAGATGGTTCCAAATACCTGATAGGGGCAAAACTTTCTAATGGGTATATAATTGAAGATATTAACCTTGAGTATCTTTTATTAACTAACGGAACTGACAGAATCAAATACCGTCTTGGAGGGAACCGTGGCGGACAAATCAAAAAATGAAGAGAATATTCTTCTATCAACCACCGAAGAACAATTGATTCAAGATAAGGATGGCTCTTATCGGGATCAGATCCTTAACCATTTGCTCTCTGAAGCTACTCGCCTGAAAGGATTAAAAGATAAAGGCGCAGCTCCGGAAGATTTTTCAAAAATCGATAACCTGCTAACCGCTGTAGTTGCGGCTATGGAGGTCGTTGATAAGAGCTGGAAACAGCATCACGGTCAATCAAAAGCCTGAGAGGGAACTCAGCCATGGCATACCAGGATACCTATAACCCGAATTACAATCAGCCAGGAAGCTCCAGTTTCAGCTTTGACAAAGTATCTGAAACATTTGGAAGCCAGGCAGAAGCACTTGATACAGCACTGAAAACCCGTGTCGCCAATATGGATCCTAACAGCACGAAGGACATGGTTGAGTTCCAGGTAGAATTTAACAAGTACATGATTGTTGAAGGTCTTCGTTCAAGTATCGTCAAATCAATCAAGGATACGATACAGAGTATTATTCAGAAGCTCTAAACTAATTCTATGAATGGAGATTGGCAGCAATGATTGATGACAAGCTTTTAAAAACTCTGGCTGATATTGGCTTCATGGCCAGTGGAACCGGGCTACCAAAACATGCCTTTGGTATTTTCAACGGTATCGAAACAGCCCGACCTGACAGCCCGCTGAGCACCATTGGCTTTGCCCTTGAGTTCATGAATCGAAAGCGTCATCAGGAGGCTATTGACCTGTTGCACAAGGAAGGTCTGGCAAAGCACCCTGATGATCCCACTATCAAGGCTTTTCTGGGATTAGCTTTAATGTTTGAGGGGCGTAATAAAGAAAGTGAAGACTATCTTAAACCATTACTCTCTTCAAAAGAGACAGAACCCGCTGAAATGGCCAGGGAACTTCTTTCCAACATCCACGGCCAATAACTTATTCCGGAAGCTTATCTCTGAGAGCTTCCGGGAAGTTTTTCCCCGGTATAGCCCTTTCAATCAACCATTGTTTTACCACCGCAGTAAGTAACGTTAAAAAACGCTCCGTTTGCTGTGGATTTTCAGCCATTTCCTGCACCAGGCGAACAGACTTGCTTAACGTATCAACTGAAAAGTAATGATCGGAAACCAACCTTTCAGATACTCTGAAACAAGACCCACGACTATATACCCCCTTCTCTCCCATTTCACGCCTTAGCTCAGTAGTTGAGCCACACAGTAAATTTTTCACTAACTCGTCTGAAAGCTCTGTTGCAGGTTCAAACCACTCAGACTCACTCCAGCGTTGAATCTCTTCTCCACATTGGCACAAACGCCTGATGACTCTGCCAAAATAATCTCTTAAACGTCTTTTTGAAAACGACTGAAAGCCTCGAAATGTCCATAAATTCACTTGCTGTCGCCAGTAAAACTGTTGGTCTAAGCGCTGCAAGTGACACACAGACATCCCTTTACAACTTTGCAACAGCTCACACCATTCATCATGATGATTAACAACCACTCTGAACGTAGTATCAAGGCCTTTTTCAAAAGCACTGGCATAGTTGCCACAAAGAGTAGGTTTTCTGCTCAATAAAGCATCACTATCAGCCGTTCGAACCAAATTATTGATCACCAAATGCTCATCAACAGTTGGCATTTCGATCAACTCACCATTCACCAACTTAAACAAGCACTTTCTGAAACCATTAAAGTGAAACTGCTCAAAAACGCTCGGAAGGGACGTTTTCATAAAGCTGTTATCTGTACCACAAAAGGCTCTCTGGGGATCACTCAATTCAGACTCAAACGCTTTTATAACCCCCGGACAGAAAGCAGCTTTAACATCTAACAGAAACGGTATACCGTTTTGGGTTACAACATTTCTGTTATGAACATCACCCAACCCCATAAGAATTGATAAACCGGCAATGACTCCCAAGCGCTGGTAATAATCGCTGACCTGCTGATCATCTAATGCTTCACAGCAACCTTTATCAATAAACTGACAAAAACCGTAAGAACCTTCAAAAGATCCAGGTAACATCCTTATGGTTGCCAGCCCTGGCTCTTTACCCAGCCACTGGTTAAGCTTGCCTGCGATATTACTATTATCTGCAGTATGCCCAATAATCTGGTGCTCAATAGCCAGATCCCTGTTTTTATAAACCAGCTTCTCCCCATTATCACAAGAGATAATGGCAATCATGCAAGAAGACGTACTTAATGGATAATCAAGGTGTGTAACACACTGAGCCGGCTCTTGCCAGAGATCGGCGAACAACTGATTTATATCACCAAGATCTCTGTAAAAACGAATAAGTAATTTTTTAAAGTCTTTCAGCGTATGAATAACCCATAAGCGATTCAAACGATACCACAAAGGGAATTCAGTACTCAGGAATAATAACCCCCCCTGCTCAGTCACATAATCCAGTACATCGGTATATTGCAGTGACTCATTCATCTCTACAACCCAAGCAATTGCCTGCAATAGCTGCTCATCCAGTTTGAGTGCAAAAGGCTTTAAGAGGCTTGCTCGAAACTCCAGATTTTCTGGCTGATCATGGTAACCGGCCAGCTGCAGATCCAACCAGCTAAGCATGGGTTCCAACAGCCTGAAGCGATGCGGTTCAACACAATCCAGATGTACCATCATCTCAGAAGATAATCTTCGATCTTCAGGCCACCACCTTTGTTGATTTTTAGCCAGCTTCGATGACGGTTCACCGGTATGAGTGAGCACTTGATACTTACACATCCACATAATATTCAATATCAGTGTTGGCTCCTCTGGAAACTTCGCTTTCAAGTCCATCAAAAGGCAACCGGATAAACAAAGACGCGCAATATGATTGATCAGGTCAGTGTTTAAGAATGAGTCCATTTCCGTATAGTGAACAAAATTCTCAGAACCCAGCAAATACCGGACCCCTCGATCCGTTGTCTTAAGAAACTGGTTATCTTCCAACTGACTGGCAGGGTAATGTTCAAATATCTGGTGATAAGGGAGTCCGACAGGTCTTTTATTTAATCGGGAAATCTGATCAGCATCTTTATTCAGACCGTCTACTAATTGATGATATTCATCAACAATTGCCTCCCATCGATAATTCTCAAATACTCTCTGCCTTCCCTGTTCTCCAATGCTCATCAGAAGCTCAGGATCCTGAATCAGCTGGTGTATTTTCTCTGAACATTGACTCAAATTAACCGCAGTCCCCTGCGCCTGCAACAAATGTGCATGATCCGTCAATAATGAACCTAGAGGTCGGGAAAGATCATCCAAATCTGTCGATACCGTTTCAACCAGACAACCACTAACCCCATCTTCAACCAGCTCCGAATAACCATTCCAGTCGGATAAAACAACAGCCTTCCCATTTACCATGGCTTCCAGAGGCACAATTCCAAAACTTTCCTGAATATTATCCGAAAGTGTCAGAACCATATCACAGGCGGACAGCCATTGATGCTTACGGGCATCTTCAATTTCCAGCTCAAAGCGAATACATCCTTCCAGGTTTAAATCATAAGCTTGCTTTAACAGGGACTGCACAGCCGGACTAGCTGCATCTCCTGCACCAGCAATAACCCACTTGATATTCCGGTGCCCATAACCTTCCACCAGATCATTCATTACTAACAATACTGGATGGAGGTCCATTTTCTGCGAAGGAGAAATACGACCAAGGGTTAAAATAACAAAAGATTCCTGATCGACACCCAATACCCCCCTGGCTTCCTCTGCACTTCCCACATAACATTCATCAGGCTCTATACCCAAAGGCAGCTTCACAACACTCCCTTTATAAGGAATAGCCACACCAATATGATCAGAGATACTGGAACTTGCCGCGGACAACAGGCGCATCATCACTTTTTTCTGAGCCTTACTGCTGCATAAAATTGCATCACAGCCTTTTAGTGGAGACAGTAGAAGATCGCGGGTATTTGACATGTTTGAGTCTGTACTCAACGTGTGCGCCCGACCAGTAATTGGAAATAGTTCCTGGCAGTATGCGTCACGCAGTGCAGCAAGATGACCAATCCAGGGGTCCCCTTGATGAAAAACCTGATACCTGATCTTGGAAAAATACCGGCTTAATTTATGGGCTGGTAAGAAATGAATGGCTTTATCACTGCCATAGTGCTGAAGAAAAGATTCCCAGTCTGATTTTAATTCCGGCAATAACGACTGAGGGGAAAATATATGTATCTCTTTGAATCGACTGTAACGAATGATTGCTTTTAGAAACCCGTCATTCGCACGCCGGAGTCCATTGAAATACGCAGCTTCAGTACTGGCAACCAGACAACCAAACACTGAGGAACGGGAGGATTGCTGCTTTTTCGAAGGCATATCGAACAACTCTAATCATTGACATACCTTATATATCGAACTCACAGCGGCTTCTATTAGGGCATGAGCATCATAGCGGAGCCTGAAGGGGGAGCACTTTGACCAACCCATTTTACAAAAAGCTCATGATTATTGGCCAAAGCGACAATTGCTTCTTCAATCCCCCCGACACTAAGACTCTTGATTGGAGCAGAAGCGTATAGAGCCAGTGCATTTTCATCAGGGTCGATACACAATGAAACACGCTCAAAGGCAACCAGAGCCAGATTTTTTTCCAAAAGCCGTATTAATAGCTCTTCACGCTTACTATTATCCTCAGGCAGTTTTGAAATGATGCAATATGCATAAAAGCGACCGTTAGCCTGAAAACAGGCAACCTCTACCCGATCATCAACCACCAGAGTATATCTGTCATTTTCATACTCCAGCGGCCCAATCTGCTGACGAGCGGCGTATGAATTCATCAAGTTTTCAAAGCTCATAGCATCCATGCCCTTGATTTAAATGAGTTCAAAAAGGCTTCCGTGCCTCTTCTTAAGCATAGTGCAGCTTTATTACTTGGCCAGATGCCCAGAAGCTGGTGCTAATGCGCGGGATTTCAAAGAAATCTTTCTGAACAGAATTACAAGGCCAATAAAGGCCACAAGTGAGGCAACAAAACCCATTGAAATAGAGTGAGTGATACCCATTATCAGGTAACCGAACATGGCTACAGCCGCTATGCTAAGCGCGTAAGGTAACTGAGTATTGACGTGATCCATATGATGACAGGATGCCCCTGTGGACGAAAGGATTGTCGTGTCAGAAATCGGAGAGCAATGATCACCAAACACAGCACCTGCCAGAACAGAGGCCAGCATGGGCAGTATCATGACAATATCTGCTGCTGCCGCCATATCTCCGGCAATTGGCAGCATAATACCAAAAGTCCCCCAACTGGTTCCGGTAGCAAACGCCATCACACCGGAGACAATAAACAGAATCATTGGCAGGAAACTGGGGGAAATATTGCCACTAACCAGGCTGGCCAGATATTTTCCGGTCTCCAGCTGACCGATTATCCCTGTCAGAACCCAGGCAAATACAAGGATATAAATGGCTGGCAACATGGACTTGCTGCCCTCAATTAGAGCCTTACTCCAAATTTCTCCAGCGATATTGCGGCTCAACAACCGGACTATTGCAAACAAGAGTCCAATCAACCCACCACTGATCAACGATAAAGTAACATCAGTATTCTCAAAGGCGCCAAGAATAGAAAACACCTGATTATCAGCGGCCAGTGCTGAGTTACCTGTCCATATCATGGCAGCCAGAGTGGCAAGCACCAGTACCAGAATCGGTGCGACGAGGTCAGCGACACGACCATTCTTATCTTCTTCGAGGGCAGGTGCCCCAGGAGGGTTACCTTTATTAGCATCAAAAAGGCTGCCGGAAAGCGCTGCATTCTCGTGCTTAGCCATTGGGCCAACATTAAGATCCATAGCAGCGGTACAGAAAACGAGCGCCAGAGCAAAAATGGCGTAAAGGTTCATAGGAACCATGCCCAAGAATGAAAAGACAGGGCTATCACCACCAACACCATGAGTAGCCATAATAGTACCCACCAGGGCAATGATATAAGCACCCCAGCTTGAAATTGGTGTAATTACACAAATAGGAGCAGCGGTCGAATCAATCAAATAAGCGAGCTTGGCTCTTGAAACCTTGTGCCGGTCAGTGAGCGGCTTACTGATACTACCCACAGCAAGGCTGTTGAAATAGTCATCAATAAAGATGATAACACCGAGAAAAACCGTCAGTACCTGCGAGCCCTGCCGGGTTTTAACACGTTGACGAGCCCACTCTCCAAAAGCCCTGGCCCCACCAGAAATACTAATCAGACTGGTGATAACACCCAGAACCAGCAAAAATAACAAGATATAGATATTGCTTAAGTTAAGGCCTTCATCCCAAAACACACCAACAAACCCATCAAAAATACGGCGAATGGTTATAAGCGGGTTCAAGCCGGTAAGCAGCAAAGCACCGGTAATAATACCAGCCCCCAAAGACCATAATACTTTCCGTGTTATTACTGCCAGAATAATCGCGATAGCTGGAGCTAATAAAGATAACGACGAATCACTGAAACTGATTAATTCCATAAAGCTGATCTCGTTTTTTGATCACACACACCTGTTATTCCATTGTTTATTAGGATGCGTGAACCATTTGTCATTAGATCAGGAGGCAAGCGTACATGGAGGAAGCGCATATAAAGAAAACCTCATTAGCGCTCTCTGGTACCCGTTAGCTCTCCACAGTAAAAACTGTGACAGTAGTACACCTCTTCGATGCACTACCAGTGAAGCTGGCTGACCACCAGACTCACTTCGGCGCTATTTCCTTTCAATCGGACTACGGACGTCACCCTATTCCGATTTACTGATAAACAGCGCGCCTCTAACTAGGGAAAGAGGATCACAGGCAGGGACGTAGCAAGAACATACTCACTACATCACCCCTGAATGGGCGCATTATGCACCATTGCTCCTGATATAAATACCCAAAGCAAATATAAGAGTAGGAATCAGTCATTACATTTAGTAATAACTGTATCACTCCCACTCAATTGTAGCCGGTGGCTTACTGGATACATCATAGGTCACCCTTGAAACATGCTCAATTTCATTGATGATCCGATTAGAGACTTTCTCCAGAAGATCGTAAGGCAGGTGAGCCCAGCGAGCGGTCATAAAGTCGATGGTTTCCACCGCTCTCAGGGCAATAACATACTCATAGCGGCGACCATCTCCCACCACGCCAACCGATTTCACCGGCAGGAATACAGCAAAAGCCTGACTGGTTTTTTGATACCAACCGGATCTACGCAGCTCCTCAATGAAGATAGCGTCTGCCTGACGCAGAATATCCGCGTACTCTTTCTTGACTTCACCAAGGATACGAACACCAAGTCCCGGCCCTGGGAATGGATGGCGGTAAACCATGTCATAAGGCAGACCCAGCTCAAGACCAATAGTACGAACCTCATCCTTGAACAGCTCGCGAAGAGGCTCAACCAGCTCCATTTTCATGTCTTCCGGCAACCCACCCACATTATGATGGGACTTGATGACATGCGCCTTACCAGTTTTTGAGCCAGCAGATTCAATAACATCCGGATAGATGGTTCCCTGGGCCAAAAACGCGATGTTATCCAGTGCACTGGCGTGCTCATCAAACACTTCGATAAATGTATTACCAATAATCTTGCGCTTATCTTCAGGATCCTGAACACCTTTCAGACGACCCAGGAACAACTCTTCAGAATCAGCACGAATAACCCGAACCCCCATGTTCTCTGCAAACATAGCCATGACCTGATCACCCTCGTGAAGACGAAGCAGACCATTATCAACAAAGACACAAACCAGCTGGTCACCAATAGCCTTATGCAGCAGAGCCGCTACGACACTGGAATCAACGCCACCGGACAGTCCCAGCAACACTTTCTGGTCACCCACCTGCTCACGAACACGGGCAATAGCATCATCAATGATCTTGCCAGGAGTCCACAGTTTCTGACAGCCGGCAATATCAACCACAAAACGCTCAAGAATTCGTAATCCCTGTGTGGTATGTGTCACTTCAGGGTGGAACTGAACTCCATAATACTGTTTTTCTTCACAGGCCATGGCCGCAATCGGGCAGGAACCGGTAAAAGCGGCAACTACAAAACCATCAGGTATGGCGGTCACTTTATCGCCATGGCTCATCCAGACATCCAGAGTCAGGTGACCACCTTCACAAACATGGTCCTCAATGCCATCAAAAAGACGCACTTTTTCTTCCAGCTGAACCTGGGCATAGCCAAATTCACGAAGATCAGAGGTACTGACCTTGCCACCCATCTGCTCCGCCATGGTCTGCATGCCATAACAGATACCCAGTACAGGAACACCGAGTTCAAAAACAATATCAGCGGCTCTTGGAGAATTATCGCCAGTAACGGATTCAGGGCCACCGGACAAAATTATCGCTTTCGGGTTGAACTCCCGAATAGCGGCATCATCCATATCGTAGGGATGGAGCTCACAATAAACACCGACCTCACGAACTCTTCGAGCGATAAGCTGGGTGTACTGGGAACCAAAATCAAGAATCAGAATGCGGTCTGAATGGATATCCTGGGACATGATTAATCTCTAAGTCCTGTAATCAGCAAGGCAGGGAGCTTACCCTTACTGAAAGTAAGCAGCCGGCCAGAATTTATCTCATTTCTGCCCGGCTGTAATGTTTCAACAATAACAACGCTATGAAGCAGTCTTAACCAACACGGTAGTTAGGTGCTTCTTTAGTGATCGTCACATCATGTACATGGGATTCAGCCATACCGGCATTGGTCACACGAACAAACTGTGGCCGGGTACGCATGGTTTCCATATCAGGGGAACCGGTATAGCCCATTGCGGCACGCAAGCCACCCACCATCTGATGGATGATGGCATGGAGAGGGCCCTTGTAAGGTACACGGCCTTCGATACCTTCCGGGACCAGCTTTTCAGCCCCCTCTTCGGCACTCTGGAAATAACGGTCACTGGAACCGGAAACCTGTGACATTGCTCCAAGAGAGCCCATACCACGATATGCTTTATAGCTACGCCCCTGATAGAGCTCTACTTCTCCCGGCGCTTCTTCCGTACCGGCCAGCATACTGCCCAGCATAACCGTACTGGCACCAGCAACAATCGCTTTTGCCAGGTCACCTGAAAAACGGATGCCACCGTCAGCAATAACAGGAACCCCGGTATCTTTCAGCGCTTCAACCACATTGGCTACCGCACTGATCTGAGGAACACCAATGCCGGTGACAATACGGGTAGTACAGATAGAGCCAGGACCGATACCCACTTTAACACCATCAGCACCCGCTTCGACCAAGGCTTTACCAGCCTCGGCGGTAGCAATGTTTCCGCCAATCACCTGAACCTGAGGGTAGTTTTCCTTCACCCACTTCACTCGCTCAATAACACCACGGGAATGGCCATGAGCGGTATCCACGATAATGACATCAACACCAGCAGCCACCAGGGCCGCAACACGTTCAGGAGTTTCAGCGCCCGTACCGACCGCTGCACCAACTCTCAACTGCCCCTGACTGTCTTTCGATGCATTCGGGTACTGCTGAGCCTTTTTGATATCTTTAACCGTCATCATGCCGGTGAGATTAAACTGATCATCAACCACCAGCACTTTTTCGATACGGTGCTTGTGCAACAACTTGCGAACGGTTTCCGGATCCGTACCTTCCTTAACTGTCACCAGACGGTCTTTCTGGGTCATAATTTCGGAAACGGCCTTATCCAGATTGGAGACAAACCGAACGTCACGACTGGTAACAATACCCACCAGATCGGTGCCAGAAAGCACAGGCACACCGGAGATATTATGTCTGGAGGTCAACTCCAGAAGATCTCTGACGGTCGCACTGGCATCAATGGTAATCGGGTCTTTGACCACACCACTTTCGTGCTTCTTAACCTTGCGAACTTCAGCCGCCTGCTGCTCGGGCGTCATATTCTTGTGAATAATCCCGATTCCGCCTTCCTGCGCCATGGCAATAGCCAAAGACGCTTCGGTAACGGTATCCATCGCCGCTGAAATCAGCGGAATGTTCAGCTCGATACCGCGGGTCAATTTCGTTTTCAGGGAGACATCTTTGGGGAGGACTTCGGAGTAGCCGGGCAGGAGGAGGACATCATCGAAGGTGAGTGCATCTTGTGCAATTCTCAGCATTGCCTGTTACCAAGAGTTTATGGGAAAAAAATTCGGACAAGTATACCCTATATTTCAACTTCAGCTAAACCACTTATTCAGGCAGAATGTCAAAAAACTGATAACCTCCTGCCAGGCTTGATCCATGCACCACTATACAGACACACCTGCTCACAACGTTGAGCCCTCTGCAAAAGCCCTATCTGTCACGGAGTTAAATGGTAAAGCCAGGCGATTGCTGGAGATGAATTTCAATAATGTCCGCGTTGAGGGTGAAATCTCCGGACTGGCCCGCCCCAGCTCCGGTCACTGGTATTTCACTCTTAAGGATAAGCAATCTCAGATCCGCTGCGCCATGTTCCGCAACCGGAACCAGGCACTTAAATTTGTCCCGACCGAAGGCATGCTACTCATGGTCAGGGGCCGTGTGAGCCTGTATGAAGGGCGAGGCGATTATCAACTGATTGTCGAACATATGGATAATGCCGGCACCGGAGACCTTCAGAAGGCTTTCGAGGTTCTCAAGGCGAAACTTGCCACTGAAGGCCTGTTCGATATCACGCGCAAACAGCCCCTGCCCACTCATCCAAAACATATCGGGGTAATCACCTCACCTACAGGCGCAGCCATTCGTGACATTCTCACCGTACTGAAAAGGCGATTTCCTGCCATACCGGTCACCATTATCCCCAGCTCAGTTCAAGGAGAGCAGGCGAAACACGAACTGGTCAGTGCGTTAAAGCTTGCAGAAAGTGCCAACCGATTCGATGTACTGATTATTGGTCGTGGAGGCGGCTCACTCGAAGACTTGTGGCCATTTAATGAAGAATTGGTCGCCAGAGCAATAGCGGACTGCGCTATCCCCATTGTCAGTGCCGTTGGTCATGAAATTGACTTCACCATAGCCGACTTTGTAGCTGACTACCGGGCGGCAACACCATCAGCAGCGGCAGAAATCCTCAGCCCGGATCGCCAGGCCATACTGAATCAGCTTCACCTTTTCAGCAGAAAGCTTACTACACTGACACGCCATAAGCTTCAGCGAATCCAGAAAGAGCTGGATAATCTGCAAAAACGTTTGAGGCACCCCGGTGACCGTTTGAGAGACAACAGCCAGCGGCTGGACGATCTGGAAATCCGATTAAAACAGGCCATTACCCTGAAACTGGAACGCGCTCAATCAAGCTTTGGCCGAGTCAGCGATCGAGCACACCAGCAGAACCCCCAACGTAAACTGGAACTGCTGAAGAGTCGCAATGAATATATGAGCCAAAAGCTGATTCAGCTCATTTCGACCAGACTGGAAAAACAGCAACTTAAACTGGAGAAAATATCCGGAGAGCTGAACGCTGTAAGCCCCCTGGCGACCATGTCCCGTGGTTACTCCGTAACCACCCTGTCTGGTGAAATTATCCGTAACAGCAGGCAACTCAAGAAAGGGGAGTTAATTACCACCAGCTTTCACCAGGGACAAGCTTTGTGCACGATTGAAAAGCTAACCTATTGATTAACCATTTATTCATGAACTTTTTCTACACATTTGCCGTCTAAACAGACAAAACTGCTTTTTGAGAGAAATGAGGCTGTTTACTCGATGAAAGAAGACAATAAAACAGAGATAACCATTCACCCCAAAAGTGAACAGCAGTTGCTACAAGACAATGTCTTCTACTGTAAAAATTGCCTTGATGAAGAAGGGCAAATCGCATTCGTTAAAGAGTGCACAAGCCTGATGAAGGAGGACTGTAATGCTAAACTGCTGTCCAACCTCACCGGTGACACTTATGATTTTGCCCAGTCCGTACTGTTCTACAATTGGCCAAGCCAGCCTGAAAGCCTGAAGCTTATTGAGAGCGCAAAGCCTGACGGAATATTGAATCTTGGTGATCAACTTCACCAGAAAGCATACAGGGAATTTTCAAGTACTGGTCAAAGTACAGACAATGAAGAGCAAAGCGTTGTAAATATACCGGAATCATTTAGCCCAAGAGCGCTGTACGGAATTCTATACCAGCCAGGAAGCAGCTTTGGTGCTCACCAGGATGGTGCAAACGGATGGACAATAGCATTATCTCTAGGATCAGATGCCGACTTTTTTTACTTATCACTGGAAGCATCTCAGCGAATAGCCCAGAGAATCAAGAAACACGAGAAGTCAGAAGGAAGACGGGCAACAAATGAAATTATTATACCAATTTCATTTTCAAAATATGTCACGAATTCTGCGATTGCCTTTATACTTTAAATAGCCTGTTGTTCATCCCGTTAATGTCATGCCTAAAACTCCCGATTTTCCTGAAAACTTTCACGATGCA
>NZ_LUKQ02000115.1 GCF_001647025.1 Endozoicomonas atrinae
GAAAATCAACATCATTAAAACCTTCGGGTAGCTGTGGTCGACGAGACATCTGTTCTAGATAATGCATGGTAATGATGCCTAAGCATAGTTGGCGGCAGCTTAAGGATTTAGAAAATGCGATTGGTATGAAACGGATTTACCGGTCAGCGACTGCTGAAGAAGCAGAAATGGAGCTGGAAGCCTTTGAAGAAGCCTGGGGGGAGAAATTCCCATCGATTGGTAAGTCCTGGCGTAATAACTGGGATAACCTGATTACTCTGTTCGACTATCCTGAAGATATCCGAAAAGCGATTTATACAACGAATGCCATTGAGTCCTTGAATAGCGTCATTCGTAAGGCGATCAAGAACCGGAAGATTTTTCGGACTGATGAGTCAGTCATGAAGGTAATCTATCTGGCCATGGAAAAAGCTTCCGAGAAATGGACCATGCCGATCAGGAACTGGAAAGCAGCCATGAACCGGTTTGAAATTATGTTTCCTGACCGGTTCAAGGAGTAATAGTTTTGGTGGCGTTTACACAGAATTATTTACAGGCTCTTTGTTAGACTTTCTTGACACTAAAGGGTACCCGTCAACTGATTTCAAACTTATTACGGATTATCCTCGTCGTGAACTGGATCGTGTTTCATTGACAGTGAGGGAACTGGAGCTGGGTAACAAGTTTGCTGTTAGAGTTGTCAAAAAGTGAAAGCGAAACGTTTTGAGCAACGTTATGTGCAGCTATTGCTTTCTTCTGGCTGT
This sequence comes from Endozoicomonas atrinae, assembly GCF_001647025.1. Taxonomy (GTDB): domain Bacteria; phylum Pseudomonadota; class Gammaproteobacteria; order Pseudomonadales; family Endozoicomonadaceae; genus Endozoicomonas; species Endozoicomonas atrinae. Next base: position 744 of record NZ_LUKQ02000115.1, read on the forward strand.
GTTATCTCAGGTTAAGCGTTGCCTGGTGCACAGAGGATTGCTATCACTTTCCACTTAAAGTAAAACATGAAAAAAATTCATGTTTTGTGTTGATCTCATTTCTCATATCCCTGATATTAGAGTCCTGTAGCACTCAGGACTTAGTCAACACCCATATAGAGTTCCATATCAGCTTCTGGCTCCACTTACCATAAGTTACCAGTGGTCAGAGCGAAATCATGACTTGGTTGGCCATGGACTGATAATAAGAATAAATCCAAGGCAGGTTTGTACCATGAGAGAAGTGAGACACCTTAACTTTGACTGGAAGTACAGTCCCGAGTTCAGGCAGGAATTTGTCGACTCTGGCTTTGACGACAGTAAATTTGAGGTTGTTCAGATTCCTCATGCCAATACAGAGCTGCCTTATAACAACTTTGATGAAAAGCGTTACCAGTTTGAGTGCTGCTATCGAAAGACACTCTACGTAGAGAGTGAGCTTAAGGGCAAGCCTGCCATTCTCCACTTTGAAGGGGTGATGACCTACGCAAAGGTCTTTTTGAATGGCCATCAGGTGATGGAGCATAAGGGGGGATATACCCCTTTTAAAGCCGATGTATCACGATACCTGAAGTACGGCGCGGACAACCAGCTGGTGGTTTATGTTGACTCCAGTGAGAGAAAGGAAATTCCTCCTTTTGGCTATGTGGTGGACTATCTGACGTATGGTGGTATCTATCGGGAGGTCTGGCTGGAATTTACTGAACAGGTGATTGTGGAAAACTGCCATGTCCGTACCCGTAATGTGCTCAGCTCAGAGAAACTTCTTGATCTAGACCTCTATCTGACCAACTTTGCTCAACGCACCTCCACGGTTAATCTGGAGTTTTCGGTACTCAAAGAAGATCAACCCGTTCTGACGTTTCAGGAAACGGTTGATCTGACGGAGGACAGTTATCAACAGCTCAATATTCAGCAGGCTATTAGTGGTGTGGAGCTATGGGATACCGAAAACCCTAATCTCTATATGCTTGACGTTAAAATAAATGACCATGATCGTTTGATTGATCAATCTTCTTTCCGGTTTGGTTTTCGTCAGGTTGAGTTTAAAAATGATGGCTTTTTCCTGAATGGTAACCGTCTGAAAATTCGCGGTCTTAATCGTCACCAGTCTTTCCCTTATGTCGGCTATGCCATGCCCAAACGTGCGCAGCAGAAGGATGCTGAGATACTCAAGCAGGAACTGGGGCTGAACACGGTTCGTCTTTCTCACTACCCGCAAAGCAATCACTTTCTTGATCGGTGCGATGAGCTGGGCTTGCTGGTGTTTGATGAAATTCCCGGCTGGCAGCACATTGGTGAGAAAGGTGAATGGTGGGATATCACCCTGCAGCATGTTAAGGAGATGATAAAAAAGGACTGGAACCGGCCCAGTATCTTTATCTGGGGCGTGCGGATTAATGAGTCAGAAGATTGTGACGCGCTTTACCAGGAGACCAGCCGGCTGGCCAAGTCACTGGATGATACACGGCCGACGGGGGGCGTGCGTTGCCGTAAAGACAGTAATTTGATCGAGGATGTATATACCTACAACGATTTTGTGCATAACGGCAAAACCCACGGTTTGGACCGGCCAAAAGATGTTATTGGCTACGATGCGCCTTATCTGGTGACAGAGCACAATGGCCATATGTTTCCCACCAAGCAGTTTGACTCTCAGGAGCATCGTCTTGAGCATGCGCTCCGGCATCTGAGGGTGCTAGATGCCATGTATGCCGATGATGCTATTGGTGGAGCCATTGGCTGGTGTATGTTTGATTACAATACCCATAAAGATTTTGGCAGTGGTGACCGGATCTGTTATCACGGCGTTATGGATATGTTCCGTATTCCCAAGTACGCCGCAGCTACCTACGCTTCCCAGCAGAATCAAACACCGTATCTGAAAGTACTCAGCAATATGCGAATGGGGGACTACCCAGGCAGCGAGCTCAGTGATGTTCATGTGTTTACGAACTGCGACTACATCAAACTGTATAAAAACGACCACTATATTGAGACTTTTTATCCGTCCAGGGAGCAGTACCCCCATGTACCTAATCCGCCAATTATCATTGATAACTTTATTGGTAACCTGATTGAAGAGAACGAGTCTTTCAGTAAATCTGACTGTCGCCTGATGAAGTCATTGTTAATTGAGGTCAGCAGGGTTGGGCTGGAAGGACTTTCGCTGTTCAGCAAGTTGAAGATGCTCTATCTGTTGAAAAAGAACCGGATGAAGCTCAGTGATGGGGTTGCCCTCTATGGTAAATATGTGGGTGGTTGGGGTGATTCAGCAACTACCTTCCGTATTGAAGGCTATCAGGGCAGTGAGCTGGTATGCACTCAAAGTTGTCAGCAATCCTTTGAGCAGCGATTGGATGTCCAGGTTGATGATGTTGAACTTCTGGAAGATGAAACCTACGACACAACACGTTTTGTAATTCGCTGCCTTGATGAGGGAGATAATGTGTTGACCTACGCCAGCGATACGCTCAATATCGAAACCGAAGGGCCGGTTGATGTGATTGGCCCGAAAAGTATTTCACTGGTGGGCGGAGGTATTGCTTTCTGGGTCAGGACAACCGGGGTTTCCGGAGAAGCCATTGTCCGCATTCGCAATGAGCGCTTTGGTGTTGTAGAGCAGCGCATACAGGTAACCAAGCACTCTCATGACGTAAGGAATGAGGTAATAGTGGGTGCAAAGCCTGAAATGTCAGTCTGTCTGGAGTAAAAATAGAAGGTGGATCTGTGATATATTCTTTTCTGATTTGATTATTCGGTCGGTCAGGATATGAGATGTTGCAGCTCTATTAAGCTGGATAGTTTGACTGCCCTGAAGCCCTTGGTCATAAAGGGCTTGGTTATTTATTCAGGCTGAAACGTTTATGAGTGAAACCATTGCCCCTGCAAAAAGTCGGCAGAAAAGAAGAAATCCCAGTCAGGAGCGTAGTCGCTCCAGGGTAGATGCGATTCTTAACGCAACACGTGATATTGTCAGTGAAAAAGGGACCAGCGGTCTTAAGATTCATGAACTGGCTGAGCGTGCCGGAGTAACACCAAGCTCGATCTATCAGTATTTTCCCAATAAACGGGCGATTATTCAGGCATTGGATGAACGTTACATCAGCACGACCAATGATCTGATCATTCAACGGCTGGAAGGTATTCAAAGTCTGGAAGAGGGCTTTCAGGCGCTGCAGGATATGCTGGATGAGTATTATGAATGGTATAAATCAGAGCCGGTGATTACCGATATCTGGTATGGATTGGCGTCGGATAAGATCGTTGAGAACAGCGAGCTTCAGGTCAGTCGAGAGTCGGCAAAAATCATCATGGATGCCTTGTCGCCTTTTGTTCATAAAGACAAACTTCCCGAACTTGAAAGCTATGCGCTGCTGATGACTCACCTGGCAGGAAATGCGGTCCGTCTGTGCATTATGGCTGGTGATGAAGAGGGCAAAAAGCTTCATGAGTCGTTTAAGCACCTGCTGCGCAGCATGGGCTTATTACTCACCTGGAAATAGTATTATACCAATCGAACCTTCTAACTCCCTATTGCGCTGAAGATTTAAGCCTTAATCCTGCGTTGCCGATCGTCGCCATAGTTAAGGTTATAACTCCTCACGCCGCCTTGTCTTAAGGCTCAAATCTTCTTGCTCATAACGGGATTTAGAAAGCACGATTGGTATTATTTCAATATTCCACTACAGATGGACTCAATACATTTACTTTTCTCCCGGTACTGACTGGGAGAAACGGTCATGTACTTTCTGAACATTTTGGAAAACCCATGAACATCCTCGTAGCCAACCAATGAAGCCACGGTATCCACCGGTAAAGGTGGCTGCTGCCTTAGCAGTTCACAGGCCCTTCGCATGCGGAATGTGGTCAGGTAGTTTTTCAGTGACTGCCCGTATTTCTCACGAAACAGGCTGCTCAGATGTTTTCGTGTAATACCGATCTCTCCCGAAATATCATCCAGCGAAATCTTCCGGTGATAGTGATTACTGATAAAAGCATGGGCTTGATCCAGATACGATTTGCTGCGGCCTCCAGCTGGATTTTCCTGGACCTGTTTTGTTGCCTGACACATCAATCCCAAAATTCGATATGCCTGGCTTAATTTTTCCAGGGGGTTAACAGAATGCTCTTCAGAACTGAGAATCAGTGACTGTATTGCCTCTATTATTGAGTGAATGATCGTCATTGGGTAATGGAGGGTTTGCTGCTGGCTGTTAAAGCCAGCAAGTTCCAGGGCTGCTTCAGCCATCTGCCCCTGTATTCCCAACCAGCAGTATGACCAGGGGTTACTGCTATCACCCTGATAGATTGCTTTGGTGCCAGGAGGGATCAGAAAAATATCCCCGGCTTTGATCAGTACAGGCTCACTGTCCACTGATGTGTTGGGCCAGAATCGCCCCTCACCCTGATACACAATATGAATCAAAAAGTGCTCTTGTGGGCAGGCTTCATTGCGGTTGAGTGAGCGCTCATGCTCGCCGCAGTGGTAGAGAATAATATCCTGGGAAGGGAAGGGGGCTTTCTCAAAATAGTGATGGGTTTCAGGAGGGCTGGATCTGTAATTATTCTGACTTTTTGCCAACATCTTCCGACATTCCACCATTCTGAGTGATCCACTAACCGCTTATAGTAAGTAGCTGAGCATATGGAATCATATATCCTGACTCCTTGTTCAGCCACTCTGCTTCGTTACAACGCCGGTCACATAGCTACGGCTATGCTCCCTCCGTTGTGCCTTGCATAGCACCTGTCCAAGTAGCCAGAAATATATGATTCCATATCCTCAGCTACTTATTACCAGACACATATAATAATTAAAACATGTCGTTTAATTCGGTGGAGGGAGTCCATGCCAAAAATTACTATGATTGGTGCTGGCAGCACGGTTTTTGCTAAAAATCTTCTGGGCGACTGTATGGCCAGCCCTGCCCTGGAAGATAGCCACTTCGCACTGCATGATATAGATCCCAAGCGCCTTGAGCAGACAGCTCAGATTATGACGGCGATCAGCCGTACCTTTGGCTCGAAAGCAACCATTACGACTCACCTGGATCGCCGGGAAGCCCTTAAAGGTGCTGATTATGTTTTTAATGCCATTCAGGTCGGTGGTTACAAGCCATCAACCGTCATTGATTTTGAAATTCCATCCCGATACGGCCTCAGGCAGACCATTGGGGATACGCTGGGTATAGGCGGCATATTCCGTGGCTTACGAACCATACCCGTGATGCTGGATATTGCCAGGGATATAGAGGAACTTTGTCCTGACGCATGGTTGCTTAATTATACCAACCCCATGGCAATGGTTACCGGTGCCATGCTTCGGGCAACGGACGTTAAAACGGTGGGCCTGTGTCACAGTGTCCAGTGCTGCGTTCCTGAGCTGCTGAAACCCCTGGATATTCCGTTAAGTGGGGTAAAGTGGAAAATCGCCGGTATCAACCATATGGCGTGGCTACTGGAAGTGTCACATAACGGGGAGGATCTCTATCCAGAGATCAAGCGCCTGGCGGAGGCTCGCAGCAAAGCCGGAAAGCATAATGACATGGTTCGCTATGAAATGATGAAGCGCTTTGGTTATTACGTCACAGAGTCCAGTGAGCATAATGCGGAATACCTTCCTTATTTCATCAAATCGACGGCCCCAGAGTTAATTGATCGCTTTAATATCCCGCTGGATGAGTATCCACGACGCTGTGAGGAATACGAGCACCTGTGGACAGGGATTGAGGCGGCATTGGGGGGCATGCTGACGGAAGAGATGGAAGCCCAGTTGATGACATTGCTGGATGAAAATACCGCCAATGAGGTTCAGGGGCTGTTGAGTGCCTGGAGAAAAGGTGAGGCGCTGCCGCATACCCGCTCTGAAGAATACGCATCCTATATGCTGGAAGCGATGGAGACGGGAAACCCATATACTTTCGGGGGCAATGTCCTGAATAAAGGGCTGGTTACTAATTTGCCTGAAAATGCGGTAGTAGAAGTCACCTGCCTTGCTGACCAGAACGGCATTACCCCGACCGTTGCTGGTGCCTTGCCTCCCCAGCTGGCGGCACTGAACAGAACCAATATTAATGTTCAGGACCTGGCCATTGAAGCGGCACTCACACGTCGGCGTGATTATATTTATCATGCCGCCATGCTGGATCCACACACCGCAGCGGAGTTGACAATGGATCAGATTACCAACCTTTGTGATGATTTGATTGAAGCCCATGGAGTCTATTTGCCTTCTTATCAATAAAGCTGAATTTTTTTCATGTTTCGGTTGACATTAAACTGCCATGGTCAGATGATGAATTTTATTCATATTTTTATTCTCTGACCGTGCGGTTTACCAATGGATCATCTCAACATTCCCAGGGACTTTCTGATCGGCGCAGCAACCGCGGCCTATCAGATTGAAGGTGCTGTCAGAGAAGATGGACGGGGTCCCAGTATCTGGGATACGTTTTGTCACCAGCCTGGTAACATTGATCACGGCCATAATGCCGATACCGCCTGTGATCATTATCATCGTTATAAGGAAGATGTTGGAATCATGGATCAGCTTTCGCTGGATGCCTATCGTTTTTCCATCTCATGGTCACGGATCTTTCCGGAAGGAAAGGGCAGGATAAACCCGAAAGGACTGGCCTTTTACGACCGGTTGATCGATTCACTGCTTGAAGCAGGCATTACCCCGTTCACTACCCTGTTTCACTGGGATACACCAGAAGCACTGTACCAGCAGTATGGTGGTTTTGCCGGGCGGGAGACCTGTTACCATTTTGCCGACTACACAAAAACCGTTGTAAATCATTTTGGTGACCGTGTAAAACACTGGATTACGGTCAATGAGCCATGGGAGCACGCTACGTTTGGCCATCTGTTTGGCCATCATGCTCCCGGTAAGCGAAATCCCTGGACTTTCTGGCGAGCCATGCACCATATTCTTCTTGGGCATGGTATGGCCATGCAGGCCATACGCAGTGAAGACTCTACAGCAAAGGCAGGTCTTACCCTCAGTTATACCCCTATGCATACCAAAGGTAGCCGGGCTATTGACCTGGAGGCAGCAAAGACGGCCAATGCCTTTATGAACGGTATTGCATTTGACCCAATCTTCAAGGGGCATTATCCAGAGGTTTTATGGCAGCGCTTTCGTTGGTTTCGGCCACCGGTAAATCCTGGTGATTTTGATATTATCCAGACACCCACCGACTTTACCGGACTCAACTATTACAGCCGTGAATTTGTCAGAGGTAACCGGCTTGTTCCAGGGTTAAGAGGCACGTTTGTTGCCAGAAGGCCAGAGCCAGACCCCTATCGATATACGGCTATGGATTGGGAAATTTACCCTGAAGGTTTTAATGAACTGTTGACATTGATGCGAGAGGAGTATGGCAATCCTCCCGTTTATATTACCGAGAATGGGGCGGCCTATTTTGACAAGGTTGATCATGGCATTGTTAACGACCAGCCTCGCATCAGTTACTTGCGGTCCCATATCCATGAAGTGCTGAAAGCCAGGCAGGAAGGTGCTGATGTCCGCGGTTATTTTGCCTGGTCATTGCTGGATAACTTTGAGTGGGCGAAAGGCTTCAGTACCCGCTTTGGCCTGGTTCATGTTGACTATGAGTCGGGTAAGAGAACCATTAAAAATTCAGGTTATTGGCTGCAGCAACAGATTCGGCAGAGAGGTGCCCTTGAAGTGCCTGCCGACCTTCTGGCTATAGAGCATGCCTGACTGTTGGTCAGGCCTTATAAAGCTTTTCCTTAGGAAGTCTCAGTGACTTTTTCATGGGTCAATGACCGAATCAGCTCAACTTCCTTTTCATCATAAGCCGTGCCATCCGGTTTAAGCAGATCATGAAACCATAGATCTTTTTCTTTGGCAGATACCCGGATATCTGTCCAGGACAGGTGTGTCTGTGTACGACCATTCACCAATCCCCACTGGTAACAGGCGACACGGTGTGATTTAAAGATTGGAAGCTGTTCTTCGAGACGACTGCCAACATGGCGGGCCAGCCATTCAGTGCAGAGCAGTGGGCGCTGATATTTCTCGTCAAGGTAGTGAATGATGCTCTGCATTTTGTCAGCGGAAACATAAGCGTGGAAACTGATAATGTCAGAGAGCTCCAGGGCCAGTCGGTCAAATCGACGGTGGTAAAAAGGATCTTTTTGTCCTGTCAGCAGGTAATCCAGACTGATATTGCCTACCAGTGGCAGTTTAACATTGACCGTGGTGCCCACTTCGTAGGCGCCTGCCGTCAGTGGCTGCGTTGGCGATTCCTGCCGTGCCCAGACAAAGGCCTGTTCTAATAATTCCGTTGCATGGGATGTCAGCCTGGGGTCTATCAGCTTCCAGTTAAATCGTCCGAACACTGCAGAATTCGCAGGCTCATTGTACAGGTCCCAAAGTAGAACCCGGTTATCGTTCCGGAATGTGGAAATAATATCCCGAATGTAGGCTTCAACTTCTTTCCACTGACGTTTGTCTTTAACCACTTTTCGGCCGGGGCTGGCAGCTGCCTGACTGTTATGGATACCCGGAATCGGTGGTTTCTGTGAACCAAGGTAAGGTTCATCACCGGAGAATCCACAGTCATCCATCAGGCAAAGCATGACGTATATGCCATGTTTTTCGGCAATGTTCAGGAATTGGTCGATACGCTGAATCAACCCATCCCGGTCATGCTTCCAGACAATAAAAGGCAGGTTGGTTCTGAGTGTGTTGTAACCGATGGCTGTTGACCAGCCAAGCTCCTGGTCAATGGTGGCAGGGTCAAAAGAGAGTCCCTGCCAGAGCTCGGTCCAGTTAACGGCTGTTCTGGGAAGGTAGTTGAATCCCCGCAGCCAGGGCAGCGCTGAATACCACTGCTGTGCCTTCTCGACAGACCACTTGCCGGACATCAGGTGTCTCCGTTATTGGTTTTCTATGCTCTCGAGAGCCGAAAGAATGTCCTTTTTCCGGATTTGCGCGAATACTGCTCTTCCCTGTTGTTCTGTTGCTTCGATCTGTTGCAATGCTGATTCAAACAGAGACCTGGCCTTGCCGAGGTCACCTTCACCATTAAGGCTCATGACGTACCCGTACTGAGTCAATAGCTCCAGGCTGTCAGGGTTTCTGGTGAGCGCTTCATCAAACAACTCGATAGCTTCTTTTTTATCACCATAAGAAAGTGGCCAGCCAGGTGCCCAGTAGAGTGCGGATGCCAGACTTGCTTCTGCCATGCCATCAAGTGCCATTGGTGAGAGCTCGATGGCTTTTTCCAGATCCCTTTTGCCCTCTTTCAAATAACCCAGTGATTTTACACTGTTGAGGGCATTGGCTATTTCAAGGTTGCTATTGGCTTTAACAATTAACAGTTCTACGTCGTCTGGTGTTGCGATGAGTGCCTGAGTTGCTTCTTCCAGTACCCGTTCAAGTTCAGCGACTCTCTTATCCGTATCACTTTCCTGCAGTGCCTGAATCCACTGACTCTCGAGCTCGTAGCCAGCGCTGAGCTGGTTTGCATGGGCAGTAAAGGAGAGGAGGGCGAATGTAAAACTGGTAATCAATGTGGTAACAAGCTTCATGGTTGGGCTCCATCAGCAATCGATCAGTCTTTGTATTGTTAAAAACTGAATGTTTTTCATTTTTATTGTTTGTGCTCATTTAAACAGCATCTGAACCAATATGAAAGCCTTCATTAGTGAGTATTTTTTGGGTTGATATTAATCACCTCCTTCTTATTTTCATGGGCTAGAGATAGAACCACAGAGATCACAAAGAGCACAAAGGAAAAGAAAAGCTCTTCTTCGTGATCTCTGTGGTTCAAAAAAGAGCCCTGCGGCATGACCAGGCCTCATAGTGAATCATTTGATTTGAGACAAACAGTGCTTATATGGTCACTGTTCTCCTGGGTTCCGGTATTAATTTAAACAATTAATAATGTATTGCTGTGGCAAAAGAGACGAAACAAAGAGGCTGTATCCAACAACAATGGTTGTTTAACGTGATTTCCATAGTATAAGATAAAACATGATAAAAATTCACATTATGGAGTGATGGGGGAGAAAATATGAAAGCAGTAGGCAGGGTGCCGCGCTGGCGGCTGGTATTATTCTCCTTTGGCAACTTTGGGTGGATGCTGACTGCCTTCTGTTTTATGTCAGTCATTAATTACTTTTATTTTCCACCCACTGTTGAGGGCGTCGAGCCAATACCGGAGTTAATCAACCGCGCGCCTGTTTTTATGGGGCTGACAGTGCTTGGCCTGATACTGGCGGTATCCCGGCTGTTTGATGCGATCACCGACCCCCTGATCGCCAATATGAGTGACCGTTCAGTACATAAGTTTGGTCGCCGTCGTATATTTATGGCACTTTCCCTGATCCCCTTTGCCATCTGTTCTGTTCTGGTATTCACCCCTCCTGATACGTCCCCTACGATCTTGAATGCCGTCTGGGTGGTTGTTTTTGGCATTCTCGCCTACCTGTTTATGACCATGTATGTCATGCCTTATACTGCGTTGATTCCCGAGCTGGGTAAAACATCTGAGGATCGGGTATTTATTGCTACGGTTAACTCGGTTGCCTGGGCTCTGGCCTTTGCCTGTGGTCAGCTGGTGTGGGTGATTAAAGATACGCTGGAATCCTCAGGTATGGATGCGATGACGGCAATCCGGGTCTGTGCAGGACTGTTTGCAGTCTTGGGTGGCCTGGCCATGCTGGTGCCGATTCTGGCCATTGATGAAAGCAAGTACTGTGATGGAAACACCTGCTCAGAGCCTGTACTTGGTGCCATGAAGTCAGCATTTACTAATCCTGATTTTCGCATGTTTTCACTGGCTAATGTCGCGACTTTTATGGCGACGTTTTTTCTGGAAACCGGGGCTATCTATTACGTCACTATGCTAATGGGGATGAGTGAGGCAACAGCGTCACTGATTATGATTGTGATGTTTGGCTGCAGTTTTGCCTGTTACCCCTTTATCGTGAAATTGACCCGCCGAATTCCCAAAAGAAATATGCAGATGTTTGCCATGGCACTGCATGGTCTTCTGTTTGCACTGATTCCCCTGTGTACTGTCCTGCCGGATGCCGCGTTGACGGGGTGGGTGATTATTCTGTTACTGGCCATACCGACCGCCATTAACAGTATTCTGCCAACCGCCATTATGGCGGACATTGCCAAGTCTGATGGCAACCGCACCGGCAGTCACAAGGAAGGGGTGTTTTTTGGTGCCATGAATTTCAACATCAAGGTGGCCACATCAGTGACCAGCCTGATTTTTCCCTCGTTGCTGATTATTGGCAGCAGCGATGGGGCTCCCAGCACTTTTGGGGTTTCGCTCACTGCGCTGGTGGGTGCGGGCCTCTGTTTTGTCGCTGTACTGGCGTTGAGGTTTTATGATGAGCAACGGGTTAACCGTCATCTGGATGATGAACAGGATGAGACGCCTTCTCAGGGTGAAATGACGGAATCCATTGCCTGAGATCTCGGCCTGTATGTTTTTACTCTGACGTGCAGATTACGCACAAAGGCATCAACAGGCCCTGAAAATAATAAGAATAAAATGGAGTAACCTGACTGTGCTTCTTTCCAGAATCACCGCTGTTTTTATCAGTGTCAGCTGCCTGGGGCTGCTGACTTTTCTCTTTCTATTTCTGAAGTTTAATGCCCCGGGGCTGACAGCATTTGGGCTGATTACCGCCATAGCTGTGATCTATGGCCTTATCTACACCATTGCATCAGTTCGTCTGGTCACCCGGTTGTGGGCTAAACGATCAGACCCAGAGAGTAGACGGGTAAAACCTTTTTTTTATTCTCTGTCTTTTCTGGCAATCGCCGCTCTCCTGGTTATCGTGTTTCTCGACAGTACGGTATTCGACTATTACCAGCCGGTCAGTATTTTTGATGAAGTGATTGTGGCACTGGGTGTTGCCTGGGGCTTTTTAGCCATCGCCATGCTGTTTTCTTCATTGCCTCGCCACCGGAATGATCAGGCAATATTGAAAAACACGGCAACCGTAGGACTAATTGCCATTTTGGGTTGGCCATTGATGGGGTCTCTGAACTGGGTCAATAACCCGAAATATAACGACGAGTTGGGTGATGTGCAGGATCTCTTTGTGGGTGGTGTTGATGGTTACGCCATCTACCGGATTCCCGGATTGCTGGTGGTCCCAGCAGGCAGTCAGCTGGGTAATGGCGAACAACTGAAGTCTGACCTCTTGATTGGGGTGGCTGAAGCCCGCCGCGATGCCGCTCTGGATACCGGTGTTATTGATTTGGTGACCAAAGTCAGTAAGGACGGAGGGAAGAGCTGGAGCCAGCTGAATGTCGTCTGCACCTATGAGGACAATAATAAGCGGGGTAAGTGCGGCAACCCCACACCGACCTTTGACCAGGAGACCGGCATTATTCATCTTGCCCACAATATTAGTAACGAAGCCAGACAGCATTGGCCAGTGATGATCACCAGTCGTGATGGTGGGCTGACCTGGAGTGATCGTGAAGTACTGCCCTTTAAGGGGCTGATTTTCGGGCCTGGGCATGGTATCCAGAAACAGCAGAATCCAGCGAAAGGGCGTCTGATTATTCCGGGCTATCTGAACCAGAAGGTTGAAGGCCGTGCCAACCAGGCTGTGGTTCTGTTCAGTGATGATCATGGCAATACCTGGCAGACCAGTGAGCCACTCAATACCGGTGATGAAACGGCCATTGCTGAACTGGCCGATGGTCGTATTTATATGAATACCCGTCAGCATGCAGCCCTGGGTCGGGCACCTGCCCCTAATGGACGTTGGGTGAGTACGTCTTCTGACGGTGGGATGAACTGGCTGGAGGCAGAAAAGGATCTGTCTTTGCTCACGCCGGTTTGCCAGGCCTCTGTTGAGGGGTATGGCGAAAAGGGTTTACTCTTTGCCAATCCGGCCAATACCCGGGCACGGGTCAATATGACCGTTCGATACAGTGAAGATCAGGGTAACAGCTGGAAGAACAGTGTTACTGTCTATCCTGGCGCTGCCGGTTACTCCGACCTTGGTACACTCTCCAATGGTGATGTGGCTGTTCTGTTTGAGAACGGAGTCATGTCTTACTCGGAAAAAATCACCATTGCTATGGTTCCGGAAAGCCTGATAACACCTCAGTAAACAGATGTGAATAATAATAAAAAAGAGTCCGGTTGTACCGGTAGGTTGGGGGAGTGTAATGGATATCAATAACCGGGTTCCGAGATGGCGGCTGGTGCTTTTTTCATTCGGGAATTTTGGCTGGATGCTGGCTGCGGCCAGTTTTGGTTCAGTGATTACTTACTTTTACTTTCCTCCAGAGGTGGAGGGTACTACTCCCATACCTGAACTGATCACACGGGCACCGGTACTCATGGGGCTAACGGTCCTGGGTATTATTCTTGCCCTTTCCCGATGTTTTGATGCCATAACCGACCCGCTAATTGCCAATATGAGTGACCGCTCGACTCATAAGTTTGGTCGCCGTCGTATATTTATGGCTTCTGCATTACTGCCTTTTGCACTGACAACGGCTCTGGTCTTCTGGCCACCCGATGATGCCCCCAGTACCTTGAACGTTATCTGGGTCTCAGTCTGTGCGCTGCTGGCTTACCTGTTTATGACCATGTACTGCATTCCCTATGGCGCTCTCACGCCAGAGCTTGGGAAAACCTCCGATGATCGGGTTTTTATTGCAACCTGTAACTCCATTGCGTGGGCACTGGCCTTTGCTTTCAGCCAGTCAATCTGGGCCTTGAAGGGTGAGCTGGAGTCCATGGGGTTTGATGCCATGACCGCTATCAGAATGTGTGCCATCTTTTTCTCTATTGTGGGCGCACTGGCTATGGCTGTCCCGGTGCTGGTTATTGATGAGAAGAAATACTGCGATGGTAATCAATGCTCGGAAAATGTATTCAGTGCCATGAAGTCCGCTTTTTCCAATGTGGACTTTCGCATGTTTACGCTCTCCAACCTGCTAACGTGCATGGCCACATTCTTTCTGGAAACCGGTGCTATCTACTACGTGACCATTTTGATGGGGATGAGTGAATCCACAGCGTCACTGGTCATGATTGTCATGTTTGTCTGCAGCTTTGCCTGCTACCCATTTGTCGTGAAGTTAACCCATCGCTTCCAGAAACGCACCATGCAAATTTTTGCACTGGTATTGCATGGCCTGTTAATGGCACTGATTCCTTTGTGTACTATTTTGCCCGATGCTGCTCTGACGGGTTGGATTCTTATTCTGTTGCTGGCAATTCCTACCGCAATAAACAGCATTCTGCCGACGGTTATCCTTGCTGATATTGCCCGTTCGGATGGCAATCGCACGGGCAGTCATAAGGAGGGTGTCTTTTTTGGTGCCATGAATTTCAATATTAAACTGGCCATCTCATTGACCAGTCTTGTCTTCCCTTCACTGTTGATTATTGGCAGTGCCAGTGGCACACCTAATGCAACGGGAGCTTCTATCACAGTCATGGTCGGTGGTGGGCTCTGCCTGCTGGCAGCCCTGGCGCTGAAGTTTTACGACGAAGACCGGGTTAACCAGTTTTTGAACGATGTTCCTGATAGACAGGAAGATGCTGAAGGGCTTAAAGGAAATTTTGATTATTCTTAGGGCCTGTTGACGTTTCGTTGCGTGCTCAGTGACCCAGAAAAGCGTCATATGCGCGAAAGGCTTGCGAAGCGTGTAGTATTCTACATCAAGCAAGCCTGACAAAGCAGATGGCGCTTTTCTGGGTCATCCTTCGGGCGGATCAGGGCGCGCTTATGATTTCGTTGTGGCATTTTGAAAGGCAACCAGTCTTCCTGCAATGCCTCGCCATAGGCACGCCCTGATCTGCTGAACTCGCAACAAAACGTCAACAGGCCCTAGGCGCCTGGGAAAGGTAAGTAGCAGGAAGTAAGGTTGAATGATGGATGTTTCCAGTGTCAGTGAATTAACTCATTCCCAACGGTTGCCAAGGTGGCGGCTGGTGTTGTTTTCCCTGGGGCATTTTGGTGCAACGTTAACGGCGTTCTCCATGGGTATTGTCCTAAGCTATTTTTACTTTCCTCCTGTTGTTGAAGGTAAGGCTGAAATCCCGGAATTACTGCCACGGATTCCTTTGTTTCTAGGCCTTACCGCTCTCGGCATCATTACCGCTTTAAGTCGTGTATTTGATGCGGTATCCAGCCCGTTTATTGCCAATCTGAGCGACCGGTCCAGAAGTCGGTTCGGGCGACGTCGGCTGTTTATGATGGTTGGACTGGTGCCCTTTGCATTAACTTCTATTACTACTTTTTTTCCACCAGATGACATGGCGACCACATGGAATATTCTGTGGGTTGCGGCCAGTGTTCTGTTGTTTTACTTCTTTATGACACTTTATGTGATGCCTTATGGGGCCTTGATTCCAGAGCTGGGTAAAACGGCGGATGATCGTGTGTTTCTTGCAACCATGAGTGCTGCAGCCTGGGGAGCGGCTTTCTGTGTGGGACAAACGCTGTGGTTCTTCAAGGGAGTACTTGAGGGGCAGGGGGTATCGCCAATGGATGCACTGCGCATCATTGTGGTCAGCTTTGCTCTGATCGGTGCCTTCTGCATGTTGGTTCCTATTCTCGTGATTGATGAGAAGAAGCACTGCAGTGGCAAGGTGGCGAGTGAAGGAGCCATCAAGTCAATGGGGGAGGCGTTGAAAAACCGGGATTTCACCGTATTTGTGCTGGTTAACTGTCTGACGTTGATGGCAACCTATTTTCTGGAAACGGGAGCCGTTTATTACGTAACGATGCTGCTGGGGCTTTCTGAACAGTGGGCAACCGCTTTGATGGTCGGTATGTTTGCCATGAGTTTTGCCCTCTACCCTCTGGTCGTCAGATTGACTAAGTTCTATGCGAAAAAGAACATTTATATCGTTGCCCTTATTCTGGAAGGCTCGGTTTTTTCCATGATTCCGCTGGCCAATGATGTTGCCCATCCAATGGTGCTGGCTGGCTTGATTGTTTTCCTGGGGGCGATTCCTATTGCCATTACCAGTATTATTCCGGCTGCCATGATGACCGATATCACTCTGTCAGATACTCGACGTACAGGTGAGCATAAAGAGGGGACTTTCTTTGGTTTACAGAGCCTGAATGTAAAGCTGGCTGGCTCAGTGACCAGTCTGGTTTTCCCGTCTCTGCTGATTATCGGAAGTAGTAACGGCACTCCAACCGAGTTTGGAGTCTCCCTGACCGCCTGGATTGGGTGCAGCTTTTCCTTTCTGGCTTGTGCTGTTTTGTTCTTTTATAACGAGAATCGAGTGAACAAATATTTAAATGAGTCGGCATAAGAAAAGCCTGGTGTTTAAAAAAAAGATAACTTGATTCTGTTATTGATCAATAAATACGTCATCAAACATTAACGCCAGCGTCATAAATTGAAGATTAAATAAATACCTTATACCAATCGCATTTTCTAAATCCTTAAGCTGCCGCCAACTATGCTTAGGCATCATTACCATGCATTATCTAGAACAGATGTCTCGTCGACCACAGCTACCCGAAGGTTTTAATGATGTTGATTTTC
>NZ_LUKQ02000116.1 GCF_001647025.1 Endozoicomonas atrinae
AAACGATGCTTTTGGTAGAGCTGGAAATAACAGAAGCGGGCATGACAGTTAACTATTATGAGTGGTGTTCCCATAGTAGCTGTGAAAATAGAGCACTATTGTTTCAATCATTCAGAGAGAGCACCCTCAAACTCACCGGCTTTAATGGCTGCAATAAAGTGTTGCCACTCTTCGCTGTTAAATACCAGTGTATGCTTGTGATTATCTTTAGTGTCACGCACACCGACCAATCCTTCTTCTCTGTCAATGGCGACAGCCACACAATACCCGACAGTTCCACCGCCACACGCTCTGACAAAATTATTGTCATTGGTAAGAAACTTGTTCATTGCTCTATCTCCTGTAAAAATGAAATCAACCTCCTTTCCGTTTTTCATTTCAGCCTGTTCTTCCTCCAGACAATAACCAGAATAGGTGAACCATCGTACGTTTGTGTTAAAGGATGGTAAATTTAAGGAAAGCAGGCTGTAAAAGCATTAGCTGTCGTTTAAGCAAAAGCAGTTATTACTAATTTACGATAAGTGACGTTTATTAATAAAAACACAGGAGCAGTGACGTTTCGAAATGTACTCTGAACATCAGAATTGCTTGACACAAAATAACCATGGGCAGCATAAGCCGTTCTGCAAAAAAAAAAACAGTTAACCAACTAAAATCAGTAGACCATTCAGAAAGGAGGTAACGCTCATGTCAAAAAAAGCCTCCTGCTTCCCAAAACTGGCATCACTCCATTTTCAATCTTGATTTTACGGGCTATTATGACACCTCTGCGATCAAGCTTGATGTCAAAGGCCTGACACAGGAAACCAGTAGCCTGAAACATCATATTCTTCAGTCCCCATGGATGAGGCACCATTCAGGTTGGATAACGATAACACTGATAAAAACAGACTATGAACACCGCCAGAATTCGAGTTCTGCAAATTACAGATCCTCACCTCTTTGCTGACCCCAGCTCTACACTAATGGGGATAAACACCTCTGAAACGCTGGATGAGGTACTTGCAAAGATACAGAGTGACTATCAGGAAATGGCATGCCTTCTGGTGACCGGAGACCTGACTCAGGATGACAGTGAAGCTTCCTATCAACACCTGAAAGAAAAACTGTTAAAAATACAGGCTCCCAGCTACTGGTTGCGGGGCAATCATGACCAGCCCCATCTTATGGAGGCTGTAAATCCGTCTGCGATGCAAAAGCAGGTTATTCTGGGTGACTGGCAGATAGTACTGTTGAACACTCAGGTCGAGGGTAAAATACACGGATACCTCAATGAAACTGAACTGGAACTGCTGGATACCTGTTTGAAACAGGATCCGGACAGACATACACTCCTGGCTCTCCATCATCACCCTGCGCCAATCAACAGTCGATGGATGGATCAGATCATGCTGGAAAACCCGGATGATCTTGCCCGGATTATCACCCATCACGACAATATCCGTGGCATAATTCACGGCCATGTACACCAGGCCAGAAAGTATCAATTCTGTGATATTCCCGTGATGGCAACCCCCTCAACCTGTGTCCAGTTTGCTCCCGGCTCTGACAAATTTCTTGCAGATACCAGGCAGCCCGGATTCCGTGTGCTTGATCTTTTTCCGGATGGCCAGTTAGAGAGCCGCATTGTAAGAGTTCGTGAAGAGCCCATGAAAGTTGATATCAAATCAAACGGTTACTGACAGGTTGCACCTTTATCAAAAGCTTCCTTTCAGAGCAACCAAAGAGAGGGTATCGACTTTCCCTTATAAAACAGCAAATTAAACACCTTATCCACCATACCTACCACAAAACCCGTGCCCTAAAAAACCTTCCAGAATTAACAGTTTCTCCAAATATAACCATTTCTTATTAAACAGCCCCTTATCCTTTTCTAGATTTATTATTAAGAGCAGTAGAAATAAGGAAGTAGTTATGACCAGGATAAGGTCCATGCAACAGGATGAATGGGACGATGCTTTCTGGAACAGCAATCATGAACACAAAAAAGCCAAAGCGCGGAAAGCAAGGCACAAGGGGTTAGAATCATCTGCCATACGAGAGGGAATCGAAGACTACTTTGAAAAGAGTAAGCTAAGGAAGAGTATTTCAGAACGTTATCAAGAACTAGATTTTTATGAAGATTTAGATAATCCTGACTACAAACCCCGAATCTGACTCATCCTGCCAACCAAAAATGCCACTTACACTGTGGCATTTTTTATTTATGAAACGACCACAAAGTCCTTACCAATCATATGGACTTAGAGCCACGGACAGTTCGATAGACAGATAGCCAGTCAATTTCAATCATCAGCAGTGAGAAGTCCACCTCATCGCTGTTGAACGTGAAATACCAGCTACACTCTCATTTCAATTAGTCACTTAATAATATGGCTTTAAGCGATTCTCACACGGTACTCACTAATTGTTATTGCCTAGCAGTTATTGGTCATAACTATGGCCTGAGAGTTAACTGAACCTTGCAGCAGTAGTCATGCCATTGGACATAGTCAGTAGAAATAGTTCATAAATAAGGCATAACAACAATAAAACCAGTGTCAGGAATCGTCAGAGGTTGTTGTAGAAGCACACAGACATTATGACTTTACTGTTACAGCCAATTTTAGTGCGGCTATTTCAATGAAGCCTGCTCATGTGTTTCATACTCTATTACGGCCTAACTGCCAGAAGTGTTCTTTGCTGATCAGAAATCGATTTTACGATTATGGGGTAATGACGAATGACAACACCTTCCGAACTCCAATACCTCCATGGTTTTGGTAACGAACATGAAACCGAAGCTCTGGAGGGTGCCCTCCCCATCGGGCAATTCAACCCGCAACGAGTGCCCATGGGGCTCTATGCAGAGCAGTTCTCCACTACCGCATTCACAGCACCACGACATCAGAACAGAAGAACCTGGATGTACCGGATTCGGCCTTCAGCGGCCCAGGGCAGGTATGAGCCAATAGCATCCGACCGGCTTCGCTCTGGCCCTGTGACTGAGGTACCAGCTCCTCCGGATATGATGCGCTGGGATGCTCTTGAGTTTCCTGAAAAAGAAACCGATTTTGTTGATGGTCTTGTCACCATGGCGGCCAATGGCAATCTGCACACTCAGGCAGGTTCGGCCGTGCACATGTACCTGGCAACTCAGGATATGACAGACCGCTTCTTTTATAACGCCGATGGTGAGCTGCTGATCGTACCTCAGCAGGGGGCTATTCTGGCACGAACAGAGCTGGGCAACCTGCATGTTCCCCCCGGTGAAATTCTGGTCATTCCCAGAGGAATCAAATTTCAGGTTCAACTTCCAGAAGGTAAGGCCAGAGGCTATATCTGTGAAAATTACGGTGCGCCATTTATTCTTCCAGAACGAGGACCTGTTGGAGCCAATGGTTATGCCAATGATCGGGACTTCCATTATCCAGTCGCCTGCTTTGAAGATATTGACGGAGAGTTTGAACTGGTGGCCAAGTTTGGAGGAAACCTCTTCCGCTGCAGCCTGGATCATTCTCCCCTGGATGTCGTTGCCTGGGTGGGCACTTCAGCCCCCTATAAATATGACCTGTCCCGCTTCAATGTTATCAACACCGTCAGCTTCGACCACCCAGACCCATCCATCTTCACCGTATTGACCTCCCAGAGTGATACCCCCGGGGTTGCCAATATCGACTTTGTTATCTTCCCTCCCCGCTGGATGGTGGCTGAGAACACATTCCGTCCTCCCTGGTATCACAGAAATGTCATGAGTGAATTTATGGGGCTGATTCATGGCGTTTACGATGCCAAGGAAAAAGGGTTTGTTCCTGGTGGTGCCAGTCTCCATAACTGCATGAGCCCCCACGGCCCTGAAGCCGAAGTGTTTGAAAAAGCCAGCTCAGCAGAGCTTGAGCCTGTGCGATACAAAGACACTATGGCCTTTATGTTTGAGTCCCGCTTTGTCTTTGCACCAACCCGGTTTGCGCTGGAAAGTAATGCCCGCCAAACCGACTATATTGATTGCTGGAAAGGACTCAAGAAACACTTCAACCGATAAGAGCACAGAATAAGAAACTTGTCGTTTTTCTAACTTACGCCGGAGACATAGAGCTCATCATGCTGACACTTAATGAAACACATGATGTAAACCTGACCAGCTGGGTTGCATCGGCCAATAACAAAAACAGTGACTTTCCTATTCAAAACCTGCCGTTTGCTATCTTCAGACGTAAAGACAGTGGTGAATCTTTTCGAGCAGGTGTAGCCATTGGCGATCAGGTTCTGGATCTTTCTGCTGTTTCCCAGACCAGCGTTGCTTCGGGGAAAGACTGGGAGGCTCTGGAAGCCTGCTGCGATGAAACACTGAACCGATTTATGGGGCTGGGTATTGAGCACTGGTCGTCATTAAGACGAGCTTTATCCAGAGCCCTGTGCAAAGGGGCCGCAGAAGAGGCTGAACTGTCGCGATGCCTGGTTGATATGGATACAGTTGAATACCAACTGCCCTGCCAGATCGGCGATTACACCGATTTTTACACGTCCATCTATCATGCCACCAGTGTTGGTTCACTGTTCAGACCCGATAATCCATTACTGCCCAACTACAAGTGGGTGCCCATTGGTTACCATGGTCGTGCATCTTCTGTTGATGTATCTGGTCAGGATTTTCACCGCCCCTCTGGCCAGACCAAAGCTCCCGATGCCGAAATCCCCTCCTTCGGTCCCTGTAAGCGGCTTGATTATGAACTGGAAATGGGTATTTTCATTGGCTCTGGCAATGCCCTGGGAGAACCGATAAAGCTGGATCAGGCCGACCAGCACGTATTTGGTCTCTGCCTGTTTAATGACTGGTCCGCCCGGGATATTCAGGCCTGGGAGTACCAGCCTCTGGGGCCATTTTTATCCAAGAGTTTTGCTTCCACCGTTTCCCCCTGGATTGTCACTCTGGAAGCACTGGTGCCTTACCTTACCAGCTTTGATCGCCCCGCCAGTGATCCGCAGCCACTGCCTTACCTTGACTCCCAGAAAAACCGGCAGCAGGGCTCCATTGATATTCAGCTTTCTGCTCACCTGCTGACCAAACAGATGGATCAGGAAGGAGACACACCTGCGAAACTGTCACAATCCAGCTTCCGTCACTCGTACTGGACCATCAACCAGATGGTGGCTCACCATACTGTGAATGGCTGTAACCTCCAGCCCGGCGATCTATTTGGCAGCGGTACGCAGTCAGGCCCCAGACCGGAAGAAGCGGGTTCACTGCTGGAACTTTCCCAGGGTGGAAAAAAACCGCTGTCCCTGCCCAATGGTGAAACAAGAACATTCCTTGAAGATGGAGATACTGTCATTTTCAAAGGCTGGTGTGAAAAAGCCGGACATGCCCGTATCGGCTTCGGCGAAGTACAGGCAACCATTCTGCCTGCCCGGACGGATATTGGAGAATAAATACGATGAAACTCTACGGCTATTTCCGCTCATCGGCTGCATATCGGGTGCGGATTGCTCTGAACCTGAAAGAGCTTGATTATCAACAATCGGGCATCAACCTGTTGAAAGGTGAGCAGAACTCGGAGGATTACAAAAAAATCAATCCTCAGGGGCTGGTACCCACATTAACCACTGATAAAGGAATTCTCATCCAGTCTCTGGCGATCATTGAGTGGTTGGAGGAGACCTTCCCGGAACGCTCCATCATTCCCGGAGATTCATGGAAAAAAGCCCAGCTGCGCAGTCTCGCCTATCAGGTCAGCTGTGACATACACCCTGTCAATAACCTCCGGGTACTGAAATACCTGCAGCAGGAACTGGCGGTGAGTGATGATGCCAAAACACAGTGGTATAAGCACTGGATTCACACTGGCTTTACCGCGTTAGAAGCCCAGCTGGATGACCAGCCTTTCTGCTGCTCGGAACAGCCCTCTATAGCCGACATATGCCTTGTACCACAGGTATTTAACGCCCTGCGTTTTAAGGTGGAAATGACAGATTTCCCCAGAATCCATGAAATCTACAAGCACTGTAATATGCAGCCAGCGTTTATTGATGCAGCACCAGAAAACCAGCCAGATGCGGTGTAACAGACTTTCCTAACCACTAAGACCGCCGGTGAATGTTCCCGACAACACCGGCGGAACTTTGTGGCTTGAGAACCTCACCCAAGAAATCGTAACACCATTCGTGTCACCAGCTCTGGTTTCTGGGCATGAACCCAGTGGCCAGCTCCCGGTATCACCCGCATAGATGCCGATGGAAAGAGTGACAGCACCTGCTCACGATGCTCTGGCAAGATGTAGTCAGACTCACCTCCCTTAATAAACAGGGTATCACTGGCAAAACCGGTATCAGACTGCTGCCCGGCAAGGATTTCCATGTAATGGGTAATGATCGCAGGAAGGTTCACCCGCCAGTGATAGGCTCCCTGCTCATCACGATAGAGATTTTTCAGCAGAAACTGACGCACCCCTTTTTCCGGCTCATAGGTTTCCAGAAAACGATCCGCTTCAGTGCGGCTTGTCAGCGTATCCAAAGGCATGGACGACAACCCTTCAAGAATACTGTCGTGCCGCCTTTCCTGATAAGTCACCGGCGCAATATCAATCACCGCCAGCTTTGTAACACGCTCCGGGGCCATCAGCGCAATGGTCATCGCCACCTTACCCCCCATGGAGTGACCAACCAGATGGGCTTTTTCCAGTTGCTGTTCGTCCATATATTCCAGAACATCTTCGGCCATGGCCTGATAGTTCATCGCCTCACCATGAGGAGAACGACCATGATTTCGAAGATCCAGCCCATGAACACGAAATGATTCAGCAAGCCCCCGGTTAATCATCCCCAGGTTTTCCTGAGAGCCAAACAGGCCATGAAGGCTGATGACATCCGCGCCCTGCCCCTGTTGCCTTGCGTACAATTTCATGTTTTCAGCGCTTCTCTAACTGTTGCTAATGAACGGTAAATACTGATCAGGAATTCTACCTAAACGTACGTACAACCGCCTCTGCATTTGATACAAAGATCATAAATTGAGCTTTGCCAGAAAAGCCAGCGGCTTATACCCAATGGATTTTACGTTGCTACGCGGCGGCAAATGAGCGAAGCCATGGGAGCATAGGAATACTATGTGACCATGGTGAGCGAATGCTGCCAACAAAGTAGCAGCTTGAAAGGCGATGGGTATATTCATGATGATCGTCCCCGCTGTCTCTGTTCCGGTAAGCGACCTAACCCAAAAACAGGAAAGTGAAGCCATCATGAGTGATCAACACTTCAATCTGGACCAGTATCTGGAAGAACTGAAGCCACTGATTAACGTCGATTGTGGTACCTGGACACCCGCTGGTGTCAGCAAGATTGCTGATATCATGACCGAGAAATACCAGAGCCTTGGCTGGCAGGTAACCCGTCACACCTTTGATGAAAAAGTAGGCCCGGGCCTGCTGGCGACCAATAAGCCGGACGCCGAAGAATACGACATCATGCTGATCGGACACCTGGATACTGTGTTCCCGGAAGGAACGGTGGCTGAATGGTCCCTGACCCATGATGGTGAAAAAGCCTACGGCCCAGGCGTTGCCGATATGAAATCCGGCCAGCTGAATATGTTTAAGGCCATCAGCCAGCTGCCAGAAGATGTCGCTGATCGCCTGAGCATCTGTGTCTGCATGAACCCGGATGAAGAGATCGGTTCAATTTACTCCGGTGACTGGCTCAAGAGCATTGCCAGTAAGAGCCGTTATGTACTGGTGGCCGAAGCAGCACGTGCTGATGGTTCTCTGGTTAAAGCCCGTAAAGGCATGGCCTCTTACAAAGTTGAGTTCAATGGCAAAGCGGCTCACGCTGGTAATGAACCTGAAAAAGGTATTTCCGCTATAACTGAACTGGCGCACTGGATCACCATACTGAACCAGGAAACCAACTTTGAAATTGGTACCACACTGAACTTTGGTGTTGTTAAGGGCGGTTCTGCCGGTAACGTCGTGCCTGACTACGCGTCCACTGTCCTGGATATCCGTTTCTGGGATAACGATGACTACGCCCGTCTGGAAAAGAAGATCCAGCACATGCTGGAAAATCCGTCACTGCGTGGCATTAAAATTGAGTTGACCCGTGAAGCCCACAAACCGGCATTTACCCCGAATGAGGGCAGTGAAAAGCTGATGGCCCTGATTGAAAAGACCGGGCAGGATATGGGACTGAACATTACCTGGCAGGCAGTAGGTGGTGGTTCCGATGCCAACCTGACAGGCTCGCTTGGCGTGCCCACTATTGATGGCCTGGGCCCTATTGGTGGAGCCATGCACAGCCGTAACGAGTTTCTGGTTCTGGACTCCATCGAGCCTCGCCTGACACTGCTGCGTAATGTGCTGATCAACCTGGCAGAAACCATCAGCCGATAAAAACAGAAGATAATGAAACCAGGGCTCATCAATCATCGGTGAGCCCACAAAAGAAAAAAAACAAAAACACAAAATCTTTCAAATAATAGTACGCATAAACAAAACCCTTCTTTTTGCTCTCTTTTTAAACGCATTCCTTACCCCTTCTTGACACAAATCAACATAAGGAAAGGATTCGTAAGTATTATAGCCTGCAAAATATTTTCAATTTATAACAGGCCTCTCGAAATAGCATGAAAATGAAATCCGGAATCCAGTCTATTGGTTACAGCGTTCTCGCTGGCCTGACTGCCATGACCATGGCCTCCAGTGCAGATGCCGCCAAAATCAGCCTGACCACCAGCTATGAAGTGGGTGATTACGGCAGTGACTACAACTACGACGGCCCACGACTGGATATGACCATCAACCCGGATGGCACTAACTGGTATTTCGATATCGGTACTCGAAAGCGTAACCATGACAATGGCCAGCGGTACAGCCGTACCGACCTGAGCGCAGGTTACCGCTTCCGTTTCGAAAATGGCTGGATTCAACCTGAAGCTAAAATCCGCCGCGACGAGACCCTTTACAAAAGCAGCAATGGCGGTCGCTTGATGACCGACATCTATGGCCTGGAACTGAACCATATCCTATCCCTCGGAGGCAACTGGGGACTCTGGGGTGACTGGTCCTTCCAGATGATGAAAGAAACCAGCGAATCGGTGAAAAGTGGTGCGTTGGAGTCCATCTACAGCGACGCTTACACCTGGGAAATCGAAGAAGGTATCCGTTATTACTTCTCTAACGACTCCCGAATTACCGTTTCCCTTTATGACTTTGGCCGCCTGGCTGATAAAGGCAGTGACTGGGGAGTCGGTGGCAGTAACTGGTCCAGCCAGGCTCGTGCTTACTACTACCACAAATTTGCCAATGGCCTGAGCATCCAGCCTTATGTTCGTTACCCACTCAGCTGGGGTGAACGTCAACAGTGGTATGTCAGCCCAAGCATGCCTGAAGGCTCAGATCAGTTAAGCAAAGTAACACGCTATGCATTCCAGTTCACTTACCCGGTGACCACTGCGATGCGCCTGGTCGGTGAGTACTACCTGGAAGATATCGAATACAAGGAAGGCTACAGCACTGGTAAAGACGACAGCAAAACCAAGTACTTCAAACTTGGCCTGAATTTTAACTTCTGATCGTCAGCTAAAGACTCTGCTTTACGAGATTAAACGAACATAAATTATTGGGAAGTTGTTATGTCATCCAATGCTGTATTTAAAAAAAGTCTTTTAGCGGCCTCAATTGCCATGAGTGTTGCAGCCTACTCAACATCATCAATGGCAGCCTGTGATCCAGCAAACCCAAATGGGAACATCTGTATTGATACTGCTGGAGATAAGGTAGAGCTTAGCAGTGACCTCAATGTTAGCACGGGAAATGCCGTTGAGTTTCTAAGCCCATCAGACCTTAATGGTGATCCTGTTGTATACAATGTATTCAAATCTAAGGGACATAACATAACCGCTACTGGCAGTGGCGCCTCAGCAATTTATCTTGGTGATAATGCCCAGCTTGCATATAACATTGAAATCAGTGAAGGAAGCAACATCATCAGTGAAAATGGAACTGCTATCTTAATTGAGGGCGGATTCAAAGATAACTATGTTGATGATAAAGGGAATGTAAAAGGCTCACGTGGTGTAGTTATTAAAAATGGTTCTGTAGTCAAAGGTGCTGTTAATGCAATTGACTTCTCTACAGCAGATAGCCATGTACGAATTGATGTTGATGGGACTGTTGAGGGAAACATCATTGGTAATAACACCGATGGAAATAAGATAAATTTTGCCTATACCGGCCAAAAAGATGAGAACAACGTCGCCATACCAGGAAAAGCTACATTCGATGGTTATTTGATTTCTGGTGCCGGCCCAATACAGAACCATGGCCACCTTTCGGTTGTTGGCAAAGACAAAACCGTCGTGTGGGAAGCAGACTACACAAATAACTCAGACACCACCCTGAACTTTGTGGTTGGCGACGAAGCTCTGGCCAATGGTCATACCATTCTCGACATTGAAGGTACTGCAGACTTCAAGAGTGGTAGCACCATCGCTATGACGTATACCGGCGCTGATATTGATAACATCGTTGGAAAAGAGATCACTGTTCTGGAAGCCGATGAAATCAAAGGGACAGATATTGATTACGCTCTGGAGAGCGTTGAAGAAAACCTGTCTCCATTACTCACTGGCGATAGCTGGCTGGATGAAACTACTGGTTTGACAGGTGAAGTCACTGGTAATGAAATTGTTGTTAAAGTTGGTGTCACTCAGGATGTAGAAGGCAGTACTGAAGCGTATTGTGCCCTGCTGGAAGAAGGCGGTGCCAGTGAGCAGGAAATGGCTGCTGGTGAGTACATCGTTTCTACCGCTCTGACCCAGTACAACCAGGCTGCCGGTGCTGGTGAAGAAGAAGCCGCAACCTATAACGTAACAGCGACCAACCCCATGGGTGAGCTGGTTGCTCTGCTGTCCAGCAGTGGCAATGACGCTCAATTGACCGCCGCACTGAATGACGAACTGACGCCTGATGCCGAAGGTGGCGAGGTTCGCTCTGCACTGTCCATGGTTCAGCAGATGGAACGTGGTCTGGATGTCCGTACCAACTACCTGCGTAACCAGAGCTACCTGCGTAACAGCCACGATGGCTGGAATGGCTGGACTCAGGTGATCTACAGCGATGCTCAGATGAAAGATGCCGCTGAAACCAATGGCTACGACCTGAGCATGATGGGCGCCTCTTTTGGTCTTGACCGTGTGTTTGACGATAACAAACTGTTTGGCTTGTCCACTGCCATGGCCTACTCCGACGTAGAAATTGCCGGTGGCAACAATACCAAGGACGTTCAGTCTTACCAGTTCATGACCTACGCCGGCTGGTTCAATGACCGCTTCTTTGTCGACGGTAGCTTCAACATGGGCTTCCACAACAACAGCAGCACCCGCTATGTTGGCGCCAGCACCGGCTATGAGGGCAACCAGAAGGCAGAAGCCGATTACGCCAGCCATCAGATGGGTTACCGCATTACTGCCGGTACCAAACTGGATTTCAACAAAGTGATGATTCAGCCACAGGTT
Source organism: Endozoicomonas atrinae (assembly GCF_001647025.1). Classification (GTDB taxonomy): domain Bacteria; phylum Pseudomonadota; class Gammaproteobacteria; order Pseudomonadales; family Endozoicomonadaceae; genus Endozoicomonas; species Endozoicomonas atrinae. The sequence continues at coordinate 11,486 of NZ_LUKQ02000116.1, forward strand.
TCCTACGGCTACCAGTGGATCCGTGTTGAAGACTACGAAGAGAGTGGCTCACCTGCAGCACTCCGCTTTGACCGCCAGTCTTATGTGGTGAATGAGTTCGGTATCGGTGCTGTTGCTTCTCAGAGCTTCCGTACTGAGCACGGCACACTGACACCTTCCCTGACCATGATGGCCTACCGCGACCTGAGCAACGATGAAGTGATTCAGGAAAGTGCTGGTCTGGTGAATGATGCTGATGATGGCCGCTTCCTGATGACCGGCGAAAGCGTAGGTGATAACAGCTTCTACACCCGTCTTGGTGCGGATATGGAGATGGTATCCGGCATGAATGTCAGTGGAGGCCTGACTTACTACACCCGTGGTGACTACCAGGATATCGCCCTGACCGCTAATGCCAACTGGCGCTTCTAACACTCCTGACAGCCTGCTTCCGGCGGGCTGATCCAAAATAATCTGTGCAAACCAGCCCCATGGTTTCTTTCGGGCTGGTTCTCCATAAAGAATGATTGGCGTAATACATCAATGAAGACACCAGGAAAACTGAAGCAGCTGTCGGTTGCTGTGGCCATGGTGCTGGGGGTCAGTGCAGCTCACGCGCTGGAAATCGCCAAGCCCGCTCCAAAAACTGAAAAAACGACACCGTTTAATGTTATGCAGTCCAAGATCATCGCCTTCACCGATGATCAAATTCCAGATACCGTTCATGCCGGTTCCGGCTCAACGCTTTCACTGACGGATAAGCGATACATTGCCGGAGACCAGTCCCTGCGCTGGGACTGGACCCGTGGCTCCACCATGAGTGTGATTGAGCCAATTCGGCTGATTACCGACCAGGAAGCCTATAAGGCCTGGGGACGTCGAGGCACACAGGTGCTCTCCTTCTGGATTTACAACGAAAAGCCTATTGATGACGTATTGACCGTTGATGTGGGTCGTGGTCTGGGTGGGTTTATGCCTGCTGATGCTGGCTTTGAAGTCAAACTGAATTTCAAGGGCTGGCGTACCGTAGGCCTTTCACTGCAAAACGATTTCCAGGGCCGTGAAATGGAAGGTCTTGGTATCAGTGACAGCGGTGATGATGAGAGCATGGGCGACATGTCTCAGCTGGGCGGCATCAAACCGGATATGGACAGTATTCGCTTCAGTGCCCCTACTGGCGTGAAGGCAGGTACTTTCTACATCGACCGTATCATGCTCTCTGTGGACGATGCCCGTTATCAGTGGTCTGACGATCATGTCAAAACCCGTATCACCGTTCCTGAAATCGATTTTTATCTGCCAGATGTACTCCCGACACCAACTGCGGAAGAGTTGAAAGGTGTTGAAGAGATCCATAATGCACTGGTGCGGGTATTCTCCAGCTCAGCCAATGAAACCGGCCTGCGAAAGATTAATGATCCCGATCGACTCCGTGAAATGTTTGCAGCTCTGGAGATCGAAAAGGATAAGGATGGCACTCTGCGTGGCCGTCACGTTAATACCAAGTTCCAGCAGGTTATCTATCAGCCAGCGCATCTGAAACCAGAAGACAAAGCTTTACTGGACGACTATGTACTGATGGCAGACTATTCCGCCCTGATGCTCAATATGGCGCGTCATTGGAATAACCTGGAAGCCGGTACCGAGAAGGACGAGTTCAAGGCCATGTACCTCCTGATGATTGAGCATCTGATGGATCAGGGCTTTGCTGATGGTAGCGGTCTGGTAACCACCCACCACTGGGGATACGGTGCCCGCTGGTGGTACATCTCCGCCATGATGATGTCGGAAGTACTGTCCGAGGCAGGCCACCGTCAGGCGGTGTACGATGCCCTGGTATGGTACTCCCGCGAATTCATTGCCAGTTTCAGCATGGAAACCGGCAAAGAAAGCTCCAACCTGGACTATTACAACACCCTGGCCCGTCAACACCTGGCGCTGCTGTTGCTTAACCCTGACCCGGTTGAACGTGTCGCCCTGTTGAAGAAGTTTGGTGATTTCTTTAATCAGTCTCTGGCTCAGACACCTCCGGGCTATTATGACGGTTTGCGTCCAGACGGTACGGCCTGGCGTCACGATGGAAACTACCCGGGTTACTCTTTCCCAGCCTTTAACGGTGCTGCCCAGGTGGTCTATATGCTGAAGGATTCACCGTTTGCCGTAAGCGCAGATGGGCGAGCCAACCTGAAGCGTGCCATGATGGCGGCATGGAACTACTCCAACCCTTCTGTTGGTCTGGGTCTGGCCGGACGTCACCCATTCCGTCCTTACGGTGTGAAGGATTTCCGTGAATCTTTCAAATGGCTGGCCATGACCGGTAACCCAGAAACAGGCGACAGCCTGGATGAAGAACTGGCATCCACCTACTTGCAAGTCACCAGTCGTTCAGCTGATGAAAGCCAGGACATTTTTGGCAGACACCTTGAGCCAATGCCATTGCCTGAAGGCCACTGGACTTATAACGGCGGAGCCTTCGGTATTCACCGTTACAACGACAAGATGGTTACTCTGAAGGCTTATAACAAGGATGTCTGGTCTTCCGAAATCTATTATCGGGATAACCGCTACGGTCGTTACCAGAGCCACGGTGCGGTTCAGATCAAACCATTTGGTGACCAGACGGAATACGGCTTTGCCCAGGAAGGCTGGGACTGGAACCGTAACCCGGGTGCCACGACTATCCACCTGCCTCTGGAACATCTGAACAGCCCGATTCGCCATACGCTCATGCTGCGCTCCAGCGAAACCTTCAGCGGCAGCTCCAACCTGGAAGGCAAGTACGGCCTGTTTGGCTTCAAACACAAGGCGCCGGGCCACCTGGACCGCTTTGATGGCTCCTTTGTTGCCAGAAAGTCAGTAATGGCAGTTGATGACCGACTGATCCTGCTGGGCAGCGATATCAAGAACCGGACATCTAAGTACTCAACCGAAACCACGCTGTTCCAGCACGGTATTGCAGAGAAGTCTGCCGACCTATGGGTTAATGGCAAGAAAGTTGAGCAGTTCCCGTTTGCTGCCACCCTGAAGGCTGGCGACTGGCTGATCGATGGCCATGACAATGGTTACTATGTCATCAAAGGTGATGAGGTGAACGTACGACGCCAGCATCAGACATCCCGCCATGACAAGACCATGAAGCCAACTGAAGGTGATTTCTCGGTTGCCTGGATTAATCATGGTAAGGCACCAAGTGATGCTGAGTACGAGTATCTGGTTCTGATGGATACCACACCGGAAGCCATGACTAAACTGGCTGACGATATGAAAGCGGGCAAGAAGCCTTACCAAGTACTTCGTAAAGATGCCAGCGCTCATATTATTAAAGACAACACCTCTCAGGTAACTGGTTATGTTGCCTTCACTGGTGGAAGCTTTAATGAAGGCGTGGTCAGTAGCATCAGCCGTGAGGCCATGGTGATGACCCGCCCGGTTTCTGACACGGAAATGACCATCAGCGCGGTAACCACCGATCTTGGACTGACCAAGGAAACCATGCCAAAAACCATTGATATTGCAGTAACCATCAAAGGCACATGGAAGGCGGCTGAAATGAACGACAAAGTTAAGGTTGCTACCAGCGGTGACAGCACCAGCCTGGTCTTCAGCAGCTACTTTGGTATTCCTGCAGAGATCAAACTGACGAAAGCTCAGTAAGGAAAGTGAAAATACGTGCTGTCTGTGATTATTTTACAGACAGCATCGTAAAAAGACTGACCAATATCAATAACTTTTCGAAAGTTTTGATCGATGATCAGCACCATATTCGAAAGCTGGGAACTTAAAATGAAAAAGGCTCTTGTTATTTTCTTTGCCGGTATGCTGACACTGCTGACTGGCTGTGCAACCAACGGTGAAACTGTCGATCAGTCTGTCATCTTCCAGGATGACGGTATGATGGACAGCGATTGATCTGCTCCTATTTATGGCACTGAAATTCAGTGCCATATAAAACTCTTCTCAGCTAATGACCTTTCTGACTTTACTCTTCATCAAAATAGAGAACTCTTTTCCAATCCTGCAGTCTTAGTATTCAGTTGTTACCCACTGGAGGCTAGAATGTTCTCAACATCAGAAACCCCACCGCGTGTATTAGCCACTTATTGCACCGCCAGTAACCCGCAACATCTCCCGGCTACACCTCACAACTCAATGTGCTACCAAAAGTGGCAGGTGTCGAATATAACACCAAACAGTTTTCACTCCAGGTCCACAATGCCAACAAGTACAGCAATGCAGGATTCATCATATAAGCTGCATGAAATCGAGATTTCAGAATACATTAACCCAGTTGACAATATGATCCGTAAAACGACTCTCATTTACCACGTACCCAAGGATCAGCTAGCCAGCTCTCTGGAAGAGCACTTTGCTAAATCCCTGGTCAACTGCAAGAAAGAGGAATGATGCGATCTGCCTGACGGCTCATATTTCATAAGCACAGACGCTCTACCTACCTGATATCACCTGAGCCAAAGTGTGCATCTCCGGCATAACTTTGAACATCAACTGAAACTGCTGCAATAATAGCCTCACTTCAGGGTTCTCTTCTTCAAGCCAGCCATGAATGGCAGCTGATGGACTGGAAACCATCTCTATTTTATCCTTGTCCTGTCCCCCTGAAAGCTGGGTTTCCAGCAGCTGCATGTGATTATCAATAACCAGATACGACTCCTGAAGCTTGTCCTCAACAATATGGTCAGCCAACCGGATGCGGTGTGCCCCCAGTGTGGAGATATAACTCAACAACGCATGGGAAAGAGCCAGAAAACGAAAACTTTCATCCTTTGCCCGCTGATAGCGCCCCGGCTCCGTGAGCATATTCATAATGGCTGCATATAGCTGTGCATCCATATTGTGTGCATGACGGCGAGCCAGGCGATAATCCACAGTATCCCGCTTGCCATTTTGATACTGCTCCATGACCTGAGCCAGATATTCCCTATGCCTGGATATGGTCAACGCCATAATCCGGTTCAGCCGCTTTGACTCCCAGTCAGGCAGAATAAAAGCAACTGCAGCGACAGCCAGCAGACAGCCGAGAAGTGTATCCCCCAGACGAGGCATAATCACAGCAAAGCCCATCCCCTGCTGATTAAAACAAAACAACACCAGCAAGGTAATAAAGGCGGTTGCCAGGTCATAGCGCACGGTGCGAAACGCAAAAAACAGAATTCCGCTGATCACCATCAGGACCAGCTGACCTTCCTGCCCCGGAAAAAGGTACAGAAGAGGTATTCCGACCAGTAGACCGGCCAGGGTTCCAAGAACCCTCTGGGTAAGTTTCTGCCTTGTTGCGCTGTAGCTGGGCTGGCAGACAAACAGTATGGTCAGCAAAACCCAGTAGCCGGGTTGCAGATTCAATATCACTATCAGCCCATAGCCTACGGTTAGCGCAGTTGCCAGACGAAGACCGTGCCGAAATAGAGGGCTGTCCAGACGGCATTCATTCCAGATCCGCAGCAGGTGAGCCTTGATCCCCTGTGGATCAGAATCTGCCAGTATACTCTCTTCACCAGGCATCTCTGAACTGGGGTGCCCTACCGACGACATTTGTAATTCCACAGTCGCCAGATTTTTCAGCAGGTATTCCAGCTGAACCAGTAACGATTGCCACTGTGGATTGTTTTGTTGCTTCAGATATTCCAGTGACTGCTGCAGCTCATCAAGAACAGCCACACTTTCGCTATCATGCAGATACTCTCGCCCCATGGCCAGAGAATGATACCAATCGCATTTTCTAAATCCTTAAGCTGCCGCCAACTATGCTTAGGCATCATTACCATGCATTATCTAGAACAGATGTCTCGTCGACCACAGCTACCCGAAGGTTTTAATGATGTTGATTT
>NZ_LUKQ02000117.1 GCF_001647025.1 Endozoicomonas atrinae
GAAAATCAACATCATTAAAACCTTCGGGTAGCTGTGGTCGACGAGACATCTGTTCTAGATAATGCATGGTAATGATGCCTAAGCATAGTTGGCGGCAGCTTAAGGATTTAGAAAATGCGATTGGTATTAAGACCTTTACAGCTGGCAGGAACTGCCCTGGCTGCCACAGGCGTCGCTCATGAAATCTATCAGTTTGGGAGTCTTTCATGGGTTCCTGTTGCTATTGCTGCAGGTTATCCTCTTTACTTTCTCATACGAAGAAAAGTAAAAGTAAACTCTCTGGCCTGCTTTATGTTTGAGAACCTCTTATTACTACCCTTTGCAATCTTTGCAATCGCAACCGATGAAAACTTCTTTCAGGCGCTTTCTGCCAATAATGATCTCTACTATCTATTACCGGGGCTGGGTGTTCTCTGCACACTGGCCATGCTGATCTATGTTGCTGCGTCCAAAGCATTACCTGTCAGTCTATTTGGTCTGCTGAGCTACCTGGAACCTGCCATTATCTTTATGGTAGCCATCTTCATTCTGAAGGAACCGTTACCATCATCACAGTGGGTTACCTACGGCTTCATTTGGCTGGCAACAGCCATTATCTGCATTGATTCCATTAGAATCGTCCGCAAACCAGCTGTTGCCTGAGAAGCCCTTAGATCATACTTCGTAACGCCTGTCTGATGAGTTCTTCACTGGACAGGCCTTCGACTTTAATCCGACCAATCACCTTACTGGCTTCCTGAGGCTTATAGCCCAGTGCAACCAGAGCACTGACTGCTTCCTGCTCAGTATCAGCTGCCTGCTTTTCGATAGCTTGGCCCAATAAAGTTCCCGTTAATCCATCAAGTTGTGCACCTGAACAATCCCATTTTGACAGCTTATCTTTTAACTCCACGATCAGGCGTTCTGCTGTTTTCTTTCCAACCCCGGGTAACTTCACCAGAGTGGAACTGTCACCGTCATGAACACATCGAACAAAATCAGACGCTTCTATGCCGGAAAGCAATGTTAAGCCCAGCTTTGGACCAACCCCATTCACTTTGATCAGGGTACGAAAAAGCTCTCTCTCACGAGAGTCACTGAAACCATAAAGTAGCTGGGCATCTTCTCTAACAACAAAATGCGTATAAAGCGTCGCTTCAACACCAATCTCTGGCAGGCGGTAAAACACCGACATTGGCGCTTCAACTTCATAGCCCACTCCTCCCGCTTCAATGAGCAGGTATGGCGCTTTTTTTTCCAGCAAAATACCACGAAGTCTGCCTATCATATCCAGTATCCTAACGACTTAATAACCGACGATTTCTTCTACCCGTCGCACCGGCCATACGAACTAGGCTTGCACGCGTGTGGGAGTGGCACAATGCCACCGCCAAAGCATCGGCGGCATCTGCCTGAGGTGTTTTATCCAGTTTCAGGATTGACGTAATCATGTGCTGTACCTGGGACTTTTCTGCAGACCCTTTGCCCACCACAGCCTGCTTCACCTGTCGTGCCGAGTATTCTGAAACTTCAAGACCATGATTGACAGCAGCAACAATCGCAGCTCCACGAGCCTGCCCAAGCTTCAGTGCAGAGTCAGCATTACGCGCCATAAACACCTGCTCAATACCGACAGATTGCGGACTGTACATTTCAATAACGGTATTGATCCCCTGGAAGATCTGGGCAAGTCGTTCTGGCAGCGGCCCATCCTGAATTCGGATACAGCCAGACGCCACGTATTTACATTGGGAGCCAATTTCCTCAATGATTCCATACCCGGTAATCCTGGACCCAGGGTCAATCCCCAACAATATGGCCATTCCATTTCTGTTCCAAACGTATCGCTAAAAAGAATACTGTATATACATACACGTTTCCAGCATTACAATTTTGAAACACGGCATTACCAAAATACGCTACGAAAGAACACTGTTGAGGCTTACTCTTGAACGTGAGTTTTGGGTTCTGTTGACATAAGGCTCCAAACTCAGTGGTACTTAAAGCTGTGCTTCAGCGTTACGAACCACCCGAAGGCTCTGGCCTAATGGCTTTTGCCGTCGTTGCAAGAACTTGAAAGACGTGAGCATTCCTGCGTCCTTGCGCCCGGTCAGAAGCCATCTGGCTTAAGCTGAGAAAGGAACCTTATGTCAACAGAACCCGGGGAGTCAGCTTGCCAGATGAATAATCAAGTGAAAACATTACTGACCATTGCCAGTGTCACCGTGGTGCTTTTTCTAATCACACTGGCCTTCAATCTGTGAGCTGACACCTGAACACCGATCAATATCTGAGAATTACTACCCGATAACAACTCCCGATTTTCACATACCTACCTATAAAAAAACCCGGAATAATCCGGGTTTCAGTTAAAACAACATGGACCTACGCTCAGGCCAGTTGCTCCATGATTTCTGCAGAAATATCCGCATTAGTGTAGACATTCTGGACATCATCCAGATCTTCCAGACGATCAATCAATTTCATGATTTTCTCAGCACCACCCAGATCAAGCTCTGTCTGCGTAGAAGCGATCATGGCAACCTCACCACCCGCTGGAGTGAGCCCTGCAGCTTCCAGAGCATCCTTAACGGACATGAATTCAGTCCACTCTGTCAGTACTTCTGCGGAACCATCATCATTCGTGACAACATCTTCAGCACCGGCTTCCAGGGCGGCATCCATAAGCTGCTCTTCATCAACACCTTCTTCAAAGAAGATCTGACCTTTGCGCTCAAACAGATAAGCTACGGAACCATCAGTTCCCAGGTTACCGCCATGCTTGGAAAATGCATGACGAACTTCCGCCACCGTACGGTTGCGGTTATCCGTCAGACACTCAACCAGAACCGCAATACCACCAGCACCGTAACCTTCATAGGTGACTTCTTCCATATTGGAATCGTCTTCACCACCGGCACCACGGGCAATAGCGCGGTTAATGGTATCCCGGGTCATATTGGCAGCCAGAGCTTTATCAACGATTGCTCTCAGCTTCGGGTTATCCTCAACATTACCGCCGCCCTGCTTTGCGGCAACAGTAAGCTCACGGATGATTTTGGTAAAAATCTTGCCCCGCTTGGCGTCCTGCGCGGCCTTACGGTGTTTAATGTTGGCCCATTTACTATGACCTGCCATAGAAACCTCTATTAAAAACACTTGGCTGGCAATCACTTTTTTGAGTGATTGCCATGATTAATCAGTGACTGGTTGCAGATGCCGGATCGCGACGAATGCGCAGATTCAGATCACGGAGCTGCTGACTTTCCACTTCACCAGGAGCCTGAGTCAGCAAACAGGAAGCTGACTGGGTTTTCGGGAAAGCAATCACTTCACGAATGTTCGTAGTACCACACAGCAGCATTACCAGACGGTCCAGTCCGAATGCCAGACCACCGTGAGGAGGCGCACCGTACTTCAGGGCGTCCAGCAGGAAGCCAAACTTCTCACGCTGCTCTTCTTCCTGAATATCCAGTACACGGAATACCGCCTGCTGCATTTCCTGGCGGTGAATACGAACAGAACCACCACCCACTTCATAGCCATTCAAGACCATATCATAAGCGCGGGACAATGCCTGAGATGGATTCGCTTCCAGCTCTTCCCAAGAGCAGGTTGGCGCCGTGAATGGGTGATGCAGGGCAGTCAGGCCACCATTATCCGTCTCTTCAAACATTGGGAAATCAACGACCCACAGTGGTGCCCAATCGCAGGTGTAAAGATTCAGATCTTCACCTACCTTGCAACGCAGTGCGCCCAGCGCTTCGTTAACAATCGTTTCTTTATCAGCACCGAAGAAGACGATATCGCCATTAGCCGCACCGATACGGGACATAATGTTCATGGTGACATCATCTCCCAGGAACTTGATGATTGGAGACTGAAGACCTTCAACGCCTTTCTCCAGTTCATTCACCTTGATCCAGGCCAGGCCTTTCGCACCATAAATGCTGACAAATTTGGTGTAGTCGTCAATCTGCTTACGGCTCAGCTCCGCACCACCGGTCACCTTCAGGGCTGCAACACGGCCTTTAGGATCTTCTGCCGGCCCTTTGAACACCTTGAAGTCAACGCCAGCCATCAGATCCGCTACATCCACCAACTCCAGAGGGATACGCAGATCAGGCTTGTCTGAACCGAAACGGCTCATGGCTTCAGCGTAGGTCATGCGTGGAAATTCAGCCCCAAGATCCACACCCTTCACTTCATTGAACAGTTTTTTGACCAGGGACTCAGTAATTCCCATGATTTGAGCTTCATCCAGGAAGGATGTCTCAATATCGATCTGGGTAAATTCAGGCTGACGATCCGCACGCAGATCTTCATCACGGAAACATTTAACGATCTGGTAGTAACGGTCAAAACCAGACACCATCAGCATTTGCTTGAACAGCTGCGGAGACTGTGGCAGTGCGTAGAAATGCCCTGGATGTACACGGCTAGGTACCAGGTAGTCACGGGCACCTTCCGGAGTTGCACGGGTCAGCATCGGTGTTTCGATGTCCAGAAAACCATGCTCTTCCATAAAGCGACGCACTACGGCGGTAGCTTTGCTGCGAATAATCAGCTTTTCCTGCATCTCAGGACGACGCAGGTCAATAACCCGGTTACGCAGGCGAACATCTTCACCAACATCGGTGTAACCTTCGATCTGAAATGGCGGAGTCTGAGCCTGGTTAAGGATTTCCACCTGCTTACCCAGAACCTCAATCTCACCGGTAGCCATGTTGCTATTCACAGTACCTTCTGGACGAGGGCGAACGATACCGGTGATTTTCAGGACATATTCGCTACGCACCTTATCAGCGAGTGCAAATGCTTCTTCAGTATCAGGGTCTACCACTACCTGAGCCAGGCCTTCGCGATCACGCAGGTCCAGAAAAATCACGCCACCGTGATCACGACGGCGATGTACCCAACCGCAGAGGGTGACTTCCTGCCCATCATGGGAAAGATTCAGTTCGCCGCAATAATGGCTGCGCATAATATACCTCAAATCAGGAATTCAACTAGATTTCATCCATACAGCCGCTGGGCTGACAGGAAGTTGATCAATCACTGGTTGCCGGGCAACCACCACAACTGCTCTTGCTATCTTTGGCTGGGCAGTGGTTATCACTGGAAGACAGGTTTTTCTTACTGCCTCCCTTAAAGTCGGTTTCATACCAACCACCACCTTTCAGCCTGAAGGCCGGCGCACTTAACAGCTTTTTCAGTGCTGCCTGACCACAGGCAGGGCAATCACTCAATGGTTCATCACTGAATTTTTGAATCGCTTCAGTCACTTCGAAGCATTGCTCACACTGATACTCATAGATCGGCATTTAAGCTGGCCTACCCTTTTACTCACAACAGCAAGCACCATCAACATCACATTGAATTAGGTACTTACGTTTACTGATTCGCAGAAAAACGGCCATTATACCCCAAAGACAGGCAGAGTCAGCCGTTGTCAAACAAAAAAAGCCGCACTGGCAATCAGTACGGCTTTATCAAAATGAAATTGATAGAAATCAGGCTTTGCTGGCTCTGCGAATGGCTGCTTCAGACTGCTCACTATCCTTTAAGGCGTTAACAACCATTTCATCAACCACACTTTCGACATCAAAAAGCCTGGCCAAATAGTGGTTTCGGTCAGCATCACCTTCAAATAGCGGATTCAACTCAGTCTTTTCCCCCATTCTTTCCTTAAGGAGCAGGAGGGCAAACGCCGTCGGATTATCCGCACCTTCGAGAGCCAGACTATCCCCCAAATAGGGCTGATTCCCTGGCTCACTGTCTTCCACCGCAGGCGGTTCAGCCAGCAGTATTACAGACAAAGCTTGAGTTGTATCAATAACACCCCGGTCAATTGATATTGAATCTGATTCAGAAGAAGGGACTCCAGAAGAAATCAGGCTGTAGATATCTTTTATTAAAGATGGCGCCAATATACCTTCCAGCGTTAAGGCCAGCTCATCCGGCTGAACGTCCTTACGAGACACTCTGTCCAGCTCCTTCTCCCGCTCCTGACGCAGTGATTCCATAATTGCCTGAAGAGCTGCCTCACTTTCAAAAATTTTTTCAAGGCGCTGAAACTCAAATACGAATTCATCAAGCGTCTTATCACCAGAATTAATTGATACGCCACCATCCTGATCCAAAGACTCAAACAGCAATTTTCCAATTTCGAAAGAACCCAGCTGCAAAGAAGCGAAAAACTGAATATACGCTTCCAGAAATTGTATTCGGAGGTAGTCAATGTGATTCAAGCTTTTGAGTTCCAAAAGCTCAGCATTCAAATTCGAAATATCATTCTGCAACCCAATGATATCCTGCTGAAGCTGAGAAACCTCCTGCAACAACCGATTCACCAGCCCCTGATCAAGAGGTGATGCACGCTGGGCTGAAGCAAGCTCCGAAGATGTTGCTGCCAATTCTCCATTTTTCTTCAGAATATCGGCTTTTTTTAAACTCAGTGTTTTCTCAAGAGTATCAATTTCCTTCTCTCGCTCACGAATCTTCAGCTTTAGCTTGGCTATTTCAAGCCGCTTCGCCTGCAAATCTTTCCGCTGTGTTGAGGCAATATCAATAGCCTGCGCAGTATTCAGTACCTTAATATCCTTCAGCATCCCTCTGAAAACCATTAACAAGGTTTGAGTATCAGATAGATCAACAGTCCCCGCGCCATAATGTGCATTAAAGTCCGCAAAGATTGATCTAAACCCTTCGATTCGTGCCCTGAATGCCTTTTCCAAATAGTCTGTACTGGATAATTGACCACTGCCTTGACCTGGAGAGTCCAGAGTAACGGCATTCTCATTACTTATAGAGTCAGGCTCACTGGAAAATGAAACAGAGTTGCTACCGTCATACCCACTACTCAATGGCTTGGTTGACTCAGTGTGCACCAAGCCATGTCCTTCCTGACTAACAACTACCCCCTCATTTTGACCGGACTCCACACCATTCAATGATCCTGCCATAACTACCTTCCCCTGTAATAAGTCACTTGCCTATTTACCCACTACGGATCGTGCTGTTCTGTCCTAAGGTTCTACCTTCGGTTTTACCGCTCAAACTGGATGAGATTTAGGAATAGCGGCTTCATACAGTTCGCGATCCCTGTCAGCTTCCATAACCATGGCATCAACCTCACGTTCTGCATCCAGCAGTTGAGCCAGTTGGTTGGCTCCAATGGAATCAACAATATTTCCCTCTGCGTTCTTGCCCAGAGCCTCTTGCATATCAGACATCCGCTCTTTTAAAAGAAGCAGTGCAAAAGCCTGAGGATTATTGGCCCCCTCAAGACTGAGACTGTCACCAAGATATGGCTGATCGACGGGATTCTCCTCGCTGGCGGTTACCGCTGGCTCTGCAAGAAGTATCAGAGCCAGGCCTTCAGCAGCATCCGTCAGCTCAGATGGTGCAGCCTGGTTACTTATTGTGGAGGGTGCAGGTTTAGCCTGAACAGAAAGCAGACTGAACAGATTATTGAGCGCCGCCGGACTTAACAGCGCCTTAAGCTCGGCAGCCAACCCCTTAGGTTGAAGGCTCTCAGAATACCGATCTGACTCCCGAACCACTTCCCGATTGAAGCCAGCAAGGATTTGCTTTTCAAGCTTTACCTGCATCTCTTCTCGAGAAAACAGACCATCAAGTTCCTTTAACTCTCGCTTCAGGGCATCCAACTTTTCTTCACCGGTCTCAAGCTCTTCTTCTTCATCCGATTTTACAGTAGAAACAGCAAACGCCCTGGCAACAGACTCTGAGTTTTCTATTAGTACAAGCAATGCCTCCAATATAGCCACACGCAGTCGGAGAGCCTGATTCTGTGACGATAAATTAGCAATCTCACCATTCAGTGTTGAGATTTTACCCTCCAAGTCATTTATTTCAGACTGGAGCTCTGCCACTTCTGTTGAGAGACTATTGACTAAATTCACATCCACCGGATCAGCCGACTGAGCATCTGACAGCTCAGCTAACTTAGTTGATAACAGTGTCTGGCTTTCTTGCAGCTTGTTTTGATGGCCCGTAACCTTGAGGTTTTTGTCTCCTATCTCAGCCTCATTACCACTGATTTTTAGTCGAGCCTCAGCAAGTTCCTGTCGTATACTCTGTATCTGTTGACGCTGTGAAGCTACACTGTCAATGGTTTCTGCATTGTTAAGCGCCTTGATATCACTGATCATTCCTCTGAATACCAGCAACAGAGTCTGTGTATCCGATAAGTCAATCTGGCCCGATGAATACTGAGCCTTAAAGTTCGAAAACACAGACCTGAACCCCTCAAGCCTGGCCTTAAAAGACTGCTGCAAGAGATCCGGAGCTTCTTCCGGCGAGTCCAGTGAGACGCTGGTTTGACTACCATCCGAACTGGAACCATCAGTTTGTGAGACCGAGTTTTCTGTACTGTAGCCACTACTAACGGTAGCGTCAGAATCAGTCGTTTCAGTCCCTGTTGTGGTAGTCGTACTTGTTGTTGTCACACTACCCGTTTCACCAATTGTGCCCGACATAATAACTCCCTCCATGAGCCCCGCTATGTCTGAGAATCACCCGGGAACCAAAATTACTTCCAGGGCAACAAACATTCCTTAAAACCCCTTCACTTCAACTTGCCACGAACAAAACTGATCATTTTTTTTGCCTGCTGAAGCTCATCTTTCCATCGAGCAGACTGGCTAGCTCTCATAACGGCCTCTGATAAGGCTTTCTGGGCCAGTGACCAGCGTTTAATCTCAATAAAGCATTTCGCCATCATCAGTGAAGCCCTTGGATCCTTCTGATCAAGCTTTTCTGCATGAGCCAGCGTTGCCGCAGCCTGGGCAAACAGAGAAAGCTCATACTGAGATAAACCCAGACCAAGAAAATAGGAATAACGAGTATGATCAAGAAGACAAAGGTGCCGGAAAACCTTTAGAGCTTCCATAAAATGTCCGGAATTGAACTGAGCAAAAGCCACCTTGTACATAGCATCAAGCTGACTCTGATCCATATTACGAAGTTCTTTCATAGTGCCACCTTTGGCTAGATAAGCGAGCCAAAGTGGCGCCGGGGACGGCTGATCAGCCTTATTATCCATAACCCTCGAAAGCCTCATCCCTGATAAAATTATTTAAGGTATTACTCAATTATAACCAGTTTATATTTACACCTATTCCTCATTAGTAGTAAAAAGATAGAGTTCCAACAAACCGATTTTAAAAATCAAACAGTTATATAAATTACTACTCTATCTGTTTTTTCGACCAGCACCCATGATTTAGATTGAAAAATCAGTAATCAACGCTTAATTTCTATCAATGAGGAAAGACATTCAAATATCGCTTTTGATTATATAAACTTCTTATTTATTTCATTTTTTAATATCTCATCACTAATTACCTTTCCTTTCGCACAGCGATAAACAGCATCACATTCGGGAGTTTTATTTTGACAGATAACTGTGATGTAAGGACACTGTTCGATAAAACAGCCCGGTATTTCGTTATTGCCGTTTCAACACTGGCAGCAATCATTTCCTCCTTTGAAAAGCTAAGAGCCGCTGATGGCACCCATCTAAACACCAACGAGATTCAAACTCAGCAAATATGCACGGGATGCCTGTCTGGGGGTCTGACTTCTTCAGCCATTTATCATCATCCCCTTGCACTCTCTCCTTTTACCAGGCGTCAAAATGACTTCTCCATCACCCCCATCAGCTTGAACACCAATCAGAAAACGGAAAGAGAAACGCTGACAGGAGCACAGTTCAATTTTCAGCACAATGAACTGGGCACCAGACTGGCCTACGCAGAAAGTAATTCTGACACACGGTTCTTTTTTGCCAACCTTAACTACTCTTTCAACTTAAATGACAGTACAGCCCTGTTACTCGATGGGCAACTGCACCGGGGAGAGGACAGTGGTTATCCCAAAAGCAGTTCACAGAGCAAGGTAAGCTCCGATACGGATGCCAATCTTGTTAACCTCAATGCCCAACTGACCATCAGCCAACTTTCTCTAAGCGCTTCTTTCAGCCAGGTGGATGCACCAGGGAAAAGTTCGCTCGGTGCGTTTGACTACTTTGCCATCAATCCAAATATAGGAAGTAGCTACTGGACCCGGCGGCAGATTTCAGATTTCAACTATCATGGCGAAAAGATCTGGCAGGCCAGCATTGCCTATAACTTTCATCATATAGGAGCGCCAGGTTTAACCCTGGGTTATACCTATACTTACGGCAATGATATAAAAATCAATCATCCGGAATTTACTGAAAAGTACCGAGAGAGTGAGCACAATCTGGAAATTGGTTATCTGTTTCAAAAACCCCAGTTAAAAGGACTTGGCCTGAAACTTCAGTACGCCCAGTACCTTGCTGATAAAGCCATTACCGAGATAAGCAGCTCAGATAATGAAATACCGGCAAGCAGTGGCAACTCTGATTTAAAGGTTTATCTGGATTATTCAGTCACTTTCTTTTAAGCAAAAAAAGAGGGCATAAGCCCTCTTTTTTTCAACTTAAGCTCTTACTGTTTAGAATGCAGCAACAGAGTAAGTCAGGTACAGACGGTTAACGTCTTCGTCGTACAGAGTATCCAATGTCTCACCGTCAGTTACTGTACCTTCAGCACGATAGTTAGTGTACAGCCATGCTACAGAAAGCCCCTCAAGAGAACCATCGAATGCGTAAGAAACATAGCTGCCATACTCACGACGCTTGAAGCCATCAATGTTATCCGCATCATCGCCCTTGGCATACCATACATCCCAGCTCAAGCCTTCCAGCCCCTGGTCTGCAAAGTTGTAACCAGCATTAACCAGATACGCTTTTTCACCCTCTTCTGTGTAGTTTTCCCACTGAGAGAGACTAGAGTTCAAGCTATCGTTATTACCATCAACATAATTTGGATCGTAATCACCGTCTTTAGTCTTGTTATAACCCAGACCTACATAGGCGTTGCCATAGTTATAGGTTGCGTTCAGATTATAGTACTTGGCCTTGTAATCATCACCGGTCTCATCACTTTTCACTTTACCGTAGCGAACATCAAGATCAACGGAGCTCATATCATCAAGCTCAAAGCCGTAGGCAGCTTTAAGGAAGGTTTGCTTGACAGTATCTTTAGAGTTTCCGTACTCAGCAGCCAGATCCAAACCTTCAAAGCTGTAATTACCGCCCAGAATACGAATATTTTCTACAATTTCAGCACCATCATTTTTAGTCAGATCGTTACTCAATGCTGATTCATTACGGTCACTGAAACCAGTAATTTCAGTAAAGTAGAGATTGGCTCCCTCAAAACCAACAGAAAGATCATAACCAGTAGAGCTGGCCCCCAGAACACGCGAACCTGAATCTGAGTAAGTTTCGGTGCTACGCTTCTTGACACCAACAGTACCCGCCAAATCAACACCACTGAATGTGGTTCTGGCTTTCAGATAAGCCTGTTGAAAGCCCGAAATATCATCGCCCTTCCCATCAGGACCAGCAGGAACGTTTGTTTTAAACTCACTGTTTGCTTTTACGCTCAGAGGACCCGCATATCCAGCTGTAACCACTGCACCTACCAGATCATTTACATAACCGGTATCAAAGTCAGCAACCAGACCGTGAACCCACTCTTTACGATCATAACCAGTGTCATCACCGGTCTTGTCCTTCTCATTCCAATAGAAGTTTTTGTAGGTAAAGGTCAGGCTTGGATCCATGGTTACCGCTTCGGAGGCCTGAACAGAAGTAGCTGCAACAGCCGCAGCAACGGCTACACCCAGTGCGCTTTTAGCGAGGGTTTTCATAATCGGAATTGCTCCCTGTGTACTTTGTGTTGTGTTTATTATTGCGACTACCACCAACTGACATAAGCAGTTCCCCTTGGTGATATACGTCCTTTTCGCAATGTGAAATCATTTTTCTACAACCCAGATCAAATTGCAACCATAAAAAAAGGGGCGTTAAGCCCCTTTGGTTTTGCTACTCCTGCGAGCAGCCTACGATGTTGCAAATTCTTTCAGCTTCTTCAACGGCCTTACCTTCACCTGAATAGAGGCGGGCTTGGCTGGCACATCCATTAATTCACCGGGTTTAAATGGGTTCGGTACCCCTTTCTTGGCTTTTTGAGCCGGTTTTTTCTTGGTCACAATTTTTAAAAGCCCAGGCAATGTAAATTCACCACAACCTCGCTTCTTAATATGGCGTTCAACCAGATCACCCAGCTCGTCCATTACAGCCCCGACCTGCTTTCTGCTAAGCCCGGTATTATCTGCTATCTCTGCAAGCATCTGGGTTTTGCTGTATTTTTCCTTGATTGCGGGTGTTTTTTTACCAGCCATAGTCATACTCTCCTGATGAAAATTCCTTTTAAGCCTTCCCTTTAGGCTTTCCCTTTAAAAGAGGGCATTAAGCGCTTGCCAATGTCTTTGCTGCTCTCTGGATTAAAGCGATCTGCTTTTACCAGCTAACTGCAACAATCAGCTACTGCATTACCTGCCACAGCACCAGGCGGATTTCGTACCTCCATTCTCAATAAGACATGACAAAAGATGCCTTACCACTCCATGAGTACAACGCTATCTATTAACAACCAACAACCTCTAAACACTTTCCACAACAACACAAACTGTAATAGAAGGCGGCTGCAGTAGATATTTAAGATACTGAATACCACTATAATATCGGTATTTTTCCACGTCGAGCATTTTTTACCAAAAGATTCACACCCAAATAACAGAGCCAATCAAACCTTTCAACAAACAGTCAGAAAGTTCACAGCGCTATTTATAGATCCTTTCTCGCTTGCCTGGACCAACCATGAAGTGCATCTATTCACGTTAAGTTTCGAGCAAGCTCGCCAAAATTTGAGAAAAAAGCACCATAAAGGTACATTAACGACTGATATGGGAAACCATGTGTTCCATCAGAATAAGTCGCACAAAGTATTAAGTCGGGCTCAAGAAAGCGGTTCAGATAGTCATGATCAAAAATGTACGACAGCTTTTCACAGATTCTGTTTTCGCGGATAACTGTTGTTCTGAAAGCTTACTTGTAGAAGGGCTCGATGTTTTCAACTGATACAGATAACAAATAAAGGGAACATGCCTTGAAACATTTAAAAATCCTTCACCTTTTAACGGGCCTTTTGGCATTTTTTCTCGTCATTGCCATCATGGCCAACCTCTACCTGCCATCACCAGCAGCAGCCAATCCAGCGAACCCGGTAATCGCATTATTGCTGATGGCTGCTTCAGTAAACTTGATGGCAGGAGCCTACCTGAGCAGACGCAACGGCTTCCAAAGGTGGCTTCAGATAGCCGGATCCATCCTGCTGTTTTCAGCGCTCACTGCTGCTGTTGGCTTCGCCTATAACAACACCCTGATGATTTCCGGTGTTACTCTCGACCAGGTTACGCTCTTTTCAATCAGCACGGGTACCTTATTTCATGTCATCGCCAACCTGAACAGTCTTTCCAGCTCACAGCCCGAAACATTTGACCTCTCTGGACGTGAAACCGGCTCTGTCAAATGGTTCAATGTTACTAAAGGATTTGGCTTCATTACCCGTGATATGGGTGAAGATGTATTTGTACATTATCGTGCTATACGCGGTGAAGGACACAGAACCCTCAGTGAGGGACAGCGGGTTGAGTTCATTGTGGTTGAGAAAGACAAAGGTCTTCAGGCAGAAGATGTCATTGCCGCACCAAAAGGAAGATAAGCTTGTCCAGCTTACTGGCTGGAGAAGAACCTCTCCAGCCAAAACACACAAAATCACATCAGCCCTCAATAGTGAGGAGGGGGCAATTCTTCCTGACTTTCCAACTGCTCAGCCGCCATATTCTCAAACTGTTTCTTCAGTTGCGCAAAAGCTTCCGTTAAACGTTCAATATCTTTCTGTTGTCGAGTAACCACTTCATTCAACTGAGCAATCGTGTCTTCCTGGTAACTCAACTGGGTTTGCAGTTCAAGCAGTTCATCTAGCATAATTTTTTACTCCCACAGGCAGCCCGCCATACCATTTCCAACCAGAGAACAGGTGAGGGATAACATTCATCTATGCGCGGTTGGAAATGGATTGTTGTGCGCAGTCTACTCCTTGAACTTCAGCCTTCCAAATTTACCTTACACATCTGTATGAGCCCACTGAAAAGAAGGCATATCTGAAATACTCTTTTTCAACTTTTGCATAACCTCTGAAAGCGCTTCATCTGTATAAGGTCTTGCTGGATGCTTGCCCCAGACCGGCGCTGGCCAGGCAGCATCAGTGCTATATCGCACCACGTGGTGTACATGCAGCTGTCGAACCACGTTACCCAGGGCGGCAACATTCATCTTTTCCGCAGAAAAAAGCACCTGAAGCATCTCCGCCAGATAAGAGGATTCAAAAAGGAGTTGTTGCTGATCAGTTTCATCCAACTGATAAATTTCTTCTACACCCTGAACACGAGGCACCAGGATAAACCATGGATACTGGCTATCGTTCATCAATAAAAGGCGACAAACGGGGAAATCACCAACAACGACACAGTCTCTTGCCAACTGAGGATCCAGTTCAAAACGACTCATGGCACGGCCCATCCAGTGAAAATAAAATAGAGAAGTAATTCTTCATTTAGTTCCACTCCCTCCCTTTTTCCAGCTTGTATTACTTAGAAAAAAGGGACAACTGAGAACTAATGATCAACAACAGGGGATTTTGAAACAGCGGTTGGTATAATAACTGATTGGCCTTAAAATGGCGCATTAATTGACGTCAAATTTTGACACGCTTTTTTTGAATAGCCTGGTAAATGAGCACATGAGAACCAGTCAGTATCTGATTCCAACCCTCAAGGAGACTCCTGCCGATGCCGTGGTAATCAGCCACCAGCTGATGTTGCGCGCAGGTATGATCCGTAAATTGGCATCCGGCCTCTATACCTGGCTGCCGCTGGGTCTGAAAGTCCTGCAGAAAGTTGAAAATGTTGTCCGGGAAGAGATGAACCGCTCCGGTGCACTGGAAACCCTGATGCCAGCTGTTCAGCCTGCAGAATTATGGCAGGAGTCAGGCCGCTGGGAACAGTTCGGTGCAGAGCTGCTCCGAATTAATGACCGCCATGGTCGTGACTTCGTTATCGGTCCAACCCATGAAGAAGTCATCACAGACATCGCCCGTAATGACCTGAACAGTTACAAGCAGCTGCCAATCAATCTGTACCAGATCCAGACCAAATTCCGTGACGAACGTCGCCCGCGTTTTGGTCTGATGCGTTGCCGTGAGTTCCTGATGAAGGACGCCTATTCATTCCATGCCACCGAAGAATGCCTGAAATCAGAGTATCAGAATATGCATGATACCTACTGCCGCATCTTTGACCGCCTGGGTTTAGAGTACCGCGCCGTTCAGGCCGACAGTGGTGCTATTGGTGGCAGCGGCTCCCAGGAGTTCCATGTTCTGGCGGAATCCGGTGAAGACGCCATCGTGTTCAGTGACCAGGGCGATTACGCTGCTAATATTGAAAAAGCAGAGGCTCTGTCTCCTGAAGGTGACCGAGCTGCTCCTTCTGAAGAGATGACGCTGGTTGATACCCCGGATGCCAAAACCATCGATCAGTTGGTAGAGCAGTTCAACCTGCCTGTTGAAAAAACCATCAAAACCCTGATTGTCGCCGCAGCAGATGGTGCGGACAGCGACTTCGTTGCCCTGCTGATCCGTGGTGATCATGAGCTGAACGAGATCAAGGCTGAAAACCTCGCTGATGTGGCCAGCCCTCTGCGATTTGCCACTGAAGAAGAAGTTAAAGGCATCATGGGCGCAGGCCCTGGTTCTCTGGGCCCGGTTAACTGCACAATTCCTGTGATTGTTGACCGAACCGTAGAGAAAATGGCGGACTTTGGTGCTGGAGCTAACATCGAAGGCAAGCACTACTTCGGGATCAACTGGGAACGTGACTGCAACTTCAGCCGCGTAGAAGACCTGCGCAATATTCAGGAAGGTGACCCAAGCCCATGTGGTAACGGTCAGCTGTTTATCAAGCGCGGTATTGAAGTCGGCCATATTTTCCAGCTTGGCACTAAATACAGTGAAGCGATGAATGCCACTGTACTGAGTGAAAATGGCAAGAGCATTCCCCTGGCCATGGGGTGCTACGGCATCGGAGTATCCAGAACCGTCGCGGCTGCCATTGAGCAGAACTACGATGACCGCGGTATTATCTGGCCGGAAGCCATTGCACCATTCCAGATTGCCCTGGTACCCCTGAAGATCGAGAAATCCGAAGTAGTTCGTGAGGCTGCCGAAAAACTCTATCAGGAGTTGACTGCAGCAGGCTTTGAAGTTCTGATGGACGACAGAAAAGCTAGCCCTGGTGTTAAGTTTGCCGATATGGAACTTATTGGTATTCCACACCGTGTGGTACTTAGTGACCGTGGCCTGGCCGATGGCATGGTAGAATACAAGCACCGGACTGCAAACGATAAAGAAGATATTCAGCTCAGTGAAATCATCGAATTACTTAAGAAGCGTACAAATCGCTAACGGCATTTTATTTGCCAACAGCCGTTTACTCACTATAAGTAGCTTGTTGAAAACCGTCACCCCCAAAGCCCTGTTACGGGCTTTGGGGCTTGTGGCTGTTCTTGTCATGCCGCTGTCCAGCCACGCGGAATGGCACGACCCGATTTTAAAGGAAGTGCTGTCACGTTCGCTGGATCAACCCAGCAGTTTCGATGATCAGTTTGAAGCCGAGGTTTGGCTGGTTGATATGTCCGCCCGTTTAGCCCGGTTTATTAAAGACCCGACACTTCGGCTTGAAGTACTCAAGATGATTCACTTCGAAGCTTCAAAAGTCGACTTGCAACCGGAGCTTGTGCTGGCACTGATTCAGACAGAATCTGCCTTTGACCAATATGCTGTTTCTTCTGCTGGAGCCCAGGGTTTGATGCAGATTATGCCGTTCTGGAAAGATGTGATTGGCCGGGATAAAGATAACCTCATCACCATCCAAACCAATTTACGCTATGGCTGCACCATTCTCAGTTACTACCTTGAGAAAGAGAAAGGTAATCTGACCAGGGCACTGGCCAGGTATAATGGAAGTTTGGGCAAAACCTGGTATCCGGAGCGCGTATTAACCAACTGGGAACGTCACTGGGTAGTGAATTAAGTAAAATAACTTTCTTGTGAACCACAAAGACACCGAGACACAAAGGGTTTAGAAAAGGTTTACTTAAGACTTCAAAACCCTTGAGGGAATGTAATTTAAATTGTGTAAACGCTTGTCGTTAATACTCCAAAATGGAGAATAACAATGAGCGTTGAAATCAACGAAAAACTGGTAGATCAAATAGCCAGTCAGATTAAAACTCAGGATGATC
>NZ_LUKQ02000118.1 GCF_001647025.1 Endozoicomonas atrinae
GAAAATCAACATCATTAAAACCTTCGGGTAGCTGTGGTCGACGAGACATCTGTTCTAGATAATGCATGGTAATGATGCCTAAGCATAGTTGGCGGCAGCTTAAGGATTTAGAAAATGCGATTGGTATTATTTTTATGCGGTAAATGTTGAAAATGCTGGTTCCATTTTTAATTTCGACAACCTGGGAAGCTCAGACCCTCTGGATAAAAGTCATCGAAAAAAACTGCTCAAGCATTCAACCCTGGCTCCTGAACCTTCAATTATGAGCCGGGGTAATCAAGGTTCAGAAATATGCGTTGGAACGGAGTGCTTCCAGGATACATTACGAAGCGAGGGTTCAATTCCCGTAGAGAGAAGCTTTTGGAGAGAGAACCGTTGAGTATTGCTGTGGAGTCTACCTCTACACGACTACCAATGGCCTTTGGCTGCCTTGAAGTGTTGGGACTCATGCTCACGAATCAATGACAGAGTCTTGCTTTCACTTTCCTGATGAAGGGTACAGTGAGACAAAAATGGTATTGAAATAATTAACTTCGGAAACCTGATTGCCCAGACGGGCAATCCCCAGAGAGAACATATCATCCAACCCTGCCCACTGATGGTTTGTACCAGTATTCATCAGACACTCCAGGGCACTGACTGGCCAGCGATAAACCCTGGAGTCTGTATCCAGAACCAGAACACTTTCATCACTGTCATCCCATTCAATGATATTGAGATAGTGCCAATTAAGTGGTCCCATTATTAACAATGGAATAACTGCATGCCCCATTGACAAATGGGACTTGATTTCATCTCTAACCGGTGGAAATGTCGTTGAGGAATAAAACTCAAAATAGAAATCGGGCCAATTCGACAATGCGACGTACTCATTCATATAGTCCGCCAGCCAGACAGGCAGTGCCCCTATATCCAGTGACAGTCTTGTCGTAATTAAATGCAGAAAAGTGTTGATATAAAACAGCCGCATTGGGTAATTAAGCGTTTTCAGAAAGTGATTGTCGATGTCCAATCGCTCATCAAAACGGTGATCGATATATTCCCCAAGGGTCTTGGGTACACTTCTGGCAAAGTGTATATATTCCAATTCCGAAGCAAAAATACGCTCCCCTGAGACAAGTATCATGGCCCGGGCAATCGAATTTGGACCACAGGACCATAATTTTATGTCGGGGTACTTCTGCTGGCTGGGAATAACCTGAAGCGCTCTGTCAATATTTTCTACCGAAAATGAATACACAGAACCGTTGACATCACTGTCAAGCCGGCTCCGGGTTTTCTCAACACACGTTTTTCTGGCCAGTGGTTCAGCAACGACAACCAGTGAAAAAGACAGGAGAATAACCAGAACAACCGTATGCACTACACCGGAAATACTCACCGTTCCTCTTTATAATTGTGATAAGAGAGCCCAGTATAGTGTTTGGTCAACGCTTGCAGTGAATAAATCCTATCGAAATTGGTGCAGTTTGCGCCACCTGTACGATCTATAGGTAAATCATTTTTTTCGTCATTCCGCCATCAACCACAATATTGGCACCATTGATAAAGTCATTCTCTTCATGAGTCAGAAACAGGCAGGTATTGACAATATCCCGTGGCTTACCCACACGCCCTGACGGATGCTGCCGATGATCCTGCTCAGTCAGGTCATCGTAATTTTCCGTTTGAATCCAGCCCGGACTGATTGCATTCACCGTAATTGGTGTTTCTGCCAGTGAAATGGCCAGTGTATTGGTCAGTGATACCAGCCCACCTTTAGAAGCACCATAGGCTTCCCAGCCTGGTTCATTCTGGTACCAGCGGGTAGATGCTATATTGATGATACGACCATAGCCCTCATCACTATGGCGTTTAATAAACGCTCTCGCACAGTTAAAGCTGCCATTCAGGTTGACATCAATAACGCTGGAAAACTCCAAGGCACTGAGTTCAAAAACCGGTTTATGAAACTGGCTGATGGCACCATTATTCACCAGAATATGTGCAGTACCATATTGGTGAACCATGTCATCAAAGGCTCCCTCAATCATTTCCGGTTTTCCAAGATCAACACAATAGAAATCCATACCAGGGATTGATGGATTATGCAGATCGAAGCCAACCACTGCAGCCCCCTGCTCCAGATAAGCCCTGGCAATGGCATTACCAATGCCCCGGCTGACGCCGGTGACAATGACCACTTTATTTGAATACATACAGTCACTACATCCCTAAAAAACTGGCCTGAAGTCATTTTTCGATGATAGCATCCAGCCTCCTTGATCGCGCTCACTAAATACCAATGCCCTTATCAATGACCAAACGATCGCTTTTTTTCTCTCTGGTAGCATTTCCCCTTTTCTTTTTATCTCCATACGCGCTTGCTCATCCGGTATCTGAACTCATCAGCGACCTGGAAAATCGCTACGAGGGCCAAATCGGTGTTGCCGTACTGGACACTTCAGACCAGTCTCTATGGCATTATCAAGGCAACACCCGCTTTCCATTAATGAGCACGTTCAAAACGCTGGCCTGTGCCAAATTGCTCGCGGATGTTGATCAACAAAAGCAGAAACTGACCACTGAATCCCTAATTGAAAGGGAGTCACTGGTCACTTATTCACCGGTCACTGAACCCCTAGTGGGCCAGAAAATCACGTTGGAGCAAGCCTGTGAAGCGACAATGTCCACCAGCGACAATACTGCTGCCAATCTTGTACTGGCCGGCATCGGCGGCCCACAGAAACTGACTGATTTTCTCCGTTCTGCAGGGGATAGTATTACCCGCCTTGACCGGATTGAGCCTGAATTAAATGAATCACATCCGGGTGACAACCGGGACACCACAACGCCACTGGCAATAACAAACACCCTTAACCAGCTGATTTTGGGGAATACCCTCTCTGACGTTTCTCGGGCCCAGCTGAAAACATGGATGATGGGCAACCAGGTAGCAGACAACCTGCTTCGCTCTGTGCTTCCAGAGGGCTGGTCAATTGCTGACCGCTCAGGTGCGGGCGGCCATGGTTCGCGAGGGATCACCACCATTGTCTGGAGTAAAAAAAGGCTGCCACTCATCATCAGTATTTATATGACGGGTACAAACGCCAGCTTTGAAGAAAGAAACCAGGTAATTGTAAAAACCGGTCAGGCTGTTTTTCATCATTTTGGGATCCAGTGATTCAATACCTGCATTTTTTCATCCCCCCTTTTTCTATATGCCTCTACACTGCACTGACCATATATTGAATGTGCAGTGTAGAGCGTGAAGTATTCAGATTCATTTTCAGCTGGTAATAAAGAAAAACGACGCTTTATGTTACTCGTCGTCGATTTTTTCTGGATTCGCTGCTCTCTTTTGTTGGACTTTCCATGACGCTTGCCAGACCTTCTGAAGCTGCAGCAGAAAATATGAAATCAAATCAATACCTGAAAGGACACTGCCACGAAGATTATATGAAAATTGCCATTTCCGTTGCCAGGCAAGTGCCTGAATATCCATTTGGCTCTGTTATTGTGGATCAAGGTTCCGGGGAAGTTATCGCGACCGGCTTTAACCGGGTTGCTGAAAACCCGATCTTTCATGGTGAGATTGATGCGATCAATCAGTGCGCACATGTTTATCATTCCAGAGACTGGTCGAACCTTTCGCTTTACACCACTGCAGAGCCCTGCCCTATGTGCCAGAGTGCTATTGAATGGTGTGGTATTCAAAACGTTTATTACGGAACATCAATCCCCTATTTGAAACAGCTGGGATGGAAGCAAATTGATATACGTGCGGAGGAAGTGGCCAGAAGAACACCATTCAGAAAAACGAAGGTCGTTGGTGGAATACTGGAAGCCGAGTGTAACGACTTATTTGAAACCATCAAAAAAGCGAGCTGGGAGTGAATATCAGTCACCCCTAACAATCATTCCAATGCTGAATCATAGACATACAGCACATGAGCGGGATTCTTATACCCCCAAGATCATTTTTTACATATTTCATTGACCCAGATATATCATCAAACCGCTTTCCAGATTTAAAGCATAAAACACTTGCCTTAATGCATACAAGTACTCAAAATAACCTTTAACAAAGGATAGATTAAACAAGCTCGCAATTATCCTGTTGACAAGCGCTGTATGCTAAATAGTATGGAGCGCCAGTTTCAGTAACCTTAATGTGTATACAACAGCTATACCCATTGCCAGAAAGAGAGCTCTCAGAAACAGACCATGGCTAAAATCAGTAGTGAAGAGCGTGCCCGCCGTAAACAAATGTACGACGCAGTTATTCTGAATATATTTATGACAGAAAGCTGGGAGGCCATCACTTATGACCGCCTGGCCAGAGAGCTGACCATCAGCAAATCAACCCTGCAGCGTTACTACCCAAGCAGAATGCACTTTGTTACCGCCCTCCAGGGCAAGGTGATGCCGATCGTTGCGAGGAATCTCGATTTCACCAGCAGTCAGTCATTTATCTCATCCTGGGAAACGGCATTAAACAGTGACCCTCATTTTCGCAATGTCGTCAGAATGTTTATTGATAACCTGATGTCCCGTGCCCCCCACCCTACCACCCAGGGAGCGATGATGCGTCTGCTTGAGCAGCTGAAGGCGGTTACTTCGGAAAATGACGCGCTGAAGACATTGAAAATTGCCCTGGGCACCTCAGTTTTGTCATTCAATAACTTCTTGTAAGTAAAATCCACAATACCGATTTAGAACAAACGCCTTTAAATTGCGTATTAATATGCATACCAACAAAAATGACTGGAGTTGAAATAGCCATGAAAGGTCTTCTTACCGTTTTCAGCCTGATT
The DNA here is from genome assembly GCF_001647025.1 of Endozoicomonas atrinae. Lineage (GTDB taxonomy): Bacteria > Pseudomonadota > Gammaproteobacteria > Pseudomonadales > Endozoicomonadaceae > Endozoicomonas > Endozoicomonas atrinae. The sequence continues at coordinate 4,797 of NZ_LUKQ02000118.1, forward strand.
GCCATGTTCATTACTACGCTCTTCATTCAACCAGTACAGGCTTCTGGTTGGGAACTACTGGGTGAAAAGCAGGTCAGTCGTCGTACAGAAACGGATACCATTTTCGTGGGGGCTCGAGAAGGGTTGTTCCGAAAAATTCAGTTCAAGGTTCGTGGTGCAGATGTGGACTTCAAGCGAGCCATCATCCATTACCGAAATGGTCAGACCCGTGAAATTGCCATGAAGGGCCTGGTTCGCAAGAACAGCAGCACCCGTCAGATCGACCTGCCAGGTAAAGCTCGTACCATCGAAAAAGTCTCCTTCTGGTATCAGACCAAAGGCAAAGGGCGTGCCCAGGCAACCGTTCTGCTGTGGGGTAAAGAAGCCTGACTACAGGAAAAGGAATCATAGATATGAAAAAGCTGCTCTCACCACTGTTGGTATTACTGTCTCTTGGCCTGGTTTCTCAGCCTCTGGCGGCTGATTTAAGAGTGGATGATCGTGTGGATCGTCGTGATGACCGGAGGGACTATCGTCAGGATGACCGCTGGGATGAGCAACGCCGGGTCAGAGTTCAACCGATTGTAGTCCCCCGCAGAAGGGTTATTAATAACATTGTGGTGATTCGCCCACATGGACACCCTTATGCGGGTTATGGCCACTACCATGATGATCATGATGCAATGAAATGGCTTGCATTCACGGCCATTACGCTGAAAATTCTGGATAACATCAATGAAGCAGCCCAGCGTGAGCACGAAGCGGCACAAGTTAAAGCGACTACGGCTCCGGTAGGTGAGAAGATTATCTGGAGCGATGGTGACGCCAATGGTTATGTTGTTGCCACCAAAGAAGGCAAAAGCTCAACCTCCGGGCTAGTTTGTCGAGAGTTTCAACAGTCGGTTACGATTGGAGGAAAAACCGAGGAAGCCTGGGGGCAGGCCTGTCTTCAAGCCGATGGCTCATGGCAGATTGTTCAGCCAGCATAGCGGTTCGGCCTCACTGAGAATGAGCCATTAAACGATTTCGAGGGCTGAAGATTGAACCACAAAGGTCACAAAGAACCCTGAGGAAAAGAAAAGCTCTTCTTTGTGATCTCTGTGGTTCAAAAAGCATCCCGTCAGTCAGTTTTCCGAACGACTTTGAAATTATCCCACGCCTGCGAGGTTGGCATTACTTCAAGACTGTTGATATTGATATGCGCTGGCTGCTGGGCAATCCAGAGAATAATATCGGCAATGTCTTCCGGGCGCAGCGGATTAACCCCTTTATAAATACTGTCACTCTTCTCCTGATCCCCCTTGAAACGCACCAGTGAAAACTCGGTTTCGCACATGCCAGGTTCAAGACTGGTCACACGGACGCCACTGCCCGCCAGGTCACAGCGGAGGTTGCGGGAGAACTGGGCAACAAATGCCTTACTCGCTCCATAGACATGACTCCCCGGATAAGCCCAGTTGGCAGCGACTGAAGCCAGGTTGATGATGGACGCTTTAGGTTGGTCACGAAGAATGGGCAGTAATTTATGAGTCACATTCACCAGTCCGGTCACATTAGTATCAATCATGGTCTGCCAGTCTTCCAGGCTGGCTTCCCACGCAGGGCCTGCTCCCAGCGCAAGACCGGCATTATTCACCAGAACCCCAATATTTCGAAAACTGTCGGGCAGTGAATCCACCATATCCGATACCGCCTGGGTATCGCGAACGTCCAGAGTCACACTGAGAACCGGTACTTTAGACGTCAACTCATCCGCCAGCGCCTGCAGGCGTTCTGAACGGCGACCGGTGATGATCAGAGAATGACCATGCTCAGCAAACAACCTGGCACTGGCCAGACCAAAACCGGAGGTTGCCCCTGTGATCAAAACGGTGGATGAACTCATTCTGCGTAACTCCATTTCATTTCTTATGTCGCAGTTTACATCAAAACACCACATAAACTGCCTTGATCAGTGAAAGCGATGCCAGAAGCATCATAAAGGAAAATGCGATTTGTTGAACCCTGCAGGTCCCGTAGAAGTGAAAAAAGGCTTTGTCTACCAGGCCCCTGACCGGATTGAGAAGTGGTATCGATCATGGCTGGAAACACTGGTAGCCTATGGAATGATTGCTGAAACAAGCACCGGGTTAATGGTATTGAACGCGGCCAAATATATAGTAACGACCACGGTAATTGCAGGCATTATTCTTATTGGATTGATTCCCTATGGCTTTAATTTTCTGATGCGTCATCTGGAGAAGAAACTGGTGCCCTGGAAAGGGTATTAGTCATACCCTCTATTCTCAAGCAATGTACTAAACCTTACTTGAGAATGGAGGGGGCGGATTGCTATGTCTCACCCTCCCCATGATGCAGTATTAGCAACCAACTTTACTTGCTCAGAGTAAGTCAATGGACTGTTGTTAACAGCATGATTATAGGCATGAAATAAATCCCAGCGACCCGAATCCCTGACCACTTGTAAAAACGTTTTCCCCTCTGAATTGGTTGACTGGGTCAGAGCCAGCTTCTGATCAAAGGGCAGGTCACTTCGAGTCACAGCTCCAGTGATTAGTTCACACAGCTGTGGTTCATACCCGGTTTTTTGTTTCAATAATGAAAATAGAACAGACTCCCCGTCAGGATTCTGCAGTAGCTCTTTTCTATGCTCAGGTGACAATGCGCGGCTACTGGTGATGGCATTCATTAAAGCATATGCTGTGTTAAAATTATTATTTGCAATCGCCACATCCAGGCAACTACGATCAGCCCGCTGGTGAGCCGCTATATATGCAGGCAACAGTGAGACAAGTCCTGACCCTGTTTTTGGAGGCATTGTAAAGCCAGTATTGACCATGGATCGAGTCACCCACTTTCCAGAGAGCAGCATCTTCAGCTCCCAACTGTCTGAAATACTGTCAGACATCAACTGAATCATCTCACACGCGGCCTGATGGTTATTCCTGCAACAGGCGTTATATAGCCCTGTTGCATGCAATTTATCTTCAGCCTGCAACATTGAAAACCAGTCTTGCTGTGACAGCTGACCGCGCATAGATTGAAACCGTTGCCTGGAAATTGCCGAATGGCCAAAGTGACCATGTTTCATCGCGGCCTGAACCATCTCTGGCTCCAGTTTTCCAAATGAGCATACTGCGCACTGGTTTAGATTCGGCTGGCGCTTCAGGGCTGTAATCACCCCAGCCTTTTCTGAACCTACTGAAAGCAAAGGGCTATCAGAATGCACTGCTCTTGAGAGGAAATTTTTGATTGTCAATGAACGTGCCTGTTCGGAGCCCGACAGTAATAGCGTTTCATGCCTTGAAGAATCGACAGGATCATAAAAGATGATTTTTAGACAGTCTGGCCTTTTCTTGATTCTGAGAGCCATCACATCGCTGCCAATATTGAACAGAAAACTTTTATTCTCACCACTGTCTAAATCCCAGTACTTACTGGCAATGCGTTCCAGCGCTTCTGACATATTACCCTGAGCAAAATAGTAAGCTTCTGCGGATACCCCTGATTTTAATGCATCGTGATCTGGAAGATTAGGAGAAAATGCTTGCAGACTTTGTGCAGTTTGAACATTGGAAAAAGTCGACTTGCCACGGCCAAATACACCTTCGGCATGCCCCTGGGCCAGATCGCAACCTTTCACGACGCGACCACTCTCAGGGTTAGTCACTTTGCCACTCAAGTCTTCTGTTGGCTGGTTACGAGAGTAATAGACTGGTATCAGACTTACCCTGTCAGAACCAATGGCCAACTGGCAGGTTAACTCCCGACCACTAGCAACCAGTTTTTTCAACTTGCCACCAATATACTCAGGCAACTGATCAGCTGCTTTAACAAAATCAATATTGAAGGCAGTTAAAGGCTTACGAAGTGCCTGACTACACCAGGCATCTTGTTTCTCATTCAGAATTTTCAGGGTTTTACTGTCATTTACATCAATGGTATATCCTTGAAAAACCGCTGCCTTGATGGCATTTCCCGCCGTCTTTAAGGCGCGCATTAAGAACCAGGAATCATCGTGATAGTTCCACGAATGAGAAAGGGTTGATAGAAAGTCAACCTTTATTGCATCCATTATTAGCAACCTTTGTTTTATTAGCTAAAGAATGATTCTCTAAGCAGCGCTATAAACAAGAAAACAAACTATCTTCATGATAATTTTTCAATAAAAACCATATTCATTAGATATCCTGCAAGAGGGTATAGTTCCCAAGCTATAATTAATAATCTGGAACTATGACCAGGTTATTAATATGGAATATTTTTAAGAATTAAGCAGTGAAATCAAAAAAACTCTAAATCAACATATTTACCCTAATTTCTTTCTTGGTTACCACTAGGCTTCAGCCATTATAGATGCGAACACATCAAATCCTTTGTCGGCATATCCTTTACAGAGGTTTTGTAACAATGATTCTCTAATGGAGCTCCAGAACATAGCATTCCTGTAATACCTGTATCTACAAAGGGTTTTCTTTACGGAGTTGAAGAAGAGTGGTAATCAGGAATTCTTTTGATAAAATCAAGCCAACGTCAACAAGTAACTTTGTTGAAAAAGCAATCTACGATTATGGGGAAATTCCCTCCTTTCAAGAAAATCGATCTCACTGTAAACAAAAGCTCATCAGGAAACCATCCTCCTCCCTAACAGGGTTACCAGGTAGTGCTATACCGCCTTCTTCGATAAGGTTCAGGCTTATCCAGTACTTCCGTAATCCTTGGGTGCCTGGAGTGATCATAGTACCTTGCGAGAATGGTCAAGTTTCTTCTGGAAAGATCACCAAAAATCTTCACATCACACTGTGCAAGTTTATCTCTGCCCTTACGTGAGCAAGTTAAATCTGATAAGCGATTCCAGTTGTCAACCGGCTCAACATCTATAATTGCACCATCCTGCCAGTCGTAGAAGTCAAAGTCATGGATTTTGAGATGCCTGGCTTTGGACGGGGCAGACAAAATAATAGTCTTATGCCTCAGAGTATCATTCGGTTCGTAAAAAATCGCTTTCATGCAGCCTCCTTTTTTCTTCAACCGAAGTGCCATTGAATGATTAGAGGTGCCTATAAGATAGTTCTTCTCAGTGCCATCAGGAATATTCCAGTGCTTGGCAGCCAATGCTTCAAACGCTTCCGGAAATTTATCAGTCGAGAAATAATAACCTTCCCTGTGTGGGTACTGACCAGCCGGCACATCGTCTATCGTTACATGTACTGCTCGAATTTTATCTTCAGTGTTGATTTTCGCAAATGATTCCTTACCTCGGCCAAAGAGTCCTTTTGCATAAGCAAATGACAAATGACGGCAGACTATTTTTTCTGAACCCGGCAAATGACGAAAGATCCTTGAGCGTCTAGCTTTGCCGTTTAAATGTTCAGACCTTTCATTTTGAGAGAAATACATGGGTATAGCCTCTACACCATCCTCTTTGAAGGCAAGTCTCACCTTCAATTCACGACCAGCCTTACATAATTTTCTAACCTTATTCGATAAGTAGGTAACTTGATCATAACAGGCTTCAGGAATATTGATGTCATAAGAACTCAAAGGTTTACGTAAAAACTGTGCGAACTTTGCATCAGGATACTTTCGCATTAAAGGAATGGTTACATTATCCTGTAAACTGACAGAGTAGCCGCCAAAAAATGCTTTAACGCCATTAATTATCGTTTTAACGGCTCTTACAACCAAACAGGATTCAGCATGATGATGCCAAGAGTGAGACACAGCATGAGAAACATCTAATTTTATGGCATCCATTTCTTCTCACGCAGCTAGATCGCTTTTTGTTTAGCAATTTTCAGTGAATACCTGATTTGAGTAAAAGCGCGCGCATAAGTTTCATCATTAAGTTAAATTTTATTGGAGAAAATAGCACACTTATAAAAAAAGCCGGACTCAAAGAGATCCGGCCTTTTTTAAACTTTAAAACCAGAGTTTAGCCACCGAAATCATCCAGCAGGATGTTTTCAGGCTCAACGCCCTGATCTTCAAGCATCTTGATCACGGCTGCGTTCATCATGGGTGGTCCACACATGTAGAACTCGCAATCTTCCGGAGCCGGGTGATCTTTCAGGTAATTATCGAAAAGAACCTGATGGATAAAGCCGGTATACCCCGTCCAGTTATCTTCTGGCAGCGGATCAGACAGAGCCAGATGCCAGGTGAAGTTTTCATTTTCTTCAGCCAGCTTGTCGAACTCATCCACGTAGAAAGCTTCACGGAGAGAACGTGCACCGTACCAGAAAGAGATCTTGCGCTTGGAAGACAGACGCTTCAGCTGGTCAAAGATGTGCGAACGCATTGGTGCCATACCAGCACCACCGCCCACGAAGACCATCTCGTTATCGGTCTCTTTGGCAAAGAACTCACCAAATGGTCCGTAAACGGTCATCTTGTCGCCTGGCTTCAGGTTGAAGACGAAAGAAGACATCTTACCAGGCGCAAAGTCAGTACCCGGAGGTGGTGAAGCAATACGGATATTGAACTTCAACAGCCCCTTCTCTTCTGGGTAGTTGGCCATGGAGTAAGCACGAATAGTCTCTTCGTCCACCTTGGAAACGTACTGCCACTGGTTAAACTTGTCCCAGTCACCACGATACTCTTCACCAATATCGAAGTTTTTGTATTCAACCGTATGAGGAGGGCATTCCAGCTGAACATATCCACCGGCACGGAAGTTAACGTTTTCACCTTCAGGCAGTTTTAACACCAGCTCCTTAATGAAGGTAGCAACGTTCTCATTAGAGACAACTTCGCACTCCCACTTCTTGACGCCGAAGAGCTCTTCTTCAACTTCAATTTCCATGTCCTGCTTAACAGCGACCTGGCAGGAAAGACGCCAGCCTTCTTTTTCTTCACGCTTGGTGAAATGGGAACGCTCGGTTGGCAGCATTTCACCACCACCGGAGAGCACCTTACACTTACACTGTGCACAGGTACCACCACCACCACAGGCGGATGGCAGGAAAACGCCTGCACCGGACAGCGTATTCAGCAGTTTGCCACCAGCAGCGGTAGTCACGCCTTTTTCCGGATCTTCGTTGATCCCGATGGTCACATCACCAGTGCTTACCAGTCTCGAACGGGCGGCGAGGATAACCAACACCAGCGCCAGCACGATAATGGTAAACATGGCAACGCCATAGATAATATTTGAATCCATATCGTCCCAATCCCCTTACAGCTGTACGCCAGAGAACGACAGGAAGCCCAGAGACATCAAACCTACGGTAATGAAGGTAATGCCCAGACCTCGCAGTCCTGCAGGTACATCGCTGTACTTGAGCTTTTCACGAATGCCCGCCAGTGCCGCAATAGCCAGCGCCCAACCCATGCCTGCACCAAAGCCGTACACTACAGACTCGCCCAGGTTGTAGTCACGCTGCACCATGAACAGTGACGCACCCATGATGGCACAGTTCACCGTGATCAGTGGCAGGAAGACACCCAGTGCGTTGTAGAGTGACGGTACAAATTTATCCAGAAACATTTCCAGAATCTGTACCAGTGCCGCGATAACACCAATGTAGGTGATCAGACCGAGGAAGCTCAGGTCAACTCCCGGCACCAGAGCGTCAGGCTTCAGTACGTTCTGGTAGATGATGTTATTAATCGGCACGGTGATGGTCAGCACAGCAACCACCGCCACACCCAGGCCCATAGCAGTTTTCACCTGCTTGGACACGGCCAGGAAGGTACACATCCCCAGGAAGAAAGCCAGCGCCATGTTTTCCACGAACACTGCTTTCACAAAAAGCGAAATAAAATGTTCCATGACTTAGTGCGCCTCACTGAATTTGGTGTTAGGTGCAATCTTGAATTCCACCTCTTCAACCTGGTCAACCTTCCAGCTGCGAATCGCCCAGATCAGCAGACCGATCAGGAAGAAGGCTGAAGGAGCCAGCAGCATCAGTCCGTTAGGAATATACCAGCCGCCGTTGTTCACGGTTTGCAGGATTTCCACACCAAACAGGTTGCCGGCACCAAACAGCTCACGGAAGAAAGCAACAACCAGTAGAACTGCACCATAGCCCAGACCATTACCGAAACCATCCAGTGCAGACAGTGCAGGACCATTCTTCATGGCGAACGCTTCTGCACGTCCCATAACGATACAGTTGGTGATGATCAGGCCAACGAATACTGACAACTGCTTGGAGATATCAAAGGCGTAAGCTTTCAAAATCTGATCTACCACGATTACCAGCGAGGCAATAACGGTCATCTGACAGATGATTCGAATGCTGTTGGGGATGTGGTTACGGATCAGAGAAACGGCAAAGTTGGAAGCCGTAGTAACCCCGATAACCGCCAGCGCCATTACCAGGCTCACCTGCATACTGGTGGTTACTGCCAGCGCGGAGCAAATACCGAGAATCTGCAGGGTAATGGGGTTATTTTTAACCACCGGCTCCAGCAGGATGTCTTTGGTCTTTACAGACATTATGCATTCCCCGCTTTCAGGTTATTGAGGAACAGCTTGAAACCGGTGTCGGATAACCAGAACTTAATCAGGTTGCTGACACCGTTGGCTGTCAGTGTAGCACCAGCCAGACCGTCGATCTGGTTCATGGCACCCGGGTTGGTTGGATCAACACCACCTTTGATCACGTGCAGAGCTACCTGACCGTCGACACCATAAATTTCCTTACCGGACCATTTGGATTTCCAGACCGGATTGCTCACTTCACCACCCAGCCCCGGTGTTTCTGCCTGCTCGAAGAAACCGAAACCTTTAACAGTGTTCAGGTTATTTTCCAGAGCCAGAAAGCCGTACATGGTAGACCACAGACCGTAGCCGTGTACTGGCAGGATCAGAGTCTGCATCTTGCCATCCTGCTCGACCAGATAGACTTTAGCGACATCAGCCTGACGTTTGATACCGGCTATATCCTTACTGCCTGGCAGGGCTTCAGAAGCGTTAGGGTCTTTAGCAGCAACACGCTGATCGTATTGATCAACGGTCAACCCGTTGGCCTCGTCCACGAACTTGCCCGTTTTCAGATCCACCAGACGTGGCTGAATACGCTTGTACAGCTCAGTAACTTCAGCAACACTCAGCGCTTTTGCATCCTGAGTCAGACCGGAAATCGCCAGAATATTACGCTGAACATCCAGTTTGATATTCTGATCCTGAACCGGCTTCAGGAATACTGCTGCCGCAGATACCAGCACTGAACAGATCAGTGACAGTACTACCGTAACCAGCAGTGTCTTTTTAATAGAATCGTTACCCATCAGGCCCGAGCCTCCCGACGCTTGATATTGGCCTCTACCACAAAGTGGTCAATCAGCGGCGCAAACAGGTTGGCAAACAGAATGGCCAGCATCATCCCTTCCGGATACGCAGGGTTTACCACTCGAATCAGGACAACCATGACACCAATCAGTGCACCGTAGAACCAGCGACCGGTGTTGGTCATGGAAGCGGATACCGGATCCGTGGTCATGAAGATCAGACCAAAGGCGAATCCACCCAGAACCATATGCCAGTACCATGGCACCTGGAACATGTAATTGGTGTCAGAGCCAATCATGTTGAACAGGGTAGACAGAGCGATCATACCAATCATGGTGCCCGCTACAATTCTCCAGGAAGCAATTCCGGAGAACAACAGAACAGCACCACCGATGAAGATAGCCAGTGTGGAAGTCTCACCAACGGAACCCTGCATCACACCAATAAACGCCTGCATCCAGCTGATGGACTGTTGCAGCGCTTCCATACCGCCCTGCTGAGCAACACTCAGCATGGTTGCACCGGAGAAGCCATCAACTGCAGTCCACACCAGGTCACCGGAAATCTGTGCCGGGTATGCGAAGAACAGGAACGCACGACCGGTCAGGGCAGGGTTCAGGAAGTTCTTGCCAGTACCACCAAATACTTCCTTACCGATAACAACACCGAAGGAGATACCCAGGGCCACCTGCCACAGTGGGATGGATGGTGGAACGATCAGGGCAAACAGGACAGAAGTAACGAAGAAACCTTCATTCACTTCGTGCTTACGGATGATCGCAAACAGTACTTCCCAGAAACCACCGACAAAGAATGTCACGGCATAAATCGGCAGGAAGTAAACGGCACCATAGATCAGGTTATCCCAGATACTGGCAGGATCGTTACCCGCCAGCATGGCAATCAGCATACCGTGCCAGTCAGTCGGGATAGTACCCAGACCATTAGCAATGGCAGTGTTTGCCTGATAACCCACGTTCCACATACCGAAGAACATGGCCGGGAAAGTACACAACCAGACCAGACCCATCATACGCTTCAGGTCAACCGCATCACGTACGTGGCTGGTGTTATGAGTTTTGTCCAGCGGTGTATAGAACAGCGTGTCAGCTGCTTCAAACAGCGCATAGAACTTTTCGTATTTACCGCCCTTGACGAAATGGGGCTCCATCGAGTCAAGGAGTCTTCTTAATGGCTTCACTGATTACCCCTCCAGCTCAATACGGGTCAGGTTGTCACGCAGCAGGGGGCCGTACTCATATTTACCCGCACAAACAAACGTACACAGAGCCAGATCTTCTTCTTCCAACTCAAGCGCACCCAGTTTCTGGGCGGTATCGGTATCGCCAACGATGATTGCACGAAGCAGCTGTGTCGCCAGAATGTCCAGAGGCATCATCTGCTCGTAGTTACCGACTGGTACCATTGCACGCTCACCACCGTTAGTGGTTGTGGTGAAATTGAACAGACGGCTCTTGCTGAGGCCAGAGGTCATGACGCGCAGAATGGAGAAGCGATCAACCATTGGGTTAACCCAGCCAAGGAACAAACGCTCATCGCTCTCTTCCAGAACGGAAACCTGATTATGGTAACGTCCAAGGTAAGCAAATGGGCCGTTGGCGGTGCGACCACCAAATACCGAACCAGAAATAATACGATTCGTAGCAGGCTTCAGTTCACCCGCAATGATTTCATCGGTGGAGGCACCCAGACGGGTACGAACCAGTCGTGGCTTTTCAACCTGAGGCCCTGCCAGAGAGACAACACGATCAGTGAAAAGCTTACCGGTGGTAAACAGTTTACCCACGGCAATAACATCCTGGTAACCCACCTGCCAAACCGTTTTGGTAGCAGAAACTGGATCCAGAAAATGGATGTGCGTACTTGGCAGGCCTGCAGGGTGTGGGCCAGCAAACTCTTCACTGTTGGCAATACCTGCAGGAATGTTGGCACCTGGAGCCTTGCACAGGAAGATCTTGCCACCACTGAGTTTGCCCAGGATATTGATACCCTGCTCAAATGCTTCAGTCTGTTCCTTGATCACCACTTCCGGATTGGCAGCCAGTGGGTGAGTATCAATGGCAGTGACAAAAATGGAAGCCGGACGGGATCCCAGTGCTGGCACCTTGCTGAACGGACGGGTGCGCAGGGCAGTCCACAGACCAGACTCATTCAAAAGCGCTTCAACCTGATCAGCGGTCAGACCCGCCAGTTCTTCAGGCTTGTACGCAGTGAAGGTCTCTTCCTCTTCCTGGCCATCAACATCAATCACCACGGATTGCAAAACCCGTTTTTCACCACGATTAATTGCTGAAACTGTACCGCCAGCCAACGCTGTGTACCGGATACCCGGTGTTTTCTTATCGGTAAAGAGCAGTTGCCCTTTTTTAACTCGATCTCCCACAGCAACCGCCATCGTGGGCTTCATACCCACGTAATCAAAGCCGATCACGGCTACAGAGCGTGCCGCTCTGCCTTCCGTGATACTTTGTTCAGGCGATCCTGAGATCGGGAGATCCAGCCCCTGTTTGATTTTGATCATACCTTTCGCCTAATCAATCAAGTTGAGGTCAGGAGTAACCCGTCTCTCCGGTGATCTGGAACTGTCCTAACGAATTAAGGAAGCCAGGTTCATTGCGTATTATCTCTCGAAAAAACACAAAAAAACCAAACTCCCGGTAACCAGAACGCTGGCCGGGGCACTGCACATGATGGTCAGTAGACAACTTGAGAAAGGGGAGCATACATGCCGGGCAAATCAAAACCCTGAGGCCGAAGGCATCAGGGTCAAGCAGCAGGGGCTAAGTAATGCACCCCTTTTTCAAGGTTACTGCTGCGCAGTTACATTCCCGGAAAGCAGTCTGGCAATCCGATCAGACACAGAAAAAGCTCCGCTAAAAATCAGCAGAATTCTGATGGGCATCCAGATAGACACGCGTCGTAATTTGAGAACACTAAGTTCCTTATATTTAGCCGAAGCATGATCGGAAATTCCGTACCTGAGCCTAAATCCGCAACATCACCGATGAAAATGGTGGCGCAATTATAAAGAGACTGGCAGTGATATGCCATACTGGCGAGCAGGATATTTTTACCAATATCTATTAGAAATAACCAAAAAATACCTTAATCGC
>NZ_LUKQ02000119.1 GCF_001647025.1 Endozoicomonas atrinae
GCGTCATTCGTAAGGCGATCAAGAACCGGAAGATTTTTCGGACTGATGAGTCAGTCATGAAGGTAATCTATCTGGCCATGGAAAAAGCTTCCGAGAAATGGACCATGCCGATCAGGAACTGGAAAGCAGCCATGAACCGGTTTGAAATTATGTTTCCTGACCGGTTCAAGGAGTAATAGTTTTGGTGGCGTTTACACAGAATTATTTACAGGCTCTACGAAAATTCCACGAAGCCTGCTCCAGACTTGAATCCACTTGGTAGGCTGTATGACTTGCCTGCCATTCGATCAGGGATGATGGCTGCTGGTTTTGGAGCATTCTTCGAAATCCATAGCTATATTGTGCAACTTGCCGAAGTTCAGTAAAGCATCTTTTGAGATGTTGTAAATTTTTCATGCTGACTGGAAATTGAGGCTGGTTATAACTGTTCATGGCCTGGCTCATTACCCGTGATTGATGATTTCTCCATAAATTCCTTTGCTTCTTTCCCAACTCAGTGACCCATGGAACCGGCTGGGGTATACTGCTCGGCTTCGTCGTTAAGCCAGCTTCGCCATAATGGGCAGGCTCGGGTAAACACCGGTTGAATACAGGAAGTAAGGGAGTCTGAGCCTCTCCATGCAGTTGATCCGCGGGTTGCACAATATCAGGCCAGAACATCAGAGATGCGTGGCCACCATCGGTAATTTTGATGGTGTGCATGTGGGCCACAGAACCATTCTTGAGGCCCTGAAACAACAGGCTTTTGAGTTGGATGCCAAGGTGTGCGTTATCACCTTTGAGCCCCAGCCCAGAGAGTATTTTCAGGGTGATGCTTCACCACCGAGGCTGTCCAGCCTTCGGGAGAAGCTGGCCCTGCTGGCTGAGAGCCATGTTGATCAGGTGCTCTGCCTGCCTTTCAATGACCGGCTGCGCAGTCTCAGTGCTGATGATTTTGTCTTCCGTGCACTGGTCGAAGGACTGGATATTCGCTATCTGATTGTCGGTGATGACTTTCGCTATGGTTGTGACCGAAAAGGCGATTTTACTCATTTGGAAATGATGGGTGAGCGACACGGGTTTGAAGTCTGTGATACCCAGACCGTATTAATGCAGCAGGGGCGTATCAGCAGCACCCGCATTCGAGATGCGCTGGCTGAAAATGAGTTTACCGAAGCGGAACATATGCTGGGCAGGCCATTTACCATGATTGGACGGGTGGTGAAGGGCCAGCAGCTGGGCAGAACCCTGGGCTTCCCGACAGCAAACATCAGGGTATGCCGTCGGCGTCTGCCTTTGCAGGGCGTGTTTGCTGTTCGTACACTGGTGGATGGCCATCGTTTTAATGCGGTTGCCAACCTGGGCATCAGGCCATCCGTATCGGGTGTCAAACCTCTGCTTGAAGTACATATGCTCGACTTCAAGGGAGATCTGTATGATCAGACCCTGCGGGTAGAATTTGTTGAAAAAATCAGGGATGAACAGAAATTTGAATCGCTTGAAGCCTTGCGGGCAGCGATTGCTAATGATATCGAATCAGCCCGCAAGATTTTTGGTGATGAATAGTCCGTAGAGATTCCGGTAAACAACTATGTCCGATTACAAGCATACATTGAATTTGCCGCAGACCGATTTTCCTATGCGCGGCAATTTGGCCCAGCGTGAGCCGGAAATGCTCAAGCGCTGGTATGACATGGATCTCTACGAAGAAATTCGCAAGATCAGCCAGGGACGGGATAAGTTTATTCTGCATGATGGCCCTCCCTATGCCAATGGTGATATCCATATTGGCCATGCCGTTAACAAGATCCTGAAAGATATTATCGTTAAAGCCAAAACATTGAGTGGCTACGATGCACCTTATGTTCCTGGCTGGGACTGCCACGGCCTGCCTATTGAGCATAAGGTTGAAGGTATGCTTGGCAAGGCGGGCGATAAAGTCGATTTCAAAACTTTCCGCAAGAAGTGCCGTGAATACGCCTCCAAGCAAGTGGATGGCCAGCGCGAAGACTTTAAACGAATGGGGGTTTTTGGCGACTGGGACAAGCCATACCTGACCATGGATTTCCAGACCGAAGCGGACATCATTCGTTCTCTCGGAAAAATTGCTGCCAATGGCCATCTGGTAAAAGGCTATAAGCCGGTTTACTGGAGTGTTGTGGGTGGCTCTGCACTGGCTGAAGCGGAAGTTGAGTATCAGGATAAAACCTCTACCCAGATTGACGTGCGTTACGCAGCGCTTGATGAAGCGGATCTGTTAAGTGCATTCACTTTTGAAAGTTCAGAAGGTGAAGGTGAGGTTGCTGTTGTTATCTGGACGACAACACCATGGACTCTGCCATCCTCTCAGGCGGTCAGCATGGGAAGCGAGCTGGATTATGCACTGGTGCAGTGTCAGGTCAATGGTGAGCCTGCCCGTCTCGTTCTGGCTGAAGCACTGGTGGAAAGTGCCATGCAGCGCTATGGCATTGAAGACTACACGATTATTGCTCGGGCAAAGGGTGCCGCTTTTGAAAACAAGAAAGTGGCTCACCCATTTTATGACCGAGAACTGCCTTTGATACTGGGTGACCATGTCACCATTGATGCGGGTACCGGTAATGTTCATACGGCACCTGACCACGGTGTTGATGACTTTAATGTCGGTCGTCAATACGGTATCGGAACACTGAACTACCTGGATGACAGTGGCTACTATCGTGCCAACGTAGAACGGTTTGCCGGTGAACACGTTTATAAGGTTGACCCGAAAGTTGTTGAGGTTCTGGTTGAGAAAGGTCTACTTCTGGCTCAGGAAAAACTGACACACAGCTACCCTCACTGCTGGCGTACCAAAACACCTTTGATTTTCCGTGCGACGCCTCAGTGGTTTATCAGCATGACCAAAGAGCACCTGCTGGGTACCGCCATGGAATCCCTGAAGGGGGTAGAGTTTACCCCGGATTGGGGCCGTAACCGGATGGAAGCCATGCTGGGCCAGAGCCCGGACTGGTGTATCTCCCGTCAGCGTACCTGGGGTGTACCGATTGCCCTGTTTATTCATAAAGAGACAGAAGAACTGCATCCGGATACTCAGGCACTGATTGAAAAAGTCGCGCTGAAAGTTGAGCAGGAAGGGATGGATGCCTGGTTTGACCTGGAGCCTGCTGACATGCTTTCTGCGGAAGATGCTGAACAGTATGTCAAAGTGACCGATACCCTGGATGTCTGGTTTGATTCCGGTGTTACTCACTATTCTGTTATCGAACGGCGTGAAGAGCTGCAATTCCCTGCAGATCTCTATCTGGAAGGTTCTGACCAGCACCGCGGCTGGTTCCAGTCGTCTCTGAAAACCAGTATTGCCATGAATGGCGTGCCTCCCTACAAAGGCCTGCTGACCCATGGCTTTACCGTGGATGCCAATGGCCGGAAGATGTCCAAATCTCTGGGCAATGTGATTGCGCCCCAGAAAGTTTTCAAGTCTTTGGGGGCTGATATCCTGCGCCTCTGGGTTTCTGCGACAGACTATACCTCAGAAATGACCGTTTCTGATGATATCCTCAAGCGCACGGCAGACAGCTATCGCCGTATCCGTAATACTGCACGTTTCCTGCTGTCTAACCTGACCGGCTTCAACCCGGAGACGGATGCGGTTGCCTGGGAGGATATGCTGTCACTGGACAAATGGGCTGTGGATCGTACCCTGAGACTGCAGAATGAAGTTGTAGAATCGTTCAACAGCTATAACTTCCTTTCCGTATACCAGAAGGTCCACAATTTCTGCTCACTGGACCTGGGTGGTTTCTATCTGGATATCATCAAAGACCGTCAGTACACCACTCAGCAGAACAGTCTGGCTCGTCGCAGCTGTCAGACCGCGATGTACCATATCATCGAGGCCTTTGCCCGCTGGATGGCGCCAATCACCAGTTTTACCGCTGAAGAAATCTGGGAAGCGATTCCTGGCCAGCGTGGTGCTTCTGTTTTCCTGGAAACCTGGTATGAAGGACTGAACAGTCTGGAAGGTGACGAGTTGGGTCGTGAATACTGGAATACCGTTCTGGAAGTGAAAACAGCCGTTAATAAAGCTCTGGAAGATGCCCGTGTTGCTGGAACCATCGGTGGCTCTCTGGAGGCGGAAGTGACGCTGTATGCCGATGACGCGTTGACCGGGAAACTGAACCGTCTGGGTAATGAGCTGCGTTTTGTTCTGATTACCTCAGCAGCTACCGTTAAGCCATTGACTGATGCGGGTGATGCTGCGGCTACTGAATTGGCCGGGCTTAAAGTGCAGGTTGAGAAGTCTGAGCACAAGAAGTGTGATCGCTGCTGGCATCGTCGTGAAGATGTTGGCACCATTGCGGAACACCCTGATCTTTGTGGTCGCTGTGTCGAAAACGTTGAGGGTAGTGGCGAACAGCGTCAATTTGCTTGATATTAGGGCCTGTTGACGTTTCGTTCCGAGCTCAGCGGATCAGGGCGCTCCTATGACGGGGCGCGGCATTGCAGGAAGGCTGGTTGCCTTTCAAAATGCTGCAACAAAGTCATAGGGGCGCCCTGATCCGCCTGAAGGGTGGTCCAGAAAAGCGCCATCTGCTTTGTCAGACTAGCTTGATGTAGAATAACTACACTCTGCGCAAGTCTTTCGCGCATAAGACGCTTTTCTGGGCCACTGAGCATGCAACGAAACGTCAACAGGCCCTAGCTTTTGGCATAAAAAATACCCGGTCAGTACCGGGTATTTTTTTGGACAGTAGTCTATTTTATTACGTGTTATTAAACGCTTGGGTGTTGTAACTGGTTAAATTTTGATGGATTTCGGTAATTCGCACTATCCCTTGGCTGTTCAAGACACTTAGTATTTACAAGACTCACTGAATGATATGGATTTTTTTAGCAGGAACCGGCCATGCAGAGTAATACATCAGGAAAGCTTCACTGGCTCTGGCTCAGTGCAATCGTGTTCGGCCTTGATCAACTGGTAAAGTGGTGGGTTATTCAGGAGTTCTCCCTGTACCAGCAATTACAGGTGTTGCCATTCTTTTCCCTGACTCTTGCCTACAATACCGGGGCGGCATTCAGTTTTCTGGGTGATGCATCAGGTTGGCAGCGCTGGTTCCTCAGTGGTGTGGCCATTATTGTCAGCATCATGCTGGTAGGCTGGCTGAAGCAGCTTCGCTCAGGTGAAAACTGGCAGGCCTGTTCTCTGTCATTGATACTGGGGGGTGCGTTGGGGAATTTGATTGACCGCCTGTTGCACGGGCATGTCACCGACTTTCTGTTGTTTTACTACAAAAACTGGTATTTTCCTGCGTTCAACCTGGCGGATACGGCTATTACCGTGGGGGCTGCCATGTTGATTCTGGATATGTTCCGGAATAACCCTTCGCCTGAAGGTAGCAGTAACGATAAATAGAAGAGCAGGAGCGAGTTACGGTGTCAGCAGTAATTGATAAAGGCAGTAAGGTCACTCTGCATTTTTCCCTGAAGCTGGATGATGGGAGTGTGGTGGACAGTACGCCATCGGAGAAACCTGCATTTCTGACCATTGGTGATGGTAATCTCCCGGAAGGCTTTGAAGAAACACTGTACGGCCTGGCTTCTGGTGAAGACCGGGTTTCCCGGATTCCTCCGGAAAAAGCGTTTGGCATGCCAAACCCCAATAATGTGCAGCGCATTCCCAGGGGCAGCTTTGCCAGTGGGGTTGAACTGGAAGAAGGGCTGGTGATGTCCTTTTCTGATGCAGCCAACAGTGAGCTTCCCGGCGTGGTCCGGACTTTTGATGATGAAGTGGTTGAAGTTGACTTCAATCATCCTCTGTCAGGTCGACACCTGATCTTTGAGGTACAGATTCTGGATGTACAGACACCCTGAGCTATAACTAATAGCCCAGAGCTATAAAAAGTAGTGGTAGAAAAGGTTGGTGATTCCCCTATGAAAATCAAACTGGCTAATCCCCGTGGCTTTTGTGCAGGTGTGGACCGTGCCATTGAGATCGTCAACCGAGCGCTTGATGTTTTTGGTCCTCCTATTTACGTCCGTCATGAGGTGGTACATAACAAATTTGTGGTGGAAAACCTGAAGGAGCGCGGGGCAATCTTTGTCGATGAGCTGGATCAGGTGCCCGATGACGTCATCGTTATTTTCAGTGCTCATGGTGTTTCCAAAGCCGTGGAAGATGAGGCAGAGCGACGTGGCCTGAAAGTCTTTGATGCTTCCTGTCCGCTGGTCAAAAAAGTTCATATGGAAGTGGTTCGTTACTCCCGGGATGGTATGGAGTGCGTACTGATTGGTCACCATGGGCATCCTGAAGTGGAAGGCACCATGGGGCAGTATGACTCTCGAAACGGTGGAGCTATGTATCTGGTGGAGAACGAAAACGATGTTCGTGCTCTTGAGGTGTCAGACCCATCCCGGTTGGCCTATGTCACCCAGACAACACTCTCCATGGACGATACGGCCAAAGTTATTGAAGCGTTGCGACTTAAGTTTCCAGAGATACAGGGACCACGGAAAGACGATATCTGCTATGCCACGCAGAACCGACAGGATGCGGTAAAAATTCTGGCAGGACAGTGTGACCTGGTATTAGTGGTCGGTTCAGTTAACAGTTCAAACTCTAACCGTCTGCGGGAGCTGGCTGAGCGTACGGGTGCTGAAGCTTATCTGGTGGACAATGCAGAAGATGTCAAACCGGAATGGCTGGTGGACAAAACTGCCATTGGTATCACAGCAGGTGCCTCGGCACCGGATATTCTGGTTCAGGGAGTTATCACACGCTTGAAAGAACTTGGCGCAGAATTACCAGAGGAGCTGGATGGCAAAGCCGAAAACATCGTCTTTACCATGCCCAAAGAACTGCGTTTGAAATCCGTTTCTGACTAGTACGGTTGGTACAACATTGAATGAAGCACACAAGAGCAGTTGCTCTGTGTGCTTTTCCGTCTCTATGGATCAATGCTTATTGAACATTTTATGGGTCAGAGCGGTTGAAAATGCCCGTGGCAATAAACGGGAAACCATAAAAACATTCAGTCGATTCATCCATCCTGCAATACGCACCGGGCGCTTCCCCAGAGCCGACAGGCCTGCTTGAACGACAGCCTCTGGTTTCATCAGTGGCTGCCTGAACATTGTATTCAGGCCTCCGGTGACGGACTGTCCCATATCCGTATCGGTTAATCCTGGTGCAAGTACGGTGACATCAACGCCGGAAGATTTCAGTTCCTTATGCATCCCTTCAGCTAAAAGCTGGATATAGGCTTTACTGGCTGCGTACTGGGCCAGATAGGCTGAAGGCATATAAGCCATGATGCTGGACACAAATAAAATGCCTCCCCGCCCCCGCTGACGCATTTGTCCAGCAAAGTGGTGAGCCAGCCGGGTCGGTGCCGCCATATTGATTTGCAGCAGGCTATCCACTTGTTGCCAGCTCTGCTGATCAAACAGTTCATGGGTTTCTATGCCCGCATTGGGGATCACAAGACCGATTTCCAGGTCGGCGGATTGTTCTATCACCCGGTTGACCTCTGATGTATCCGACATATCAGCAACAATGACACGGGTACTGATTTCATGGTGTTGTTCCAACAGCTGAGCGAGTTCGTCCAGTAGTGATTTACGACGAGCCACAAGAATCAGGTTCAGCCCTTTTTTTGCCAGCACTTCGGCAAACGTCCTGCCGATACCCGCACTGGCACCGGTAATCAATGCCCATGATCCATATTGTTTTGCGAAGCCAGAGTCTGACATGTTGGGTTTATCCTTATTTAATGGGAGAAATCCTGCTTTTTTTAAACATGCAACATGAGTCTGATTGATCAGTTAAAGACGACGTTGCCTGATACTGATTCTCTGAAGGTAGTTGCCCATGGGAAAACGACATCCGCGAGCTTGGTGGTTTCATCTGTGTTCAGAGAGCGCGTTGCAGATAAGCTGGTTGGTGTTTGTCGGGTATTTATTATCTGAGCTGCTACGGTACCATGCGTATAAAGCGCCACAGGCATACTGAACGTGAAAGCAGAAAGACTCACCGGACCGTGTCCTTATTATTGTTATTGGCCGTATGAGTGTAATTACTTCCAGATCAGTTTTCTAATACTGTTTACGTACTTTGAGTGTCTGGATGGACGCAGAGGGCATGAAGCAATCAAGTCTGACAGTTCATGTTCAAAGGCTTCATCAGCTTTCAGTTCCAGAAGATAGTAATGACCCAGTGACTGTGGCTTGGAGATATTGAGTCGATCACTGTAGCGCTGATCATATACCTTGATGTCACTGTCTATCGTTGCCCGGATTTTCTGGCAGGCTGAAATAAAATAATCCCGCTGATAGCGACAGATCAGTATAGGCATAATGCCATTGCCCAGGTATATCTGCCCTTTGTCGGGTAATTGCTTGTAACAGTCATACAGGGCATTCCGCCAGCTGAAGTTATTGTGCTCAAGATCAAGTGGAGCGCGAAATAGAATCTTTTTGCCTTTGCCCGATCGTCTTAACTTGAACTCCAGTTTGGCAGTACCGGCATCCTGAAGATCGCCATACCAGCGTAAGCGCACCTTTTTTCGCTCACTGATTCCATTGAGGTTCTCTTCGTAGCGGGCAAGTCCGCAGCTATCCAGGTAAAGGCTGTTAATCGCTCTTTGATCATACTGTTGAGAAAACAGCAGTGGGTGCGTTTTCAGCCATAAAAGTACTTTCTGCAGCTGGGCAGCCGGTATGGGAATTTTGACTTCAAATCTCAGTGCTTCCATTACTTTGGTTTGTCCGATTTCATGATGCCCTTATAGAGGGCTTTTACATTAACGTCTTTGCTATTGATCTCGATTCCATCCAGCAATAACACGCTGCCTTTTTCTACAAGGCTCTTACTTTTGCATGAGAAATTAAGACAATTGATGTCATTAGCACTGAGCCTGGCAGGGCCAAAGATACTTTTTTTCATGTAACTCATGAGAGAGAACTCTTTAATGTTCACCAGTTTTAGGTTATTGGCAACTACCTCTGAGCGGTCTTTCGCAACAACCGCGATGTTGCTGTTGGTGATAGTGCTGTTCTCAATAGTAAGGCGGCTGTTTTCTCCAGCCGATATTGCTTTATCGCTAACCCCGTCAAAGAAGCTGTGTTGTACCTGAAATACCGAGCCACTGGTGTCAATGGCATCACCACCGGAAACTAACCCAATGTTGAAGAAGCGACTGTGTTTCACTGTGCCACTGCAAAAGTCACAGTCAAACCCATCAGACAGAGCGTTATGGATCTCAAGGTTGCTGATCTCAATGTCGCTGTTAATGATATTAAGTGCATCTTCCGAAGCATTGTCGTTTATTGATAAATGGTTGACAGAAATGATCGAATTGACAAAGTAAACCGCACCTCTAGGTTGCCAGAAGCCCAGCTTGGGGCTTTTGGCATGACTTGCTATCAAGTGACGAACTTTGCTCTCTCTGCGTTGAGTTGTTCCCATCACTGCTAACCCAGACCAATGGCCACCATTGGGTTGCTTGTTAAGGGTTACAGGTATGTTCTGTGTACCGTTGACTTCCAGCTCCCCAAATACCATCAAACCTGCACCTTCAGCAAACTCCAGCCGGGTGCCGGGCTGAATGATGACTTTCCAGTTATCCGGGGTAACCAGATAGTCATCGATTGTCCAAGTGCCCGACTGGATTTCCCAGAAGTTGTCTCTCTGTTTGATGAATGGGTATTTTTTTAAATGAGGTGATAGCTCAGGTCTGGGAATAAACGCCAGAGGATCAATATCGTCAACTGACTGAAACAGTGAAGACATAGCCTGCATTGGTGTGTGGAGGTCACTGCTCAGCTCTCTGTAGCTGGAGCAGGGTAATACTTGATAATCAGTTCCTAAACAGTCAGCCTGCTCTTTCAATAGCTGAAAATCGTATTTACCAAGGAAAGGGGCGCTTGAATGGAGCATGCGGCTGAAGCTCTCCTGAATATCTTCAAGCTTGTTGAACAGGTAGTCAGTGTCGATTTGATCCTTGAGATGCTGTAGCGCCAGCTTATAACTGGCAGCAATCTTGGGGTCAGAAAGCATGGTTGCACTGATCAGGGAGTATTTACTCGGTTGCTTCATTAACCAGGTGTGTTTTGCTGGTGAAACAGCAACATCGCTTTGTATTGGCTCAAGGCGTGCCGTATGTGGATTATAATACCAGCGCCAGTTATTCCATGTCAGAGCATGCCAGGCTCCCCAGATATCCACCGTAGCCAGATACTGCCCCAGCTTTTCAACATCGAAAACATCGCTGGCAGCACGCTTACCATTGATAAAGTCACTGATAAGTGACAGCGCGATTTGCTGTTGCCGTGCCAGCT
The DNA here is from genome assembly GCF_001647025.1 of Endozoicomonas atrinae. Classification (GTDB taxonomy): domain Bacteria; phylum Pseudomonadota; class Gammaproteobacteria; order Pseudomonadales; family Endozoicomonadaceae; genus Endozoicomonas; species Endozoicomonas atrinae. Next base: position 10,297 of record NZ_LUKQ02000119.1, read on the forward strand.
CCTCTTTCTTGGAGATCTTCTTTCCTTGAATGGCTCTGGGTTTGAACTCACGAAGTCTCTGCCCTTGGCTATTTATACGTTCATCCAGCAAATCCAGCCGGACAACCAGACCTTCCGTGCGATTATTGGTTGCCAGAAGGTCTTGGCCAAAAGCCTGTTCAAGCAACATTACACCCCAGTCATCACCATTGACTATCACATTTACCGGAAAGTGCTGTGGAGAAAGGATGTCAAAACCGGCAATATTCATGGTTTGACGAAACAGCTCAGGCCCCTGATGGGAGCGGACATTTGAACTGAGCAGTGCAAAACGGGAAGTAGAAAAGATGGCTTTGCCTTTTTTCAACTCCAGGCGAAGTGACCAGCGATCCTGACCTTTAACATGGTCGAGCAGGTCACCCTGCAGTCTCAGGTCAATATCATACTTTGACTGTTGAAAATAGAGGTCACCTTCTGCATATTGTCGCGAATCCGGTATTAATCCGTCGGCTAACGCAGCTTGTCGATCGTCTACCAGCTTCTGCCACTCTTTGTATTTGATATCCAGTCTTAATGAGGGAATATCCCTTTCAGCGTTGAGCAGCTTGGCCGGAGCATCCTTTACATCTCTAACCAGTTGCAGAATACGATCTTGCGGGTTGGTATGCAGTGAGCGGTAACCTCCCTGAATTAATAATGTTCTTGCAACATCAAGAGACGGGATCAGCAGTATGGCTATACAGAGTATGCCAATCCATATAAATCGCTTTTCACGTTTAGAGACAACGTGTGCTTGTCGATCCAGACGGAGCTTCATGACTACAGCCCGGAAATGTCATTCTGTTCCAGAATGGAGATTTGTACCTGACTGAATTTGCTGTTCAGATTTGCAATAATGGCGTCCAGCTCTTCAGCGGTGTGTACATTGATAAAAAACAGGGCATCTACTTTGGCGTTGGAAAAGTCGAGCCTGCTTAAATCCATTCTTAGAACGTGCTGAGACAGTGTGTTTTTTAGCTCTGAAAGCACATGCTCCCTTGATGTTTCCTGGTCAACCGCGTAACTGATGGAAAGAAACAGGCCGTTTTCCTGAAATGATCTGGCCATTCTTTTTTTGGAAACGGCAATAAGAATTAAAATAACTGCACAGGCGGTAATGGCGGCAAATGTCTGGCCTGCACCCAATGCGATTGCCAGCCCTATATTCAGAAATAGGTAAGTCAGTTCCTCCGGTTCTTTAATGGGCGTTCGGAAGCGGACTATCGACAGTGCACCAACAAGGCCGAGAGCCAGAGCCAGGGAAGCTTTAACAACGGTAATGATAAGAATCACTGATAGCATCAGTATCGGGAATAGTCGGGAGAAGTCTTTCCTGTTACCAAAAGCTGTTGAGTACTTACGGAAGTGAATTCCAATCAGGCTGGCAAGAATGTAACCAATCACCAGGTTGAGCATTAATGATGCCAGACTGACACTGGCATAGGGAAAGAAGGACGAACGAATATCTTTGGGTAAATACGCGACCAGAAGAGGATCTACAGACTCCAGCATAATTCAATCTTCCTGATTTAAAATCCTGTTTTGACTTTTTCTTTATCTGATTAATTCTAATTCATAAGGTCATGGTTGCCGGTTACCGCTTACCACATTGAGTAAAGGCATTGTTTTCTGGCTGTTTAGGGGCGCGGCAGATATTTGACTGGTTCAGGAAACAGGGCTTTAGCAAAGCAGGAAAACAGCCTGTTTCTTGGTGGGGTGGAATTTATTGACCTTAGAAGTAATAAAGATGATGGGCGGGAGATATCGACCCATCGTATTGATTTCTTGATTGAATTTAATTTTTTACCAGGCTCCGGCCATCGTACCGCCACGCGTACCGACCGATGTCAAGGTAATGGTAGGGGCTGCGCCATTGCCATCCCATGCAGGAGAGTTAGCAGATGCTGTTGCCGTCAGGGTGTAGCTATTGGCTGTCGCTGCACTGATGGTCAGGTTAAAGAATGCGGTTCCCGACTCAGGGCTCTGCTGATGGTAGATACCAGGTGATCCTGTATTATCACCTGTTCCATCATTATCGCCATCGGTTGCAGCCCCCAGGTAGCTGCCATTTTGCGCTCTGTGTCGCTCCATGGCATTGGCCAGTCCCATAAGGGAGGCTCTTGCATCAGCGATGGCGCTGTCCTCAACATGTTGTCTGTAACTGGGAATGGCGATGGCAGCAAGAATCCCGAGCACTGCCACTGCAATCATCAATTCAACCAGCGTAAACCCTTTACTACGACTCATTTCTCTTTTCTCTGCGTGTGAAACCTTGATGTTCCGGGTGGCTATCCACCCGGTTTGTCCTGGACACTGGCTCAGTGGTTATTGAACCTGTCGCCAGTAGGTTGTTTGTTTATCATCCCCGATTTCCAGAGGATCACACTCCGCGCCTACGCAGACCAGTGCATCTTTACTACCTTCCGGGAACAGGATACTGGTAGTGGGTGGAAGCCCACTGTTGGCCAACTCTTTGTATCTGTCCTCAGGGTTCGTCAGATCACTGTCGGCAGGCTTGCCCGTCAGAAGGTCTACAGAATATGCTCTGGCTTTACCGGCAACCGGGTTACAACTGGCTGACACCTCATCGGAAGGCAGGTAGGTATTGAAATAGATCACTTCTTCAAAGGTCACCGACTCAGTCATGACCTTTTCCTGGTAATCCAGATCGAGGAACCAACCTTTTCGGGCAGAAGACAATGTATTACCAAATGCATCTTCTGCCGTTGCCTGCATCTCATTGGTGATATTGAACAACTGAGTGTCCTGACTGTCATGTTTCAGCAGTTTATGAACTGGAACTTCTTTTTTGCCGACATTGTCTTTATTGACGACAGGGTTTGCATAAGCCGGTGATGCCAGTACATAGGCTCTGTCCTGAACATCTTCATTGACCCGGCTCAGTGGATCTGGCCGACTACCGGTACCAATCGCCAGAGCAAGGTGAGTAGCTCCATTCAGTCGGAACAGGGAAGCATCCGGTTCCACAAAGAAGCGTCTGGATTGAGTTCTCTGCTCTTTGCCACCATCCATATGGTCGGGATTCTGAAGATCTGGGCCAATATAGGCAAAGATACCTTCGTGACGGTCCCATGTACCATCACCATCACTGTCAGTTGGCCAAACCAGGTTCTTGATGGAGGTTGTATTTGGAACTGCACACTCACTGGTATTGGTTGAGGTACAGTTATTAATAAATAGCCGCCAGACCTGACCACCAACATCAGCAAAGAGTAGTTGATCTGCCAGACCATCACCTTCCAGATCAATAACTCGTACGCCTCCGGGGATGCTGTAGTTCATTTTGCTGAGTTTCAGATTGGCGCTGGTATCTGTGTCATTGCCTGCGGACCAGATGCGTTCTCCTGTTTTGGCATCTACGATGTAAATTGCATTGCCCATATTGTCTGTCTGGTAAAGTTTGGTTTCATCCTGATCTTTATCATAACCACCGCTGAATACGAGAACATCCCTGATGGTTGAGCCAATTTTGATTTTGGTTTTCACCGGCTTTGCCCAGGTCTGGCCGAGCCGTTCAAACCCACTGTCCCCACCAGAGATAAACCACAGGAGCTCAGGCGAATCCGGGGTTGTTACATCTAGTGCATAGTAACTTCTTCCACCTCGACGCATGCCGATATAGGCATAAACAAACTCACCTTTATTGATGGATTTACTGCTTAAAAAATCACTATTCTGGTCATAGTTTAAGGTGTCGTATCCCCCCCAGATGACGCCGTTCTTATTCACATCATTGACCCAGAGTGTGACTGATCCATCCATACCGTATGGCCGACCATGTCCCGGTGTACGATTGGTGACAGCATTGGACTCCAGTCGATCCAGATTTTTCAGCAACTCTTGAGGCATAAATGCAAATTTTTCTCCTCCGGTGTCTGCATCTATCGAGTGAATGAATCCATCATTAGTGCCAAAGAAGATGCCCAGTGTTTGATTTGCTTCCGGGCAATATTTTTCCTGCACACTGCACCCATAGGTTACCAGAGCAGGAACAGAATGAAGCGGATCTCCATACCAAGTGTTTGGATCACGAATCCAGTCCAGAAGGACAGTTCTGCGCGAATTGTTGGATGAAGTAAGACCAAGATCCGTCGCTGAGATATTTGCGTTGTCTTTGTGTAATCGGTGGGCATTGCTGTTCAGGTTGACGGCATTGCCTTTTGGATTGGCTCCTGTATAGGTGAACAGCTTACGGCTTGATGACGCAGGAATGTTGTCCCCAGCTCCACCAATATTTACTTTACGGCCATCAACCTGCTTGCTCCAGTAGCTGAAGGCTTCTTCTTTGAAGAAGCCTGTTTTGGAATCTACAGCCAGTGCTGGGCGAGCATCATAAACATCAAGTGGATCACCAGTAAGTTGATAACGCTTGAGGTTTCCTTGCCAGCGATCGGTTTTAGATGGTTTAAATACCGAGTAATAAACCTGCGACAAATGTCTTGAGTTATTGAACTGGTTTGCAGTTACGCCTGGACTGACAAAGCTGGACTCATCTTCGATGATGCCCGTGATGATATTGTTAAATGCTTTGGCGAGTTCTGCTGCATTATCTGCAGTATAGAATTCACCACCACCATTAGTCGCAATATCTTTCAGAAACCGCTGAACCGTCTGGTTATCTTTCAAACCAAACGCAATGGTATGGGTGAATACATTTTGAGTACCATCCATGTTGCTGCCAGTGCTCAGGTCTGTTGTATTCAGCCATGTTGACAGGGTTCGGGCACATCTTTCACCGTCTCTGTTGGAGTCGTATTTACAGTGGGAAGAAGAGATGCCCTTGGTCAGGTTATTAATATTATTCCAGTCGTCACTGTCGCTGGAATTCGCTTCACCATCGGTTAGCAATACGGTGTAGTTGGACTGGCAAACATTATTGATGGGGCTTGGATGAGACCCTTTACCATCACGAAAATATTTAGCGCCTTCGTAATAGGTCGGTGTAAGCGGTGTGCCTCCATCCGGATACATGCTGTTGACCAGAGATATCAGGTGGTCACGTACCTTATAACCGCTTTCCTGGTCGATACCTCCGGATGCCACCTTTATCTTGAGGCGGGGAGACAGTGACGGGTTATCATCGTAGCTAATGGCTTTTCGGGTTCCACTGTCACCCGTAAGAAGCAGCGTGATATTGTTACCAGCAACCCAGCCAGATTTATCAACCAGTTCTTGAATGATTGCGGTGATATCAGAACTATAAACCTCATTCCGTTCCCATTGATCGTTTTCCCACCTGATACTTGCTACTGTTTTATTACGGTTTGATAAATTGTTATTGGATGGCGTAATAGCATTGGAGTTCGCCGCTGCATCTGCCTGAACGATAATCCGGGAGAAATTACTGGAATCTTCCCTTGCAGTTAACTCAATGGTTGCCGACAGAATTTTTGCACCCTGTTTTATAGGGATTGAGGGATAGTGCAAACCAGTAATAGTCTTCGTTCTACTGGTTTTCTGCATCAATAGGGTATTTTCACGGTCTTCGACAGTTTTGCCAGATTGATAGGCATCATTATCAGAGCTCTGGATACGGGTATTCAGCAACTCGTTTCTGCATCCATTCTCGCCACCGGAGTATTCAACTTTCAGTCGAGGCTTCAGGCCTCTGTTGCCATCAATACTGTAAGCATGCTTAAGACCATTTGAGAGAGGAGAAAAGTAGAAAGTAGCGACATCATTACCACACCAGTTGTTATGGTTTACCAATCGCTGCATCAGGCTGGTGATATCAACAGGGTATACGGTGTGATTATCAAGAGTGCCTTTTACCCATGGGTCAAGAGTGCGTACAACACTGCCAGAGTCCCATTTCGGGCGTGTTGTTAAATTACCATTCGAGTTGGAAAAAGGCTGATTTGCAGTGCTACCAGGGTTACCAGCAAAGATTTCCACCTGAAGTTGTGAATCATCAGTGGCACTCGCTGTGAAATCGATTGATGCGGATTTTATGGTCGCCCCTTGTGGGACGCCAACATCCTGAAATCTTAAACCGGTAAAAAATGATTGATTGATGGATGAGTTGACGGAGTATTCAATAGTCAGATGAGCTGCTTTATCTTTTTGGCTACCATCCTGTTTGATTTTATAGGCAGAGCGGGATCCACTTTTACGCTCAAAGATTAAAACGATATCTGTCAGGTATTCGCTGTCGTTCCAGTTGAGTGATTGATCATTCAGTAAGTCCTCAACTACTGATGTTACGTCAACGCTATAAGCCCTGTCCTTGCTCCAGTTTCCAGGATACCAGGAAAGTGCCGGGGTACGATTTTCTGTAATACCTGAGCCTTTAAAGTCACTGGGCATTTTGGCTCGTTCTGCAGAGACTTCTATTCTTGAATCACCACTATCACTGGTAACAGCTATAAACTCAACCGATGCTTTGGTGATGGTGGCATTGGCTGGAATCTTTAAATCCCGGAAGCGTAATGCATTCTCCTGTCCCCAGGTGAAGTTCATCTGGAACCCACCAAAATCAAGCCCGCCAAAAATACTGCTTTCTACGTTATCCTGCCAAACTTTTACGGAGGTATCTGTGCTGTAGTCTCCACCTTGCTGGACATATCGCCCAAGAGGAAGAGAAAAGCTATCCAAAGTAATACCAATCGCATTTTCTAAATCCTTAAGCTGCCGCCAACTATGCTTAGGCATCATTACCATGCATTATCTAGAACAGATGTCTCGTCGACCACAGCTACCCGAAGGTTTTAATGATGTTGATTTTC
>NZ_LUKQ02000012.1 GCF_001647025.1 Endozoicomonas atrinae
GAAAATCAACATCATTAAAACCTTCGGGTAGCTGTGGTCGACGAGACATCTGTTCTAGATAATGCATGGTAATGATGCCTAAGCATAGTTGGCGGCAGCTTAAGGATTTAGAAAATGCGATTGGTATTACTAGGCGACAACAAATCTTCCAAGCCATCTTTGCTCTCAGAATCCAATTCAAGATCTCTCAAATTCCCATAACTCTGGAGAGGGATATGCCCGATGGGAGGACGAGGCGACAAAGTTTCAGAGTCCTCGAGATCAGCATGAGTCACTTCCACTACATCACGCTTAAAGGATATATCACTCTCAAAGGAGGCCCTTCGTCTATCAGTCAGAAGAGAGGTATGCCTGGTGAGAGGACGACGAGGCATGCTCTCATCTTCAACACTATCTTCTATGTCCGATAGCGGTAAACTTGGAACCACTCGAGCAGGAGTCGCTCTATATACATCCATACCAGCTCTGCTGTCAGCAGGGTAAGTTTTTCCAAGGACATCAGTTTGAACAAGCGGACTTGCATCAACTTCAATGTCCTCGAGATCAGGGGTAGTCACTTCCAAACCACTACTACTTCCTTCACGAGACAGTGGAGCTACACTGTCAGCTTGACGAGAGATGTTGCTGGCGCGAAAACGCAACTGACTCTCATCCGCAATCCTGTCTTCTCTTAAGTATGAACCCACACGATCACGAACAGTCGTATGCATTGTACTTAACTGATCAGAAACAACTGGCCGTTGATCACCTTCTAAGTCACCGGCCTCACTGATTTCTTCCAATAGATCCAACCGTTGTCTCAGGGACTCCATCCTCAAGCCCCTTAACTCGGCTTGAACCCTGCTGCTGTGCAATTCAGCATCAACATCAATCGGGCCATTATTCATTCCCGGATGAGCAGAGCGATGCTGCACAGGTAAACCCTCAGACCTATGACCAGTTCCTGACTCTCTCATTCTCAATGTAAAATGCATTTTTGGACGAGCAGGAAGACTATCAGTTGCAACAGGAAGACTATCAGTTACAACAGGCAGACCACCAGGTCCGGCAGGCTGAATCTCAGATTCAGATCTCGTACGAGCTATCTGCGCCAATCGCTGCTCAAACCGCGCCATTCGTTCCTCAAACCGCACACGTTCTTCTTCGAGCTTATCCTGCACAGTTTTGCTGCGCTCGTAAAGCCACAATTCTTGCAACCTGTCAGCCTCTTCTTTAAGTTCAGCAACCTCTGCTTCAAGGTCAGCAACCTCTGCTGCAAGGTCAGAAGCATTGTACATATGATGATAAGCGACGTCCTGGAAAGCCTTCAGATCTCCTTTAAGCTGGCCAATTTTAGCAATGTTTGAGTGCACTACACCTCGAAGCGAGTCAATTTTTTCTTGCTGAGCTTCAATTTCAAGTTGCTGCTTGCGAATACATCCGACTTTCGACTTAATATCTTTGTCATCATTAGCGGCATTACGAACCAGGGCATCAATTTGACTTTCTGCTTCGTTACGAAGGTTCGCTTTCTCAAGCTCTGCTTTCTTGGCTGCATCCTTGGCTGCAGCTTCTGCAGCAGTAAGCTTATTCTGCAGCGCTTCAAATTGCGCTTGGGTTGGAACTTTCTTTTCAACCGATTCTACTTTCTTTGCGTCTCTGGAAAGGAGACTCTTGATTTTTTGGCCGCCATCATAAACGAGACCACCCAAGAGAGTCCCTGGTGAGGTTAGAATCGCAACAGTCCATCCAAAGAAACCACCAATCTTACTGGCGATCTTACCCTCGCCAAATAAGCCGGAAACTCCATCTTTAACTTTGTTGAATAGTTTCACGTGAGTCCATTGACTTTCAGGTGTTCCTGATGCTGTCATTCCACTTGTTGGTGCAGTCATTTTAACTTCCTCTATTTTTTGTTTGAGTATTTATTCAGTTGATACTGATGTCTTAGAGAGGAAAGTTGTGAGTTGGTTCAATGGTCAAATATCTTTTTTAGAAATTAAATTTTTTATAGATATTCATAAAATGAATAAAAAAGGACTGAACAGGGTGATCACCGACAGTCACTTAGAGATATTAGCAGGCGCTCTGAAAACCAGGAGCCTGTCGGACTAGCCGACCGTTGCGAGAAAAAGGCCGGTTTGAGCCAGTTTTTATGCTGATTTGAGGCGAATAGTGATTCTATTTAACGAGAAGCAGCATAAAAACCGGCTTTTTCACACAACGAAATGGATGCAGGAGCTAGGGGGTGTTACCAACTGGCCATTCAACCGTTGGTAACACCCCCTAGTACCCATAGGGCATAAAAGCAGTACAGGAGCAGTTGCCGTATGAGACAGTCTATTCCTGGTCAGCCCAGAAAGCCTGAATAGCGGCAATTCCCTGGGCTCCCAGCTGCCGGGCAAGAATCGCATCCCCCTGACCCATCCCTCCAAGCCAGAACACAGGGACTTTTGCCACTGTGGTCAACATTTCAGCCCGGGCCAGTCCCAGGGGGCTGACCTCAGGGTGCGAAGCTGTTCGCTTGACGGGTGACAGGGTCATAAAGTCCACCATCATCGCCTCGGCTGCCTTTATCTGCTCCTTATCATGACACGAAGCTACCAGTAACTGATTGATATGCCGTTTCTCTGGTTTAACCGGCAACCCCAGCTGGCGGGATGTCAAATGAAGCCCGTGACACCATGGCTTGGATAAAAGGGAAAATTCCCCTTTGATGATCAGCGTTCCACCTGCAGCCTGAACGAAACATGACAGTTCTTGTGCCAATCGGAGGTATTCACTTTCCTCAAGCCAATGAGCCCGAAATTGAATCAGGCGAATACCGTTATCCAATGCGGCTGAAACTCTATTGAAGAGTGTTTCTTTTTCCTCAAAATGACCGGTAACCATATAACGATCAGGGAGTTGCAGCGCCCGGAGAATGACCTTATTGGCTTCAGGAAATTCATAATCATTAAGGCAATCTTTTTCAACCCACTGAATCAACTGACCTTCATTGCCTTTTGGCTCGCCCTGAATACCACTGACAACCCAGGTATCAAGCAAGACAGATTTGTCAGGGTAGTCATGGCGAATTTTGATCAGCGGGGAAAATTCTGATACTTCAATATCCAGCTCTTCACGGAGTTCCCGGTTCAGGGCGAGCTGGATATCCTCCCCTGCCTCGACTTTCCCACCGGGAAACTCCCATAAACCGCCCATGTGTTTATCTTCAGGACGCCTGGCCAGCAAAACCCGGCCATCATCCCCAAGAATCACTGCAACCGCCACATGAACGACTTTTCTTTTTTCAACCATAACTTCTTCGATACCAGCTTCGTCAATTATTTCAGGTTCGATACTCGGCGTTGATCTTTACATATTCATGAGACAAATCGGTAGTCCAGATCTCTTCAGTGCAACTGCCTGCTCCCAGGGAGATTCTTATGAGGATTTCTTCCTGATTCATCACTTTCTGCCCAGCCTCTTCTGTATACCCCACTGCGGGCTGCCCACAGTCAACAATGACAGTATCACCCAGCCAGATGGATACACGATCAATCACAAGCTCAGGGATATCAGCCCGGCCAACTGCCGCCAGAATTCGTCCCCAGTTGGGGTCACTGGCAAACAGGGCCGTTTTCACCAGTGGTGAATGGGCTACGGTATAAGCTACTTCCAACGCGTCCTGGTGAGAGGCTGCCTGCTCTACTTTCACGGTGACAAACTTGGTTGCCCCCTCACCATCTCTGACAATTGCCTGAGCAAGCTCAACAGACACCTCTCGAAGGTTGCGAATCAGTTGCTCTGCCAATACTGAATCACGGGAAGTAATCGCATCATTGCCTGCAGCCCCAGTGGCAACCACCATAAAGCTGTCATTGGTCGATGTGTCACCGTCAATAGTAATTCGATTAAATGATTGATTGGTTATGTCAAGCAGCAGGTCTTGCAAAAACGATTGTTCAACAGATGCATCCGTTGCGATATAAGCCAGCATCGTCCCCATATTGGGTTTAATCATTCCGGCCCCTTTACTGATGCCAGAGACCGTATAGGTTTTACCCTCATGCTCAAACTGTCGACTACTGCCCTTAGGGCGGGAATCGGTTGTCATGATGCCTTCAGCAGCATGAAGCCAGTTATCTTCTTTCATGTCAGACAGCGCTGCTGGTATCGCATCACAGAGAGTGTTGACCGGAAGCTGTTCACCAATCACGCCAGTTGAAAAAGGCAAGACCTGCGACTCACCAACACCAGACAACTTCGCCAGCTCGGATGACGTCTGTCTGGCTGCCGTCATTCCCTGCTCACCGGTTCCCGCGTTGGCATTGCCGGTGTTAATCAGAAAGTAGCGGGGATCATCGAGTAAACGCTCACGACTTAAATGGACCGGCGCCGCACAGAAGCGATTAAGGGTAAAAACACCTGCCACTGAGCTTCCCTGATCCCAGTTCATTACCACAAGATCCCGGCGGCCGGGTTTTCTGATACCCGCCATTGTGGTTCCCAGCCGGAAGCCCTTAACTGGTTTCACTGCAGCCCATTCCCCAGAACCCGTTGCCATGATTGACTCCATTGGTGATGTTGTTGCTTATTCTTGACTGTAACGCGGTGATGATTTTGTGTTTTTCCCGTTTTCAGCAGGTTCTGTTGACATAAGGTTCCTTTCTCAGCTCAAGCCAGAATGTTTATATCAACAGAACCTGAGATGGATGCACAAATAAAAACGGGCCAGCCTGTTAAGGCTGACCCGCAGTTTAAGTTACCTGCTGTGATCAGGCAATTTTACCATGACACTGCTTGTACTTCTTACCAGAGCCACATGGACATGGATCATTCCGCCCCACTTTACGCCCTTCCCGAACGAATGGCTGATGAGCTTCAGGTTCTTCCTGCTCCGTTGCCTCAGCTTCTACACCCTGGGCCTGAGCATGCTCAAACTGCATTCTGCGAGCCATCTCTTCACGACGCTGACGCTCCATCTCAGCAGTCCGGTCGTCTTCCTGCACCTGCACATGGGAAATAATACGAACTGTGTCATATTTAATATCCTCAAGCATCTGCTGGAACAGCTCGAACGCCTCACGCTTGTATTCCTGCTTGGGGTTCTTCTGAGCATAACCACGAAGATGAATCCCCTGCCTCAGGTGATCCATGGTGGCCAGATGCTCTTTCCACTTGTCATCCAGAATCCGCAGCAGAATATGCTTTTCAAAGTTCCGCAGAACTTCTGCACCGGCCAACTCTTCCTTCTTACGGTAAGAGTCGATAACCCCCTGCAGAATGCGCTCACGAAGCGCTTCTTCATCCAGGCGGTCATCTTCATCCAGCCACTGCTGGACTGGCATACGCTCATTCAGCTCGCTGCCCAGCTTCTCTTCCAGACCTTTAACATCCCACTGCTCCTCAAGACTCTGAGGCGGAATGTGCTGACTGATCAAGCCACTCACTACATCTTCACGCAGCGCTTCAATGCTTGATGAAACATCATCCGCACTAAGCAGCTCATCGCGTTGATTGTAAATAACCTTACGCTGGTCATTGGCAACATCATCGTATTCCAGCAGCTGCTTACGAATATCAAAGTTGCGGCCTTCTACTTTCCTCTGGGCTTTTTCGATGGCATTGGTCACCATGCGGTGCTCAATGGCCTCACCTTTTTCCATGCCCAGCGCTTTCATGAAGTTTTTCACGCGCTCAGAGGCAAAAATCCGCATCAGACTGTCTTCCAGAGACAGGTAGAAACGGGAAGAACCCGGGTCACCCTGACGGCCGGAACGGCCTCTCAGCTGGTTATCAATGCGTCGAGACTCGTGACGCTCGGTACCAATAATATGAAGGCCGCCCGCCTCCAGCACAGCCATATGCCGTTTCTGCCAGTCCGCCTTGATCTGATCGATTTGCTCCTGAGATGGGTTATCCAGTTCAGCAACTTCCGCCTTCCAGTTACCGCCCAGCATGATATCGGTACCACGACCCGCCATATTAGTGGCGATGGTTACCGCACAGGGACGACCGGCCTGTGCGATGATATCCGCTTCTTTTTCGTGGAATTTGGCGTTAAGTACCTGATGAGGAATGCCTGCCTTATCCAGAGCTTTGGACAGATGCTCGGAAGAGTCGATAGAAGCCGTACCTACCAGAATCGGACGCTCGGCTTTTACTGTTTCTTTGATATCCTCGATAATTGCGTCGTATTTTTCCGCAATCGTCAGATAGACGAGGTCATTACCGTCCTGACGAACCATCTCTTTGTGCGTAGGAATAACGATAACGTCCAGACCGTAAATCTGGCGAAACTCGAACGCTTCCGTATCGGCAGTACCGGTCATGCCGGACAGCTTGTCATAATTACGGAAGTAGTTCTGGAATGTAGTGGAAGCCAGCGTCTGGCTTTCTGCCTGAATGCGAAGCCCTTCTTTCGCTTCAATAGCCTGATGAAGACCCTCTGAGAGGCGGCGACCCGGCATGGTACGGCCAGTGTGCTCATCTACCAGCAGGACTTCATTATTCTGAACAATGTATTCGATATTCCGGTTAAACAGAACATGAGCTTTCAGGGCTGAATTCACATGATGCAGCAGGTTCAGATTGTTGGAAGCGTATAGGCTTTCACCATCTGGCAACAAACCCTCTTGTTGCAGCAGTTCTTCGATAAACTGATGACCCAGTTCATTCAGCTCAACCTGACGGGTTTTCTCATCAACAGAGTAATGACCGGTAAGCTCAAACGTATTGGGATCCTGATCTTCAGGAATTGGCTCCTGTCGCTGCAGCTTTGGAACCAGTTGGTTCATCTTTTTGTAAAGTTCAGATAAATCTTCAGCCGGGCCAGAAATAATCAGAGGCGTTCTGGCCTCATCAATCAGAATCGAGTCTACTTCATCCACAATTGAGAAGAAAAGATCACGCTGGTAACGGTCCTCTTTCCTGAAGGCCATATTGTCACGGAGGTAATCGAAGCCAAATTCGTTATTGGTACCGTAAGTGATATCAGCCTGATAGGCCTGACGTTTCTCTTCAGGGTCCTGCTGCGGAACAACGATGCCAACACTCATCCCGAGGAATTCATAGAGTGGACGCATCCAGTTCGCATCACGACGAGCCAGATAGTCATTCACAGTAACAACATGAACACCCTTGCCAGGAATAGCATTCAGATAAGCAGGCAGTGTTGCCACCAGGGTCTTACCTTCACCGGTACGCATCTCGGCAATGCGCCCTTCATGCAGGGTCATACCACCAATAAGCTGGACATCAAAATGACGCATGCCCATCACACGCTTGCCTGCCTCACGAACAACAGCAAACGCCTCAGGCAACAGGTCATCAAGCGTTTCGCCTTTATTGAAGCGCTCGCGAAACTCTCCTGTTTTAGCCTTCAGCTCATCATCGCTCAGAGCAGCCAGGCTTTCTTCCAGAGCATTGATTGATTTGACAATCTTGCCCATCCGTTTCAGCTGGCGGTCATTCCGGCTACCAATAACTTTCTTAATTAAAGAAGCAAACATAAGTTGTTAACAGTCTCACACTCTGTTTCCGGAGCTGTCCTCCTACCAACAAATCCGGGCTGGAGCAGACAAGCGCACAATAGTCCAACATTCTATGACAATCACGGCAAAGTCTCATCTATATTAGCCGTATTTCTATACTGTCAATTGAGCTGAGTCGAAAAAGCAAAAAAACAGTCCAGATGGATAGTAAATCAGGAAAAGGGCGATCCCCAACTTGGCTCTTCATCAGCAGATGCATATCATCTCACCTCTACATTGGGCCGCCGAGAGAAAATTCAAGAGGGAAGGAGAAAAACGGCGACACCTTACTGTTGGAGTGAACAATAAACGTATGCGCTAATAAGCAACCTTTCGTTGCCAAGGCTATCGAAATCATTACAACACTTAATTCGAAAGTCTCAATGATGCGTCAATTGCAAGCCTCAGTTTGACATCCTCTGGTGCGGCAATATCGTGCTCACCTACTGAGTTATATCCTCCAACAGCTCCAGCTTCATCATCATGAGAAGAGTTTGACTCTATAACCATGTGCGCTTCAGAAGCCTTATTCACAGCAACCACTGCAGTCTTTGAACAAGGCCAGTCTGGCCTGACAACTATTTTTATCATCAGGTTTTGCACGCTTAAATCCTGCAGAGTTTGATGTTGTATTGCTTTAAGGACCTGCCTCACATCGTCAGGCACTTGATCACTAGCTATAAGCATCATGTACATTTCAGGGTCAGTCTCGGCCAGCCTCGAGTAGCCTGCCAAGCACTTGCCTGACTCAAGAATTCGAACCTCAAAGTCATATGCACCAGAACACTGAATAACTCCGGCTCGAACTTCATCATTGGCATACTCTAACAGCAATTTTCTTGATAGTGGTTTTTTAGTCTTTGAATCGATCCAGTCACGTACAGCACCCGGATCACCAAGATCAGGTAATTTTTCAACATTCCGGCTGAGTGATGATTTAATTAGTGATGGGATTTTTATTAATTTACTCAACAGCCCCTGATCACCTCCAGACTTGCAACTTTTTTTTCCACTCCCAAATTCAGCCCCTTCCGCCCTGTTAATATAATTTCCTTTTAGAGGCTGCTTTCTAACCCTCCCTTCTTCAGGGGCAACATCAAAACCTTTATCCTCAATACGGCAGGACTGCTGTTGACTCGAAAAAGATACTCTTTCCATAATTATACCAATTTCACCTTCTAAACATAAACTGCGCAGCCATTTTGCACAGCTGGCTCTTCGTTGGAACTCCTCGCAATAGCCCCGCTATTACTCGTCATTCCGCCTTGCCCAGCCGTCCAAAATGGCTTGCTCGATATCATATTTAGAAGGCGGAATTGGTATTACAACCCCAGGACAGCTACTCAAAACTCACGATTCATGCAAGCACATTGAATAAATAGATCAAAGATACCGGCTCAACAAATACCGCAAGATGTTTCGCTATAAAAAAGAGCTGTCCCTGTGAATCACAGAGAAAAACGGTTAAGAAGAAAAGGTGTTCAAGCAGGTATAATTCTGTAGCGATAGAACTATATGAAATAGAGAATAACTAAAGCGATAAACTCAAAGGCAATAAGCCAGTAATTACTTACTGGCTCTATAAATATATCTCGAGGGATCCTGGGGCTTACCGTTTTTCAAGACCTCAAAATGTACATGAGGACCAGTTGATCGCCCTGAGCTTCCCATTTTGGCAATGGCCTGCCCTCTGGTGACAATATCACCGACCTTGACCATGCTTTCATCATTATGGGCATAACGTGTCAGATAGCCATTTCCATGGTTAACCTCGACCAGAAGCCCAAAGCCTGAGCGGGTGCCTGACCAGACAACAACACCGGCAGCCACTGAAATAATGTCTGAGCCGCGCTTACCCGCAAAGTCCACACCATTATGCCAGGCTGCCTTACCTGTAAACGGGTCTGTACGACGACCATAACGGGAAGATAGCCAGCCTTTTCTGACAGGCAAGCCGGCCAGAAATGAGTCGTCATGAAGAGTTCTGCTGGAAATAAGATTATCCAGAAGATCCAGCTGCTCCTCACGGTTATCCATCTGATCAGCCAATTGATCAATAGCATCAATCAGGCTCACCTTGCTATAAGCAGCTTCTGCGTCAGCAAACTCCTGAGGGCCACCCAGAGCCGGAGCTTCACTGAAGTCAAACTCACCATCATCCAGCTTTGCCTTGTTAGTGAGACGCTCTCCAAGGGCATCAAGTCGGGTCATACGCCCCTGAAGTTCAGAAAGCCTTAACATCACAGCGTCCAGCTGGTTTTGCGCCTGCTGACGAACAAGACCAAGATCCTGCTGCTGTGTATCCAGAACCTGTTTCCAGTTTTTTACACCTTCACTGGTTAACATATGCTCCTGATTACTGGTCAACCAGACATACATTGCACCACCACCAATGGCCATGGATAGCAAAAAGGCACAGCAAAACAAAACCCCAACCCACTTTCCACTTCCGGAATAAGTTCGGGTTCGAGAATGATCCTGATTAACAACAATAATTTTCATTAGCAGCCCTTAATGCCAAAACAGCAGCACATCTCCACTATTATATTTTAGGAGTTTTCATAATACAGAACCAGAGGATGGATTTCCCAACGTCTTAAGTTACTCTCATCTACGCCCCACCCTGCAGCAAAGAGCCCCCTGATACTGATTTTATCGTTGCAAAACAGTATTTTTTAATACCGTCTATGCTGTTCAGCTCAATGTCAAAAAAACAGCACTAATGAACAAAAATATGCACCCAGCAGAAAACAGTTATAAATAAAGGTTTATTACTGACACCCACATAGAAAAAAGGCCACTTCAAATGTGGCCTAATTCAAGACTAAAAATTGCCAGCCTCGCAAAAATTACGTATCAGATCAGCATTAACTCAACAAGTAGCCATTAGGCAGTTACCGCAACAGGCTTCTGATAAGAAATCGGGGAAACCTCAGCGTTCTCGAAAGTCACTATCTCCCATAATTTCTCATTAGCAAGCAACGTTCTAACCAGTTTGTTGTTGAGCTCATGGCCGGATTTATGGCCAACAAACTGGCCAATCAGGCTATGCCCCAGCAAATAAAGGTCGCCGATGGCATCCAGCATTTTATGCTTAACAAACTCATCATGATAGCGGAGACCATCTTCATTGAGAATTCGGTAGTCATCGACAACAACCACATTATCCACACTGCCACCCAGAGCCAGATTCTGGGAACGAAGGTACTCAACATCTCGCATAAAACCGAAAGTACGAGCTCTGCTGACTTCCTTCACAAAAGAGGTACTGGAGAAGTCAATCGACGCTGTTTGAGAACGACTTTTGAAAACAGGATGATCAAAATCAATGGTGAAACTTACTTTAAAACCATCGTATGGTTTGAAGGTGGCCGTTTTATCCCCATCAGTTACCGTCACATCTTCTTTGATGCGAATGAACTTCTTAGGCGCGTTCTGCTCCTGAATACCTGCGGACTGTAACAGGAATACAAATGGACCAGCGCTGCCATCCATAATGGGTACTTCGTGAGCACTGACTTCAACGTAGGCATTATCAATACCCAGTCCAGCCAGAGCAGAGAGAAGGTGCTCAACGGTGTCAATTCGGATGCCGTCTTTATGCAAAGACGTGCAAAGCGTCGTCTGCCCGACATTCAGGGCATGCGCTGGAATTTCAACGACGGGATCAAGATCTGTTCTACAGAAAATGATGCCGGTATCTACGGGAGCAGGCTTAAGTGTAAGGTAAACCTTTTCACCAGAGTGAAGGCCCACACCCGTAGCACGAATAATATTTTTCAGTGTACGCTGTCTGATCATGATAACGCTGTTCCGCGACCTGTAAGGTCCCTATTATTTGGATGCAACGTCACATTGTAACAAAAGTAACAATTGAGACAAGTTCGCATTTATACGCCCTGATTAATCCGCCTGACGCCTCAGGAATGCAGGTATATCGAGGTAGTCGACACTATCGCCAGTAGCCACAGCTGCCCGCTTACCTTCTTCCCGCTGTCCCACGTCCTGTTCCTCCTTCTTTTTATCACGCAAAAGTGGAGAAATGTCCAGCCTGCCATAGTCAGGTGTGCCGTCTTTGTTTTTTGGCGGTGCTTTTTCAACCACCTTCAACTGTTCCTTGGAGAATCCACCAGCACCAATACCGGTTGCAACTACAGTAACACGCAGTTCATCCGTTAATTCTGAGTCAATTACAGTACCAATAACTACAGTTGCATCATTAGAAGCAAACTGACTTACAACATCGCCAACCTGATTATACTCACCAACCGTAAAGTCAAGACCAGCAGTGATGTTAACCAGAACACCCTTAGCGCCCTGAAGATCCACATCTTCCAGCAGTGGGCTGCGGATAGCTTTTTCAGCAGCTTCTGCCGCACGACCACTACCAGTTGCAACCCCGGTACCCATCATCGCCATACCCATTTCCGACATCACAGTACGGACATCGGCAAAGTCAACATTAATGAGACCATCACGGGTAATCAGTTCAGAAATACCCTGCACCGCGCCCAGCAGAACATCATTAGCTGCACCAAAAGCATTCAGCAGGCTGACATCACTACCAAGTACTGGTAATAACTTTTCATTGGGAATAGTTATCAGAGAATCCACATGCTCTTGAAGCTCCTTGAGACCTTCTTCAGCAATGGACATTCTGCGCTTGCCTTCAAAGCCGAATGGCTTCGTGACCACGGCTACGGTCAAAGCTCCTAGCTCACGGGCAACCTGGGCAACAACCGGAGCTGCACCGGTCCCTGTACCACCACCCATGCCCGCGGCAATAAAGACCATATCCGCACCTTTGAGGAGCTCCGCAATACGCTCCCGGTCTTCCATAGCCGCCTCACGACCAACATTCGGGTTAGCGCCAGCACCAAGCCCTCGCGTGATAGAGGCGCCCAACTGCAGGTGCGTATGGGCCTGCATGTGCTGTTTTTTCAGCGCCTGGGCATCGGTATTTGCACAGACAAACTCAACACCTTCCAGCTGACTTTTCAGCATGTGACAAACGGCATTACCGCCACCGCCACCGACACCGATAACTTTTATGACCGCTTCCTGCGGTACGTTATCCACCAATTCAAACATGGCCATCTCCTTTTTATCACCCTTAATCTAACAAATTCTTACCAATACCGTTACCGAAAACCTGCGCCGTCACAAAACAGGTTCTTAAAAGTTCTGAAACCAGCGCTTCATCTTGTCAATCAGGCCAGCATCCTGAGACTTACTGGCGATTGTTTTTTTCAACCCGTCTTTCTGCATTTTCTGGCCGTAGTGCAATAATCCAACACCCGTCGAATAAATAGGATTACTGACGACGTCACTCAACCCTTTCACTAACTGCGGCACACCCAGCCTGACCGGCATATGGAAAATCTCTTCTGCCAGCTCAATGGCACCCTCAATCTTGGAAGTACCACCCGTCAGCACTATTCCTGCAGGTATCAGGTCCTCAAAACCACTCCGCCTGATCTCAGCATTAATTAAAGTAAACAACTCGTCATAACGAGGCTCTACAACCTCTGCCAATGCCTGCCTGGAAAGCTCCCTGGGCGGCCGATCGCCGACACTGGGAACCTTAATGGTTTCATCGGCTCCAGCCAGCTGAGCCAGAGCACAGGCATATTTAATCTTTATGTCCTCTGCATTTTGCGTAGGTGTTCGCAAGGCCATGGCAATGTCATTGGTCACCTGATCTCCCGCAATGGGAATCACTGCCGTATGCCGAATAGCACCATCGGTAAAGATGGCAATGTCTGTAGTGCCACCACCGATGTCCACCATACAAACGCCAAGCTCTTTCTCATCTTCTGAAAGAACCGAATAACTTGAAGCCAGCTGCTCAAGAATAATATCGTCGACTTCCAGGCCGCAGCGACGGATGCAATTCTCAATATTCTGGGCTGCATTTACCGCACAGGTTACCAGGTGAACCTTGGCTTCCAGTCGAACACCGGACATCCCCTGAGGCTCCTTAATGCCCTCCTGGTTATCAATGGCATATTCCTGTGGAAGAATATGCAGAATCCGCTGATCCGCCGGGATCGCAACAGCCTGGGCTGCATCAATAACCCGGTCAATATCCGCACCATTCACTTCACGCTCGCGTATTGCAACAATGCCGTGAGAGTTAAGGCTCTTGATATGATTGCCGGCAATACCTGCATAGACCGAGTGAATCTGACACCCTGCCATCAGCTCAGCTTCTTCAACCGCTCTCTTAATGGCATGGACCGTAGAGTCAATATTAACGACGACACCACGCTTGAGCCCACGGGAAATATGCGAGCCAATGCCGATGACCTCAATATCTCCCTCAGCGTTGAGCTCTCCGACAATAGCCACCACTTTCGAGGTACCTATATCCAACCCAACGATCAATCTTCCATTATCTGCCGCTGTCATGGCATCAATCTTCCCAAACTTCTCTATCCATCATAAATCTGAGCCTGCCTGACTTACTTCGACCTCGCTTTAACAAGAGTCTCACTCCAGGCAACCGAAGCACCGTTCAAATATCGCAAGTCCACACGTTTTACCTGATTCCAGCGAGACTCCAGCTTTGCATGATAAAGCCGGACAAAACGCTGCAGCCTTTCCATTCTTCTGTCACGACCAATATTGACCTCAACATGTCCGATGGTAAAGCGCCATGAGCCACTACTACTGCGCTTCAGCATAGTCAGTTTGAGCCCCATTGGCCT
This sequence comes from Endozoicomonas atrinae, assembly GCF_001647025.1. Lineage (GTDB taxonomy): Bacteria > Pseudomonadota > Gammaproteobacteria > Pseudomonadales > Endozoicomonadaceae > Endozoicomonas > Endozoicomonas atrinae. The sequence goes on from NZ_LUKQ02000012.1 coordinate 14,207, forward strand.
GAGCAGCTGGCTGATCGCCAGATACTGCTGCATCACCTCAACAGCCATCTCATCAGGACCATCCAGAACCGGCATTGCTGAAAAAGCAGCAATATCATCTGGAGCAAACACCTTACCTTCATTACTGATAAGGTGTTTACTGCCCCATCTCGCTACCGGCTGCTGTTCCTCCAGGCTCACCTGGACACTGTCAGGCCAGTGTCGCCGAACCGAGACGCCCTTAATCCAGGGCATCTCCAGAAGGGCCTGTTGCATGTCGTTCAAATCCAAGGCAAAAAAGCGCTCCTGTAAGTGAGGATGCAATACTCTCTCTACCTGCTCCCTGGACAAATACTCAAAGCCTGCATGCACTTCCACTCGTGCTATCGGCTGATTCAACCAGTTCATCAACCATGGGGTCGAGGCCACCAACCCTGCCAGAAGAAAAAGAGAGACCAACACCTGTAGTACTCTTTTCCACGGCAGCGCTTTCTTTCTTCCTCCACTACCTTGCCGAGTATCCCTTCGGGAAGCGCCACGCACTTCCGCCGGTCGACTGGCTGAAACAGAAAAAACTGCTCTATCAGACATCCGCTGTTTTCAATATTTCAATAACCAGCTCATCGAAAGATAACCCCGCATCAGCTGCGGCCATAGGCATCAAACTATGATCTGTCATCCCTGGAATAGTATTAACCTCCAGCAGCCAAAATCGACCCTGCTGATCCTGCATGAAGTCAACACGCCCCCAGCCTGAACACCCCAGAGCCTCAAATGCTGTCAGAGCAACTGCCTGAAGTTCCTGTTCCTTAACCGAAGTCAGGCCACAGGGAATTGAGTATCGGGTATTATCCGACAGATACTTGGCTTCGTAATCATAAAACTCACCTTCTGCCTCAATTTTGATGACAGGAAGCGCCTGCTGATTAAGAATGCCAACAGTAAACTCAGGCCCATCGATAAACGATTCCACCAGAACAGGACCTTTGTGCTCCCCTGCACGCTCGCAGGCAGCTTCAAGGTCTTCTCTTCGGTCTACCCGCGCCACTCCAACACTGGAGCCTTCCATGCTAGGTTTCACAAAAGCAGGCAGCAGAGACTCCGCATGGCCAAGATTATCCACCCCCATTACCAGGGCAAATTCAGGTGTTGGCAGACCAATGGATTGCCACAGCAGTTTGCAACGGTATTTATCCATTGCCAAAGCGGATGCCATCACACCACTACCTGGATATGGAATATCCATGGTTTCCAGCAAACCCTGTATCGTTCCGTCTTCTCCCTTCCCACCATGCAACGCAATAAAAGCATAGTCAGGAGCATACTGCTGGAGCTGCTCAACAACATTTTCGCAGGTATCAATCAGCTGGCACTTCACACCCTGTCGGTTCAACGCCGCATAAATACGCTCACCACTGGTTAAACTCACTTCCCTTTCTGCGGAGTTACCACCAAAAAGTACAGCAACCTTGCCAAAAGCCTTTGGATCAAAGTGATCACAACTCCGGTCGTACTTCATGCACTGTATCCCTTTTCTATTCAATTCGTAGCTTTACTGTTCTGCTGGCAGTGCCAACTCTCCACTGGCAAGCCTGAGAGCCAGTGCGCCAATATCCCCGGCTCCCTGAGCCAACAGCAAGTCACCATCCTGGAGCACATCCGCCAAAACTGACTCAACTTCTTCAGGACGGGCAATAAATATCGGATCAACCAATCCACGCTGCCGGATACTTCGACACAATGAGCGGCTATCCGCACCCGCTATTGGTTCTTCTCCAGCAGGATATACTTCCATTAACAGAAGAACATCAACCCTGGAAAGAACATCGACAAAATCCTCATACAGGTCTCGGGTTCGAGAGAAACGATGAGGCTGGTAAATCATAACCAGCCGCTTACCATCCCAACCATCACGAACCGCTTTAATCGTCGCATCCACTTCAGTTGGGTGGTGACCATAGTCATCAACCAGCATCACTTCACCAGCCTGGGTATTAAACTCTCCCAACACTTGGAAACGCCGACCAACACCATCGAAACGACTCAAGCCCTCTGCAATAACCTGGTCCGGAATGCCTTCATCAGAAGCCGTCGCAAAAGTGGCAAGAGCATTCAGTACGTTATGGCGCCCCGGAATACCCAGTTCAATAGAAACAGGAGCCTCTTCAGCGTTGCTGCGACGAACCAGATCAAACGAGGTTCTCATTCCCTGCTGACAAACATTCACTGCCCGGTAGTCAGCATCTTCACTGAAGCCATAGGTAATCACCTGTCGCTTGATTTCTGGCAACAGTTCTCTAACCACTGGACAGTCGATACACACAATAGCCACACCGTAAAAAGGCAAATTGTGCAAGAAATCGATAAACGTCTTTTTCAGCTTGCCAAAGTCACCGTCGTAGGTAGACATATGGTCAGCATCAATATTGGTGACAATAGAAACCATTGGCTGCAAATGAAGAAAAGAGGCATCAGACTCGTCCGCCTCTGCAACCAGGTAACGGCTCCCGCCTAACTTTGCATTAGTACCAGCCGAGTTGAGCCTTCCACCAATCACAAAGGTTGGATCCATGCCACTGAACCCAAGCACCGAAGCAAGCAGACTGGTCGTCGTGGTCTTGCCATGAGTACCAGCCACCGCAATACCGTGTCGGTAACGCATTAACTCGGCCAACATCTGGGCTCGGGGAACAATGGGCAGCCGACGACTCTCTGCCTCAGCCACTTCAGGGTTATTTCCGGCAACAGCCGTTGAGGTAACAATAACATCTGCATTGGTAACATTTTCAGCACGATGACCAATAAATACCTCGATACCCAACCCCTCAAGACGCTCAGTGACGGATGATGCACGTATATCCGAGCCAGAGATTTCATAACCCTGATTCAAAAGCACCTCGGCAATGCCGCACATGCCAGAACCACCAATACCCACAAAATGGATTTTGCGGATTCGCCTCATCTCTGGTACAGCCACAACGGGAATTCGACTCTTTAAATCAGGCATAAGAGACCTCCTGGCCAGCCGCTTCGAGACAGTGCCTAACCACGTCACTTGTCGCCTGTGGTAAGCCTGCTGTTTTTGCTGATGAGGCCATTCGTTCAAGCTGGTCAGGATTGTCTGCCAGCTCCAGAATCATTTTTGTCAAACCGTCCACGTCCAAATCTTTTTGCTGAACCATCAGGGCTGCGCCTCTGTCCACAAGGTAATGCCCATTAACTGTCTGATGATCATCCACTGCAAAGGGGAAAGGCACCAGAATTCCAGGTTTTCCTGCCGCTGCCAGTTCTGCGATGGTTAATGCACCGGAACGGCAGAGTACCAGATCCGCCCACTCATAAGCCTGAGCCATATCATCAATAAACGGCTCTACTCGACCAGCAACCGCATTCTGCTCGTAATCTGCACGGCACTGCTCAAAGGTTCCCTTACCTGTCTGATGCCAGACTTCAATCTGGTCACCACAGTTTTTCAGAACCCGGGGAATCATCTGGTTAATTGCCATGGCTCCCCGGCTCCCGCCCACTACCAGTAGCCGTAAGGGAGAGTGAGGTGCATTACCAGAAACTGCTGCAATCTCCGGACGTACCGGATTCCCTGTCAGCATAACTTTCCTGGCGATGTCTGAAGAAAGCCCCTCAAAGGTTCCCGGAAACGCTTCGAGCACACGGGTAGCAATCCTGGCCAGCAACTTATTGGTCAGACCGGCAACCGCATTCTGTTCATGAACCACCAATGGAACACCAAGCAATCTGGCAGCCACACCACCCGGCCCCGTTACATAACCACCCATGCCAACAACACAAACCGGCTTGTGTTCTCTGAGAACTCGAACCGCTTTTAATAATGAAACAGCCAGACGCCAAGGGGCTTTCAACAGAAAGCTCAACCCTTTTCCCCGCAGGCCAGTGACCGGAATGAAGCTGATATCAATGCCGTGTCTGGGCACAAGCTCAGCTTCCATACTTCCGGGAGTACCCAGCCAATGAACACGGTAACCCTGTTTAATCAGCCCCTTGGCTGTAGCAAGTCCCGGAAAAATATGTCCACCGGTACCGCCCGCCATAATAATCACCAGAGGTGCCTGCTCAGCCATAAGTATTACCTCCAGCTGCTTCAATCGCCTTTCGCTCTTTAGCCTTGCGTCCCGCAACAGGCTTAGCCTCTATGGCTTTAGTCAGACGACGTTCAAAATCAATTCGCAACAAAATACCAAATGCCAGACAGTTAACAATTAAACTGCTGCCTCCATAGCTGATCATGGGTAAAGCCAGCCCTTTAGTAGGCAACAGCCCGGTGTTTACACCAATGTTAATCAATGCCTGACTGGCAAAAAGCAACGCAATACCATAAGCAACAAAACCATGAAATAACATGCCCTTGGATTCTGCTCTTGAGCCCAGCTGCAGTGACCGCCAGGCCACAAACAGAAACAGCCCAAGCAGCAGCAGCGATCCAATCACGCCAAATTCTTCAGCTAAAACGGCAAACACAAAATCCGTGTGTGCCTCTGGCAGGTAAAACAGCTTCTGAATACTATTGCCAAGCCCTTCACCAAACCAGGCACCTCGACCAAAAGCGATCAGGGCCTGAGTTAACTGATAGCCGCTGCCAAAAGCATGAGCCCATGGGTCCATATAGGATGTGATGCGAGCCATGCGATAAGGCTCCATCCAGATCATCAGGGCAATCAGAACAACCACTCCGGCAATCATCACCAGAAACTGGTGGAAGCGTGCCCCCGCCATGAAAATCATCCCCATTACCGCCACGGTGAGCACTACCAGCGCACCAAGATCAGGCTCCGCAAGCAGGAGCAAGGCCAGCCCTGCCATCACCAGCATTGGCTTGATAAAACCGCTCCAGCGAGTACGTACTTCATCAAGATGTCTCACCAGGTATCCCGCCAGATAAATCACCACACAAAGCTTGGCGACCTCTGAGGCCTGCAGGTTAAAGAAGCCAAGAGGAATCCAGCGGACACTGCCATTTATTTCCCGGCCAACAATCAGAACCACCACCAGCAGGAAAAATGCAACCAGCAAGCCAACCCAGCTCATCTGCTGAATCCTGCTGACAGGTACCAGCATCATGACGCCCATGGCAAACAGTCCCACCACCATAAACAGCAACTGCTTAAAGACGACCCTCAGTGGATCGCCAAAGGTCGCACTGGAAACATCCATGGAGGCTGACCCCACCATAACCAGACCAATGGCCAGCAGAGCAAGCACAGCTCCGAACAGGACCATGTCAACACTCATGGATATTGACGCCTCCTGTTCTAAAGACTCTTTCTCTCGGAGAAAGCTGTGTCTAACCCGTTTCAGCATAAAATCAAACCATTGACCAGCTCTGCAAATCGATCACCTCGATGCTCAAAGCTGTTGAACATATCAAAACTGGCACATGCCGGCGCCAACAGCACCGCATCCCCTTGTTCGGCCAACTCCGCCGCAAGACCCACCGCATCATCGAGACTGGCCGACTTATGAATGTCCGCACTATCTATCACTGCCTGCTCAATGGCGGGCCCATCACGTCCAATCAAAATCAGGTGACTGACGTACCGCTCAACCGCTGGCTTCAAGTCTGAAAAATCTGCCCCTTTACCATCACCTCCCGCAATCAGAATGACGTTGCCTTCAAGCCCTTCACCCAGACCTTCTATAGCCGCAACGGAAGCACCGACATTGGTCGCTTTTGAGTCGTTAAACCAGGCAACCCCATCAAGCTCACCAAGCCACTGACAGCGATGCTTCAACCCGGGAAATGCCATGAGCGCTTCAAGCATGGCACTGGAATCAAGACCTACCGCCTCACCCAGAGCCAAAGCAGCAAGGGCGTTCAAATAATTGTGACGCCCTTTGAGTTTCATCTGCCGGGTATTTATCTGCTTTTCCAGCCCTTTACTCAACCAGACGCCATCATCGTCAGACAGGAGCCCCATCTGCCCAAGATCCGGAGACCCGCTCGTAAACGTCACAGCTCCGGCTGTCACTGGCAGCAAAGGGGAAGTCAGAGGGTCATCCCTGTTAAATACAGCTGTGCCGCATCCTTTGTAAATACGCTGTTTGGCCTGGTGGTATTCAACCAGTGTCGGGTAACGATCCATATGGTCCGGACTTATATTCAGAACCGTCGCTGCCGTTGCACGAAGGCTATGCGTCGTTTCCAGCTGGAAACTGGAAAGCTCCAGAACGTAAACATCAATACTGTCATCATTCAGTAAATCAAGTGCTGGCGTTCCGATATTGCCTCCTACACCTGGATTAAGCCCTGAATATCTGACCATTTCACCAACCAGGGTGGTCACTGTACTTTTGCCATTGGAGCCGGTAATTGCGACGAGAGGCTTCTTTGGCGAGCACGTATTGACCGCTCGACAAAACAGCTCAATATCACCAATGGCAGTAGCGCCATTTTCAATCGCTCTGGCAATCGCTGGTTCAGACAGAGCAATGCCCGGACTAACCACCAACTCATCAGCAGCCATTAGCCACTGTTCATTGAAACCACCTGTATGAAGAGGGGTGTCAGGAAATAGCTGATGACACTCAGCCTCACCCGGTGGATTTTCCCGTGTATCAATAATTTTGAAAGGTAAACCCTGGCTATGAAGATAGTGGGCACAGGATAGCCCGGTCTTACCAAGGCCGATAACCACCCGATTACAGCTTGAGCCAATCAGTCCTGATGGCTCGTTATCTGCTGACTCCTGAGCAGCTGTTTTCCTGGCAAGAGTGCTGCCTGTCACCATCCCGTTACCCATTAAACCCGTTAGCGAATTTTCAAAGATGCCAGCCCAATCAGAACCAGCACAATCGTAATAATCCAGAAGCGCACGATGACCCGAGGCTCAGGCCACCCTTTCAACTCAAAGTGATGATGCAGCGGCGCCATGCGAAATATACGACGACCGGTTAATTTGTAGGAACCAACCTGCAGAATGACAGACACCGTTTCCATGACAAAAACACCACCCATAATAATCAGCACGATTTCCTGGCGAACGATAACTGCGACAACTCCGAGGGCAGCACCCAGCGCAAGAGCGCCCACATCCCCCATAAATACCTGAGCCGGGTACGTGTTAAACCAGAGAAAACCAAGACCTGCTCCAGCGATGGCAGCACAAAATACCACCAGTTCTCCAGCCCCAGGCACGGCAGGAATCAGTAGATACTGGGCAAATGTTGCATGTCCACTCAGATAGGCAAAAACAGCCAGAGCTGAAGCCACCATAACAGTCGGCAAAATAGCAAGACCATCCAACCCGTCCGTCAGGTTGACTGCATTACTCGAACCCACAATGGTCAAATAGGCCAGAACCACAAAAAAAGGCCCAAGCTGCAGCGTTACATTTTTGAAAAATGGGATAATCAGAGTTGTTTCTGTTGCGGATGGAGCAGTAAAAAACAGGAAAAAAGCGGCACCAAGGCCTGCAACCGATTGCCAGAACATTTTCCAGCGTGCCGGCAGGCCACGGGAGTTCTTTTCAACGACTTTGCGGTAGTCATCCACCCAACCAACAGCACCGAAAATACCGGTAACAATCAAGACAACCCAGACGTAACGATTGCTCAAGTCTGCCCAGAGCAAAGTACTGATGGCAATACAGATAAGAATCAGGGCACCACCCATGGTCGGGGTGCCAGCTTTACTCAAATGGCTTTGCGGACCATCATCTCGAACAGCCTGACCAATCTGGTAAAAACTCAGTTTCCGAATGAAACGAGGCCCAAGCCACAAGCTCATCGCCAGAGCCGTGAGGACCCCGAAAATACCTCTCAATGTGAGGTACTTGAATACCAGAAATCCATGGTAATACTGGGATAAATAATCTGCCAGCCAGACCAGCATCAGGCATCTCCCTTGTAATCAGACCCGATCAGAGCCTGGATTATATCCAACATCTTCATCCCCTTTGATCCTTTCACCAATACCGACACATCATCACAGAGGCCGTTGTTAAGCCGGGATTCCAACCAGGCAATCAGCTCACTTTTCTCATCAAAATGCAAACCATCACCAAACGATTCTGACGCCAAACGAGCCGAAGGGCCGAAACTCAAAAAATGTTCAATACCCTGTTCTTTGGCATACAGGCCGATATCCCGGTGACGCTCATCAGACACCTCACCCAGATCGAGCATGTCACCAAAAACCATGATGGTCTTACCACCGCAATCCGCAAGCTGCTCCACTGCCGCCAGCGTTGCTTTCGGGTTGGCATTGTATGTTTCATCAATCAAAACCGCACCGGAAGAGTGAACAAATCGCTGCCCCCGCCGCTGATAAGGTCGGGCATTTTCCAGCCCCCGGGCAATAATGTCCAGCGACAACCCAAACGCAGCTGCAACAGCGGCAGCACAACAGGCATTAGCCACCTGGTAGCGTCCCCAGAATGAGAGCTGTACCGACTTCTGCTCGCTCTGCTGACTCTCCCTGCGAATATGCAGCGCAAACCGAGTACCTTCATGATTGGGAGTGATATTACTGGCAAAACAGTTCGCTTCAGAACTCTGAGCACTGAAACTGATAATCCGTCGACCGGGCTTTTGAAGAACTCGTTCACACCATTGACCGTAGAATCGATCATCCATATTAAGGACAGCGGCGCCATTGTCCGGCAGTGCATCCAGAATAAAACCCTTTTCCCAGGCAACCCCGTCTACATTCTTAAGGTCAGCCAGGTGGGTTTCAGCGGCATTAACGATCACTGAGACGTCAGGGCGCCCCATATTAGCAATGTATTCAATTTCGCCGGGAGCACTGGTACCCATCTCAACCACTGCAAACCGATGTGTTTCGTTGATTCTTAACAGCGTTAATGGCGTGCCCAGCGCATTATTGAGATTGCCTTCCGTTGCCAGTGTTGAGCCTGCTTCTGAGAAGATGGCCATCAACATCTCTTTAACCGATGTTTTACCGCAAGAGCCGGTAACTCCAACAAGGCGCCCATCAAAGTTATTGCGATTGGCTGCTCCCAGCAACCCAAGCGCCTTTTCTGAGTTTTCAACAACAATTTGAGGCAGAGTGGCACCACTGACATATCGTTCTGTCAGAGCAGCAAACGCTCCTGCAGCCTGCGCCTGATCCAGATAATCATGCCCATCAAAACGAGGACCTTTGATGGCAATAAATAGATCCCCCGACTGCAACGTTCGGGTGTCAATGCTGACACCAGTTATCGGCAACTCATCATTTTGAAAATCATGCAACTGCCCGTCAACAATCTCGGCAACAACGGAAAGGGGCATCGATTTAATCATGCCTGAACCCCCTCTTTAACATTCTGGGAGAGAACGTTTCTACATTGAGACTGCAATACCAACTGTACCTGCTCTGCATCATCGAAGTGGTGTCGAACACCATGAATTTCCTGATAATTTTCATGTCCCTTGCCCGCAATCACGATAATATCGCCGGCACTGGCGGAAGCAATTGTGGAACGAATGGCTTCAGATCGGTCAGCAATAACCTGGATACGCCGACGATCATCATTTTCAATACCTTCCAGCGCATCAGCGATGATCTGGAGGGGATCTTCAGTCCTCGGATTATCACTGGTAAGCACTGCCATATCCGCACCATTCAAGGCTGCAGTCGTCATCAAAGGCCGCTTACCCCTGTCCCGGTCACCACCACAGCCATATACACAGACAATATTCCCGACACGTTGTTCGCTATCTTTTGCGGAACGTTTAATTGCACTCTCCAGTTGAGCACAGTGCTCACGCAATGACGAAAGAACACTCTCAATGGCATCAGGCGTATGGGCATAATCCACAAGAACCAAAGGCTGACTACCACCACCAAACTGCTGCATCCTGCCGGGAGGGGCAGAAATCAACGGAATCACTGCCAGAAGGCGGTCAAGTGAATACCCTTGAACACCCAGCGCGGCAATGACCGCCAACAGGTTTTCCAGATTAAAACGTCCCAACAATGAAGTAGCCAACGTCCCAACACCCCAGGGAGTATAAATGGTTGCCCGGAACCCCTGTGGCAACGTTTCAATATCACTGAGATAAACATCTGCCGACGCATCTTCCAGGGACCAGGTAGTTACATTGGCATTCAGAGGGCAGGATGAAAGCATCAATTCTGAAAACTCATCATCCTTACCTATGACGGCGTACCGATAAGTACACTCTGAAAAAAGCCTGGCCTTAGCCGCTGCGTACTTCTCCAGGGAGCCGTGATAGTCCAGATGATCACGACTGATATGAGTAAAAAGCGCCACGTTAAAAGAGACCCCTGACACCCGCCCCTGGTCAAGCCCATGGGATGAAACCTCCATGGCCAGAGCCTGCACTCCATCGGATACCAGTTGCCCCAGGTACTGTTGCAGGGAAACAACATCACTGGTGGTATTTAATGAAGCCTCCATCTGTCCCGGCAACCCGCGACCCACAGTGCCCATCAACGCACAGGTTTTTCCCAACTGCCCGAGAATCTCAGAGATAAACCAGCAACAGGAGGTTTTGCCATTGGTGCCAGTAACGCCAATAATATTCAGCTTTTCAGAAGGCTGCCGATAAAAACGATTAGCAAGAGATCCAATCTTTCCACTCAGACCTGGAACAATAAAAACCGACTCACAATCCGCAGCTGCAGACACATCAAACCCATCGCTATCGTCCACCAGCACCGCCGCAGCACCTTTTTTCAATGCGTCAGCTATGTATTTGCGGCCATCAGACTGAATGCCAGGAATCGCAATAAATAACTCTCCCCCGATAATCTTGCGACTATCGAGGGTCATATGATTCAGCTTCTTGTCTACAGCTACGGCAGGTAACTGCAGTTCGGCAAGCACGCCATTGAGAGTATTCTCTTGCTCAGCTGTCATTGCTTTTCGCTTTAACCTTCTTTAAACGGTGTAGAAACACGTGAACCGAAACTTTTCTCACCCGGATCCAGCACATAGGGAATAAATGCCATACGCTGATCTGAATCTGGATTCTCCAACTCAGCAGGCTCAACCCCCAGCAGTCGAAGTGCCCCCGCTGCCACCTTGGAAAATACCGGTGCTGCGGTCAGACCACCGTAATAGTTCTTTCCAGAGGGGTCATCAATAATGACAACCATTGCGAGCCGTGGATTATCAATCGGTGCCAAACCGGCAAACATCCCAATGTAACGATCTTTGATATAACCGTTTGGCCCAACCTTTCTGGCCGTTCCGGTTTTCCCCCCAACCTCAAACGCATCAATCATCGCCCGGCCCCCGGTGCCACCATGAACGACCTCTCGAAGCATTTTTCTCAGGTCATCAGCAACCTGCTGATCCATTACCCGAACACCATCAGGTACAACATCTCTCTTGATGAGGGAGACAGGGCGCATAATTCCACCAGAGCCCAGTACTGTATAAGCCTGAGCCAGCTGCAAAGGGGTCACCGTCAAACCATAGCCAAACGATAACGTTGCAACCTCAATATCACTCCAGCGGTCCCGATAAGGCAGATAACCCGGATTTTCTCCGGGAAACCCGGTTCCAGTGCTTTGGCCAAGTCCAACTCTCTGGAGCAAATCCAGCACCTTATCCGGGCCAATAGCCAGAGCCATTTTTGAAACGCCAACATTGCTGGACTTTCTCAGCACTGTGGTAACATCAATAGCTCCGTAGTTCCGGATATCCTTTACCTGATCCCTGCCAAGTCGCATATAACCGGGTGCGGTATGAATCACTGAGCCTTTGTGAAACTGACCAGACTCCAGGGCAGCAGCTACCGTAAAAGGCTTCAGTGTAGACCCGGGCTCGACCATATCCGTCACCACCCGGTTCCGCATTTTATGCGCCTGCATATCAGCCCGATTATTAGGGTTGTATGCAGGCTGGTTAACCATTGCCAGCACTTCCCCGGTCTTGACATCGAGCATGATCAAAGAGCCGGCCTTGGCTTTGTGCAGCTCAACCGCCTTTTTCAACTCCCGGTAAGCCATATACTGAAGCCTCAGATCAATACTGAGCATGAGTTCCTTGCCAGGGCTGGCACTTTTCATCAGCTCAGCCTGACGGGCAAGCTGTCCCTTACGGTCCTTAAGTACCCTTCGCTGACCTGGATCACCGGACAGCCACTCATTGTAGGCTAACTCCAGACCCTCCTGACCTGACTCATCAATATTGGTAAAACCAACCAGATGGGCGGTCACCTCAGCAGCAGGGTAATAACGGCGATGCTCATTAATAGCCCGGACACCCGGTACTCTTAATGCCATGACCTTTCTTCCCTGCTCCGGCGTCAGCTGGCGCTTGAGGTAGATAAAATCCCTGGTTTTGGCTGCCTTCACGCGATCTGACAACCACTGATGAGAAACCCCCAGCTCCCGGGCCAGCGCCTGCCAGCGTTCACTGGCCTCATACAGCACTTCAGGGTCAGCCCAGATGGTCACAACCGGTGTACTGACAGCCAGCGGGTCTCCATTACGGTCAAAAATCACACCTCTATGAGCAGCGACAGACTCATAACGAACAGAGCGTTTATCACCTTCATTTTGCAGAAAGTGTCGATCCAGTAATTGCAAATCGACAATTCGGTATCCGATGGCCAGCCCTGCAACCAGCAGAACCGATTGCAGCATTTTCAGCCGCCACTTCCTGGTCAGACTATTAACCATATGGCCAATCCAGACAGGCTCCTTGCCAGCCTTGCTCTTTGAAGCCGACAGGTTTCGCTGTGATACTTTCCGCCCCTGAGTCATGGCAGAACCATCTCTATCTGGCTGGTCTTTGGCACGTCCATGCCCAATTTCTCCCTTGCAACCTTTTCAATTTTTCCAGGAGATGTCAGTGTGCTGTGTTCCAGCAACAACTTACCCCACTCAACCTGCGCACTGTTTCTGTTCTCAAGCTCCTGCTGAATCTGGTTATGTAGAAGACGATTCTCGTAGGAAACATAACCAACAGACAATCCCGACAATACAACCAGTAACAGCAGTAAAATAGCAGCACCATAAGAGCGAATGAGGTGCATATGCACCAGAAGACCATTGCCCATCATCAGGCCAGCTTTTCTGCCACACGCATGACAGCACTTCGCGCCCTGGGATTTTCCTGCACTTCCTGCCTGGAAGGTTTGATCGCCTTACCCAGACTTTTCATACGCCGATTCAACTGCTCTTCTGTCACCGGTAGCCAGCTTGGCAGCTCATCTCCCTTTTGATGCTTGCGGATAAAGCGTTTTACAATTCTGTCTTCCAATGAGTGAAAGCTGATCACCACAAGCCGACCACCCGGCTTCAATTTTTCCAGGGCACGATCCAGACAAAGCACCAGATCATCAAGTTCACGATTGATGTGGATTCTGATGGCCTGGAACGCCCGGGTAGCTGGGTGTTTACCCTTCTCTCTGGTCGGGCAGGCTGCTGCAATAATATCGGCAAGACGTCTGGTGGTCAGAATCGGTTCAATTTCTCTTTCTCTGACAATGGCTCTGGCCATCCTCCGGGAAAAGCGGTCTTCGCCATATTCCCAGATTACCCGGCTGATCTCCTGCTCTTCGGCCCTAGCCAGCCAGTCAGCAGCACTTTCTCCGTCCTGGTGATTCATCCGCATATCCAGAGGTCCCTCATGCATGAAGCTGAAGCCTCTTTCAGGATCATCCAGCTGAGGCGAAGAAACCCCAAGATCCAGCAAAATCCCATCGACCAACTGGTCACTATTCACTGAATCAACATCGGTAAACGAACCATGATGAATTGAAAACCGCGCGTCCTGGCGCGCAAGTTCGACACCAGTGGCAATGGCCGCTGGATCTTTATCAATTCCAATCAACCGCCCCTGCTCTGTCAGAGAGCTCAAAATTAAACGACTGTGCCCCCCTCTTCCAAAAGTACCATCGACATATACCCCGGAAGGATCAGTCAGCAACGCATCGACAGCCTCATTCAGCAATACTGTTTTATGTACATGGTTAGTCACCTCACTTTCGGCAGCTAACTCCTGGCTATCAACACGATTTAACGATTTCATAAACCTTTCACAATTTTTTCAAAGAAGTGGTTTACAAAGAGAGCGACTGCAATTCCATCGGAATCTCTTCTGACTCACTGGCTTCTTTCAGGTATTGGTCACGGCGCTCGTTCCAGCAACATTCATCCCAAAGCTCGAACTTCTTGCCCTGACCCAACAAAATACTGCGCTTTTCAAGACCTGCGTATTCACGCAATAGTGGAGGGATAAGAATGCGCCCATTGCTATCCAGATCGACATCGGTGGCATGCCCAATCAAGAGCCTCTGAATCCGGCGGGTCATTGGATGAAAACTGGGAAGTGCTTCAATTTTCTGCTGAATCAGCTCCCACTCATCCAGTGGATAAATCAGCAAACAAGGTTCGTCAGTGTCAATCGTTGCCACCAGGGCACCACCACAGCGATCCCGCAACACCTGCCGATAACGGGCTGGTATAGCAAGACGCCCTTTGGCATCCAGATTAATGGCATTTACACCGCGAAACACACTACCTTCTCCCTGGTCCCCGAACCCCTGGAAACCTTACGGTACCCATCAGTTATAAAAAGCACTAATGAGAGCCAACTCCATTCAGCCACCCATCACGCCCCACAATAATCCACTTTACACCACTAAAGCACACTATAGAAATCTGAAAAACCCACGTCAAGCAGGGGTTCTACCTCTTCCCGCTCAATATTGGACAACCAAATGAAAGTACAGTTTGAAAAATGAATATCGAACGCCTGAATACAACGGCCAAAACGAAGTCTGCAGAGGATTTAAAGAACCATAGTTCAGCTTTTTTTTAAAAGGCAGCAACACCGAATACCAAACGCTTTTATTGCGAAGAAGGCTAACAGGATAAAAACATTCGATTTGAATACAGTACAAAAAAGCGGATAGAACCAAGTCTTATGGCAACAGACGCCATAAGAGCAACAGGCAACAATCAGGAAAAGCCAGAATTCAAGCGGAAATAAAGCGGAAATAAAGAGTCGCGAGCCGGCCTGTAAGCCGGGTTCTGTCCAGCCTGCCAAAACAGGCCTGGGCAATCATTCATCTGGGATGTCTGTCACCAGACACCTCAAGCAACCTACCCGAATCCAGTGCGGGTCACACCTATAGGATTCCTATTTGGTCTTGCTCCAGGCGGGGTTTACCGTGCCATGGACTGTTACCAGCCATGCGGTGCGCTCTTACCGCACCCTTTCACCCTTACCGGCCAAATTCTTTTCAACAAAAGTTGAAAAAAACACTGGCTTAGGCGGTCTACTCTCTGCTGCACTTTCCGTAGGCTTTCGCCCCCCAGGCATTACCTGGCGCCCTACCCTCTGGAGCCCGGACTTTCCTCCCTCCACTCTGATCAAATAACCAGAGTGAACAGCGACTGCCCGGCCAGCTCGCGGCCGCGAATATTACTTGCCCGACTCCAGTTAATCAACCGAAATCAGCATTTTATTCACCAGACTTCATTTCCAGGCCCAGTTCATAAAGGTCTTTCTTCCTGAGTCCAGTCAGATCAGCGACCACCGCCGCTGCTTTTTTAATGGGCAAATCTTCCATTAAGCGCTGCAGCATCTTTTTAGTTTCCGGACTAATTTCAGAATCCCCTTCTTCTTTATAGCCTTCAATCAGCACAACAAACTCTCCACGCTGCTGATTGGAATCCGATCTCAAAACAACCTGAATATCAGAAACCGTTCCAGCCATTACGGTTTCAAAGGTTTTAGTGACTTCCCGGGCAAGAGCAATGTATCGGTCACCACCAAGCACCGTTTCCAGATCCTCCAGAAGCTCCATAATACGATGTGGAGACTCATAAACCCCCCAGGTACTGGAAAAAGCAGCCAACGATTCTATTCGCTTGCGCCGTCCCGCGCCTTTCGCGGGCAGAAAGCCTTCAAAATAAAAACGGTCAGTCGGCAAACCACTGACTGACAACGCTGCAATAAATGCACAGGCCCCGGGGATAGGGACCACTCGAAATCCAGCGTCTCTCACCAAACGAACCAGATAAAAGCCTGGATCAGAAATTAAAGGCGTGCCGGCATCACTAATCAAGGCAACTGTTTCCCCTGCCTTCATACGCCGAACAATCATCTCTGCCTGATGACGCTCATTATGGTCATGACAGGGAATCAGCGGAGTATCAATACCGAAGTGATTCATCAAGCGCTTACTGTGCCGGGTATCCTCTGCTGCAATAACGTCAACCTGACGAAGCACCTCTATGGCTCTGGGAGTCATATCACCCAGGTTGCCAATTGGTGTAGAAACTATATAAAGAAGCGAGTCAGACATGACAGTAGAGAACCGATGTAATTTTTCAGGCAACATTCTAACATTTTGATAACTTCACGACCGCAAAAAGTCTGTCGAACAGAAATTTACCACCACCTGAAAACAGGCATAAGAAAAGTCATATAAAAACGAGACAAGAAACTTTCTTAAAAGCAAAGTTCGTCAATAGAAATATGCGCCCCCGCTCATCCAAGAGCAAAAGCACTTTTGCCTACTGAAACATTACCTGTACGGGAATGTAATTTAAATTGTGTAAACGCTTGTCGTTAATACTCCAAAATGGAGAATAACAATGAGCGTTGAAATCAACGAAAAACTGGTAGATCAAATAGCCAGTCAGATTAAAACTCAGGATGATCTTGCCGACTTCAGCCGTTTACTTATTAAGGCGACTGTTGAACGTGTTATGGCCGCTGAATTGGAAGAGCATCTGGGTTATGCCAAATACTCGCCTGAGGGCCATAACACGGGCAACAGCCGCAACGGCAGCACCTCAAAGAATATCAAAGGAGATTTTGGTGAGGTCGAAGTCAAAGTCCCCAGAGATCGAAATGGTGACTTTGTTCCTCAGCTGATAGCCAAAGGCCAGACTCGGCTAAACAAGCTGAGCCTGTACTGCCTTTGACCGATGGCAGTTTTGCATACGCGTCTTTATCGCTGACCAGCGTGTAAACACCACTTGGACTCATTCCCATTTTTTTAGAGTAGGCTTTCACTGAAGGGTAATTGACCCCTGCTTGAGGATCATAACAACTTCCATCAGGCCGCTGCATAATGTAATGATCCCGCCTGACACTGAGACAACCATCATCAAAACCGAGCATTGAGTAATTACAAACATGCAAAAGCAGCCGCTCATTCCTGCACAACTTTGGCGGTGAGGTACGATGAACTGGGCAGTGTCTTTTAACTTCTTTCCAGCCAGAAGGATCGCTCTGCCCAAAGTACCAATCGGTGATCCTCGAAGAGCAATAAAAGCGGCTATCAAGCCCAAGAAGCTTAACGGCATTTTTAATACCAACAGGACCAGAATACCCAGCATTATTCAGATTCCCTCGAAGACTTTGCTTCAGCCCTCCACTACCACTGACCAGCCTTCCTGCAATCCCATAAATCGCCGCTTCAGCACTTCTATCCCTAATGGACTGACCATTAAATCCATAAAGTTTATTGCTGGGTATTTTCTTTATCCCAAGCTCATAAGCTGCCTGCTGCAGGCATCGTGCAGCACAACTGTTTTTATACTGCTGCTTTGGAAAAGCACCGAGATGCTTTGAAGCAACTGATGCCACGTTCCTGCTTTTCAAGTAAGACTTAATAAACCTGGCATCACGCAAAGGCCAGATTTGCTTAACCAAATCAGATTCAAGAACTGTCATTTTCCGGCCAAGTAACAAGCAGGCAAGCCCTTTAAGCCTGCCAACCCCTTTACCGGTATTGTAAAAATGAGATACAGCATCAAGTTTCGAAAGCTGCACACAACCATCCATGATAGCAACACCCATATTTTCTTCCCTGAACAGCGCAGAAAGCCCAACCGCCCGATGGACTGAATCATGAAACTCTACATATTATTGAAAATCAAAGGTATAACCAGGTAGCAAGCACAACTGACAGAAGCCATCATCAGATCTCGAAACGACCTTCTACCCACTGCAAATTTCAGGTAAAACCTGTAAATTGGTGGAATACTCGAAATTACAATAGCTATAACCTATAGTGTCGATTCCAAGCCCTGTGTACAATCGAAGTACTAACAAAGACACCCCAGAAGAGCTGGCCCACGACTTCAAATGATGACCCATACAACCGCTCTGCGTAACACCCTGCCCCGGAAACTGGTAGCCATCACACTGGCTGCAATTATTCCGGTACTGATTACTGCCTGCTCATCACAGCCAAAGACCACACTGCCGCCAATGGCAAAATCCATCAAGAGCATCGATCAACAGCTGGCCGATGCAGAAAGACTCAGCTATCCGGAACGAGCCAGCCTGACTCTTGAGATCACCAGAGAACTGATGAGTAAAGAGCCAGCCCGCACGCAGCAGATTCTTGATCAGATGCCTTACGAACAACTGCCAAAGCGGATTCAGGCTGAACTGGCGGTTCAACAGGCTCAGATTGCCCAGATCAATAATCAGGACTGGGTGGTATTTGAATGGCTTGATCGAGAGGCTGTTATTATCAGTAACAGCACCTACATTAATTCCCAGGCACATATTCTGAAAGCTCTTGCCTATGCAAGATATGGTGAATACCAGGCTTCACTGGATGAATGGCTGCTGGCTGGTCCTTACCTCACAGAAGCAGAGCGTGAACCCCATTACGACAGTTTCTGGCAGACACTCCTTCATGTTCCAGCCGAACGGCTCGACAGCCTGTACAAACAGGAAAAGTCACAGAAACTAAAAGGCTGGCTGGCCCTTGCATTAATCTATCAAACTGGCCGCAGCCTGGATCAGCAACTCACAGGCCTTGAACAGTGGAAACGGGACTGGTCATACCATCCAGCGCACAAATATCTGCCCGGGGACTTTGAAACACTAAAAAGCAGCTCAACAAAACGTCCTGACAAAATCGCTGTACTACTCCCACTTTCAGGGAGATTGAGCAAAGTTGGTGAAGCCGTCAGAGACGGCATGCTGGCTTCCCACTATGAAGCCATGACGAAAGGGGAGCCTCTTCCAGAACTGCAGTTTTATAATACCGAGAGCACCAATATTAATGATCTGGCCAGCCAGGCTATTGAGGAGGGAGCGCAGCTGATTATTGGCCCCTTGAACAAAAGCCGTGTAAAAGCGTTAAACACTGATATCACCAACCGCATCCCAGTTCTGGCGTTGAATTATATCGACGATGCTACTGACCTGTTTTTAGCTAATGGAGTACCGGCAACACCGACCGGATATCGTACCGGGCTCTACCAATTTGGACTCTCTGCAGAAGATGAAGCCATTATGGCAGCTGAGAGAGGCAGACTGGATGGGCACAAAACGGCAATTATCATTACGCCTAACACAGAGTGGGGAAAGAAAATCAATACCACTTTTAAGGCACAATGGGAAGAGCTCGGTGGTGTAATTGTTGGTTCTGGCGAATTTGATGCCAAAACCCAGTTCAGCAGTCTGGCCGGCTGGTTGCTGCACACAGACCAAAGCGAAGCAAGAGCGAAACAGCTCAACCGGGTTCTGGGCGAGAGACTTGGCTTTCAGGCTCGTCGACGCCAGGACGTTGACATGGTATTTATTGGCGCCAGTCCTCAGGAAGCAAGGCAAATCAAGCCTGCCCTAGCTTACCAATATGCAAGCAATGTTCCCGTCTACGCAACATCCAGTGCATTTTCAGGAATCACCAATACCAACCAGGATCAGGATATGGACGGTATTCGGGTTCCTGTTATGCCATGGTTAATTCCTGGAGCTCCAAGCCCGCTGGAGCAACAGATCAACACCCTGTGGCAACAATCCAGGGGCCAGCTGGGAACGCTTTACGCACTGGGTGCCGATGCCTACAAGCTCTACCCAAGACTCCAGCAACTCTCAAGCCTTCAAGGCAGCCAGCTGCAGGGAATGACCGGATCACTGAGTATCGCTCCGAGCGGAAAAGTCCATCGTGAACTCTCATGGCAAATATTCAGGAACGGTCGACTAACTCCACTCCCTATAGTGAAGCCCAAAACTCCTGAAAGAGAGATCTCTCTGAAAAACAAAGCTACAAAACCAGTAACTACAAGTACATCCACCCTCTATGCCCTGGAAGCTCAGACTCAGTAACAGAAAAGGTGCCGAGGCAGAAAAAAGTGCCCTGTTGTTTATGAAACAGCAGGGGCTGACGCTTTTACATAGCAACTTTGCCTGTAAAATGGGTGAAGTTGACCTGATTATGCTGGATCATTCCATACTGGTTTTTGTCGAAGTTCGCTCCCGAAGCCATTCTCAATTCGGTAATGCAGCCAGCTCTATTAACAGAAACAAGCAACAGAAAATTCGCAAGACTGCAGCCGTTTATTTGCAAAAATATCGTCAGCACAGCCACAGGATTTGTCGATTTGATGCAATATCCATTGACAATCATGACTCCACAGGGCAAAACAGCTTAAAATGGATTAAAAGTGCTTTTTAAGAAATTTTCTTAAAAGCAGAGAAATCTTCTGATCGCTTTTCAGAAGAGCGACTTCAAGAAGAAGGAAGAATGAGAACCAAGTGGTTTTCATTTCAAGGTTTCAGGCATGCATGAACGTATAACGCAACACTTTTCCGATAGCATCGACGCCAAAATTCGCTCGGCAGATGCACTCCCTCCGCTCATTGCCGACGCAGCAGAGATGATGGTTCAATCCCTGCTGAACGAGGGAAAAATTATGGCGTGTGGAAATGGAGGCGCGGCAGGCGACGCCCAACACTTTGTTTCTGAACTGCTTAACCGGTTTGATCGTGAGCGCCCCGCTCTGCCAGCCCTGTCACTTTGTGCAGACAGCCTGACCATGAGTTCTATCGCTAACGATTCAAGTTACAATGAAGTGTTCTCTAAACAAATAAGGGCACTCGGTCAGGAAGGCGACATACTGCTGGCTATTTCAGCCCATGGCAACTGTCCCAATATGGTTCAGGCCATACAGGCCGCTCATGACAGGAATATTCAGGTGATCGCCCTGACGGGAAAAGACGGGGGTGACATGGCTCGCCTGCTCCACCCGGAAGAGGTCGAAATCAGGGTGCCTGACATCAGTCCACAACGCATACAGGAAGTACATACCCTGGTCATTCACTGCCTTTGCGATCTGATTGATGAGTTCCTGTTTTCCGCCGAATAAACTGGAATCTTTTCCTCATCTCCACCAAACCTTAATTTTTCACTATTCATGACCTCAGGGGGGAACCATGAAACCTATCGGCATTGCACTCCTAGCCGGTTTACTGACCCTGTTAAGTGGTTGCGCAGCGCTGGTTGACTCCGTTAACGAAGAGCCTGTCAACATTGATAACAGCAAACGGACCTGGGGATCCTGGATGGATGACCAGACCATTGAAACCGTCACCGCTGTAAACATTAACAAGGCTGATCCAGCCCTGAGAGAGTCGCGAGTTAAAGTCATCAGCTTTAACGGCATAGTACTGCTCATCGGCCAGGTACCTGATGAAAGCCTGAAACGACTGGCTGGTCAGACAGCACAGAATGTGGAAAAGGTTCGCCAAGTCTACAATGAGCTGGAAATTGGTCCAAACGCAGACATCCTGGTGCAAAGTAACGACAGCTGGCTGACCACAAAAATCAAAACCTCAATGGTGACCAATGAAGCTGTTATTGCTGACAGAATCAAAATCAATACTGAACAGGGAACGGTTTATCTCATGGGACTCATCACCCCCAAAATGGCACAGGAGGCCGTATCAATCGCAGCCAACACCTACGGAGTTTCAAGAGTCGTTAAGGTGTTTGAATACATACAGTAATTAGTAATAAGACAATATTAAGGTCTGCTCTAATACTGGGCAGACCCTATTGCAATTGCAAGCGCCAGCCCTAGCCACAGCCCTAAAGCACAACCCAAAACTGATCATTGCCATAGATCAACAGTTTTCATCCTTCAGCAAGAAAAACACCCACTTCCTTGATCTCGGCTAATACCTAGATATTGAAATTCCCATAACTGATAGGATGCCCGTACCATGAAGAATCATTCCAGAATTCATGGCGATAGGCGAGCGGCGCATTCCTATCCGGTAAGCCCTCAAAGCTGTTTGAACTTGAGTATCAAGGGATCAATAAAATGAAAGGCATTCAGATTACTGCCAGCGAAAACAACGCTCTGGTTAACTCAATCTGGTTGATGGACGAAGCTGCTGGCGAAGCTCGCCTGATCTGCGCCAAAACTGACGAATTCAAGCAGGGTGAAGTCGTTTCCCTGGAAAAGCTGGGCCAGTTCGAATCCCGCGAACTGGATCTGGAAGTTCAGGAAACCACCATCCGCGAAGGTGGCCAGCATCTGAACGTAAACGTTCTTTCTCGTGAAATGCTGGAAGACGCTGCTGCCAACCCAGAGAAATATCCATCTCTGACCATCCGTGTTTCCGGCTACGCTGTTCGCTTCAACTCCCTGACGCCAGAACAGCAGCGTGACGTGATCACACGTACCTTCACTCAGGACCTGTAATACAGCGCTGCCCGACGCAGCAATGTATTCCTGAATTAAGACCGTGATTTTTCATTAAATTCACGGTCTTCACACCCTCCTTCCTTCCAACATTGTTCAAACCGCAATCAACTAAAGACACCTGCCTAAAACAGAGGATATAATTCCGCTGCCAGCCTCAGAAGCCAACCTGTTGAATCTGATGTCGCTGAGCCAGATGATTGTTGGAACGAACCATTAATGAAACCGAAAAACAAGCGCCTCGCGCTTCAGGACATCGCCGACCGGGTCGGTGTTACCAAAATGACGGTCAGCCGTTACCTCAAGGACCCAACACAGGTTTCAAAAGCCACCGGCGAGAAAATTCAGACAGTCATTGACGAAGTAGGCTATGTTGCCAGCCGCGTTCCCGACATCCTCTCTAACTCCACCAGCAAAGCCATTGGCATTCTGATCCCCTCTATCTCCAACCAGGTCTTCGCGGCCGTTGTTCAGGGAATAGAAAGCGTTACCGAGCCATCGGGTTATCAGACCATGATCGCTCATTATGGCTATGATAAAGACGTTGAAGAAAAGCGTATAGAATCCATGCTCTCCTATCAGGTTGATGGGTTAATTCTTTCTGAGTGCGAGCATACAGAAAAATCACTGCGCATGATCGAAAGCGCCGGTATCCCTGTGGTCGAAGTGATGGATTCCTGCCTCCCCCCCATTGACCTTGCTGTCGGCCTGAATCACAGAGCCGCCAGCGAGGCCATGATCAGGCGCATGCTGGAGAACGGCAAGAAAAAGATCGCGTTTATTGCCGCCAGAATGGACATCCGAGTCAGGCAACGCCTGCAGGGCTATCACAATATTATGGAGAGTGTTGGCTGTGATCCCATCATCCTCTCCACCTCGGCTAATTCATCATTCACTCTTGGTGCAGAGTTAATGGCCGAAGCTCTGGATAACCACCCTGAACTTGATGGCGTATTCTGCTGCAATGATGACCTGGCCATTGGTGCCATTATGGAATGTCAGAGAAGAGGGATTTCAATACCTGAGCAGATGGCCGTTGCCGGATTTAATGCACTGGATATAGGACGCTCCATCACCCCAAAGCTGGCCAGTATCGACACTCCAAGGTGGGAGATTGGCAGCCTTGCTGCAACAATGCTGCTGGACAAGCTATCAGGTAATTCACCAGAACAACCCGTTGTAGATCTTGGCTTTACGCTGTTTGAGGGCGAAAGCATTTAATTTTCCGTAAAAAACACATTCACTTCCAGAATACCCCAAATACAAAAAAAGGCGCTGACCACACTGAGAAAAAATAACTCCAGTGTCGCCAGCGCCTTTAAAGCCTGGAAATCAGGAAGCCATGGCAACCGCTTCAGCAGCCAGACGAGAGATCTCTGCCCAATTACGGGATGCAACCAGATCCGCAGGCAGCATCCAGGAACCCCCAATCGTTGCTACGCAACTCAGCGCCAGGTAGTCCTTGATATTATCAGGACCAATACCACCGGTTGGACAGAAACGCACCTGTGGTAATGGCGCAGAAATCGCCTTAAGCGCCTTAACACCACCGTTGATTTCTGCAGGGAAAAATTTCAGATGATCATAACCATGAGAAAGCGCCTGCATCACTTCAGAAGGCGTTGCACAACCGGGAATCAATGGCGCTGAACACTGACTGGCATGTGCCAGAAGTTCTGGCGTCATTCCGGGCGAAATGACAAATTTTGCGCCCGCCTTTACCGCCGCATCGTACTGGGATGCATTAATGACCGTGCCCGCTCCTACCATGGCATCAGGCATCGCTTCTGCAATCTGACGAATGGCTTCTAACGCCGCATCTGTGCGCAGAGTGATTTCAAACACCTTGATACCACCCTCACTCAATGCACGAGCCATGGGTACCGCATCTTCTACACGATCAATCACCATCACCGGCACAACCGGAGACGCGGCAAAAACAGCTGCTGGATGTATCGCCCACTGACTCATTTCACACCTCGACAAAACAGAATGGATGCCCCTTCTTCCGCACTGGAAACAGACTGGCGACAACCATTGAATAATTCACGACCGTATCCATGGTGCAGATCTGACAGATCCGGACAATGCGCTTCACGGGCAGAAAGGTCGGTATGCACAGCAATTTCACCAGTGACTGCATTAACCGTCACCTGGTCACCATCCTGCAAATAAGCCAGAGGACCACCCATTTGCGCTTCCGGAGTAACGTGAATAGCAGCAGGTACCTTTCCGGATGCACCTGATAGACGTCCGTCAGTCAACAGAGCAATCTTATAGCCTGCCTTCTGCAGGTTACCCAGGATTGGCATCAGCATATGAAGCTCTGGCATACCATTGGCTGCAGGACCATTGAAACGAACAACAATCACTGCATCCTGATTCAGCTTGCCAGCCTTATAAGCTGCTTCCACGTCATACTGGGAATTAAAGACCAAAGCAGGCGCAGTCGTCGAATAATGTTCTTCCGCTACCGCACTCACCTTGATAACGGCACGCCCAAGGTTTCCAGAGAGCACTTTCAGCCCGCCAGTTACCGCAAAGACCTGCTCGGAGTCAGCAATCACTTCAGGATTGCGTGTTCCGGACATGGATTTCCAGACCAGCTGACCATTGTCCAGTTCCGGCATTTTCAAATAGTCGGCCATGGTTCCATAACAGGGCACAGCATCCATATACAGCAGGCCACGTTCCGCCAGAGCTGCCAACAGAACAGGCACACCACCAGCATCATGAAACTGGTTGATATCAGCCGGACCATTTGGATAGACACGGGTCAACAGCGGAACCACCTGTGACAGCGCATCAAAATCATCCCAGGTCAGGATAAAGCCAGCCGCACGGGCCACAGCAATCATATGGATAGAATGGTTAGTACTGCCACCAGAAGCCAGCAGAGCCACCAGGCCATTGACCAGACTTTTCTCATCCAGCACCTTAAAGAGCGGACGATAGGCAGGGGCTCCATGAATTTTGCTGGCGATATCCCCTGCAATTTTCTGAGTCAATGCATCACGCAATTCGGTGCCTGGCGGAATAAACGCGGAGCCCGGCAACATAAGCCCCATGGCTTCAAATACCAGCTGATTGGTATTGGCCGTACCATAGAAGGTGCAGGTACCGGGTGCATGGTAAGCATTGCACTCCATGGTGAGCAACGCATCTTTGCCCACTTCACCGGCAACATACTGCTGACGGACCTTTACCTTTTCATCGTTGGTAATACCCGTCGGCATTGGGCCGGAAGGAACAAAAGCCGTTGGCAGATGACCAAACGACAGCGCACCAATAAGCTGACCCGGGGCAATCTTGTCACATACACCCAGCAACAGGGTTGCGTCAAAGGTGTTATGGCTGAGACTGATGGCAACGCTCTGGGCAATGACATCCCGGGAGTACAGGGACATATCCATCCCGGCCTGCCCCTGGGTCACACCATCACACATGGCGGGCACGCAACCGGCTACCTGGGCACTGTGCCCCTGCCGGGCCAGCGTTTCCTTAATGGTAAACGGGTAATCCTGGTACGGCTGGTGCGCACTCAACATATCATTGTACGCTGAGATAATCGCCACATTGGCACGGGTAAAGTTAAGAATGGTGTCTTTCTGCTGGGTACCACAGGCCGCCACTGCGTGAGCAAGATTGCCACAGCTGAGGGACTTGCGGATTTTGCCGGTACTGGCCTGGTGCTCCATGCGGTCAAGATAGTTCTGACGAAGTGACGCACTGCGCTCGGCAATCCTCTGCGTCACTTCAAGCACGATAGGGTTCATGCCGCAACCTCTCTGGTAAAACTGGCAGAAGCTTCAACGGCCATGGCCACCACCTGATCAATATCGCTGGAGATATCAACGTGGGCGACACCCATTTCATCTGCGCCGGGTACTTCAAGGGTATTAAACTGGCTCTGCAGCATGGTCTCTTTCATAAAGTGCCCCTGGCGAGCCTTCATTCTTTCAAGGATCAGATCATAACTGCCATCCAGGAAGATAAAATAAACCTGGTCATTACCTTCACGAATGATGTCTCGGTACTGTTTTTTCAGAGCAGAACAAACAACAACACCCGTTTCATTTTTCGCCTGCACACTGAAGCAGACATCACGAATTCTTTCCAGCCATGGCTGACGATCATCGTCGTTCAGTGGATTTCCACCAGCCATCTTCTCAATATTAGCCCTGGGATGGAGATCATCACCATCAATAAACTTGGCACCGATTGCCCGGCTGAGTGACTCACCTACAGTAGACTTGCCAGAACCGGATACACCCATTACTACAAATGTTTTGCCACTCACTTTTTTGATCTCGATCAATAGTTATCGAAAAAATACAGAGAATAAACTTCTTCAAACAGCATGTTACGGGTAACATGTTACCCGTAACATTGAATCATGAAAAGTTTTTAAATTTTTTGAGACGAATCAATCATGTCGGACCTTTCTCTGATATATACCGCAGCCGGCTCCATCCTGCTGCTCCTGTTTCTGGTGATGAAAGCCAGACTGCACGCTGTAGTAGCACTGATTCTGGTGTCCATGATTGCCGGTATCGCTACTGGCATGAATCCGGCTGACATCGCCGCAACTATCCAGAAAGGTATGGGCGGAACACTGGGCTTCGTTGCCGTTGTGGTTGCTCTTGGTGCCATGTTCGGAAAGGTCATGGAAACCACCGGCGCTCTCGATCGCATCGCCCAGACCCTGCTGGCACGTTTCGGTAATGAGAAGGCCAACTGGGCAATTACCTTCACGGGCTTTATCTGCGCACTGCCACTTTTCTTTGACGTAGCTGTTGTACTGTTGATCGGTGTCGTCTTTGCCATCGTCAGAAAGAGCAAGGAAAGCGTTGTTAAAATGGGTATCGCCCTGCTTGCCGGTATCGCTACCTGCCAGGCATTCCTGATCCCTGCACCCGGTCCAATTCTGGTTGCTTCTCAGCTGGGCGCCGACTTTGGATGGATGATTCTGATTGGTCTGTCTGCTTCTATTCCAGCCATGATTCTTGCCGGCCCCATGTTTGGTTCTTTCATCAGCAAAATCGTTGATGTACCACTGCCTGCACACGCTGCCGCCAGCGAAGAATTCAAAGACCGCAACGGCACCCTGCCATCTTTTGGCCTGGCATTCGCCCTTATTATCCTGCCTCTACTGATGATCGGCCTGCAGACCATTGGCTCCCGTTTTGTTGAAGCTGGCTCTACTGTTCACGGCTGGCTGACCTTTATTGGCCACCCATTCACTGCCATCATGGTTGCCTGTCTTGCTGCCTGCTACCTGCTGGGCATCAAGCGCGGCTATACCAAAGATGAAGTGATGAACATCTGTGGATCCGCTCTGCAGCCAGCGGGCGTTATCATCCTGGTAACCGGTGCCGGTGGCGTCTTCAAGCAGGTACTGGTGGATTCTGGTGTTGGTCAGGCGCTTGGTAACATGCTGGCTGGCACAGGCCTGCCGATTGTAATCCTGGCCTTCATCCTGGCCGCTGCCGTTCGTGTTATTCAGGGCTCTGCAACGGTAGCCATGCTGACTGCCTGCGGCCTGATCCTGCCAATGCTGGAGCCTCTGGCACTGTCTGGTGCACAACTGGCAGCAGTCACCGTTGCCATCGGTGGTGGTGCGATTGTTCTGTCTCACGTTAACGACTCTGGCTTCTGGCTGGCCAACCGCTACCTGGGATTGAACGAAAAGCAAACCCTGCAAACCTGGACTGTGATGGAAACCATCATTGGTACCACCGGTGCCGTGGTTGCCGTGATCTTCAGCTTGTTTATCTAAGAAGCTACTCCATAAAAAAACTCCAGCATTTGCTGGAGTTTTTTTGTTTGCGACAAACCAATTTCGATTACATTCCATTTCGAAAGGTTTTGTGATCAATCACACCACTCTCTCTAACCAGCTTTAACCCTGTTGAGTATTCTTTGAGCAGCTTGAGACAATAGTCCACCCTCTCCTGCAAGTGCTCATCCCCCTCAGGGTCTTCACCCGTAAAGACCTGCCCCACATGACGAACAATCAAATGATCCGGCAGATAGCAGATTCGGCAGTTCTTATAGCTACTGGTACGAAGCTCCACCACAGGATATGCTCCACCCTGCCCGGCAGAAACAGCAGTAATCAATGCAGGCTTATGGCCCAGCTCAGCAGTACCAAACAGAAGAAAGAAATTCTTCAACCCTGCAGGCACCATACCATTCCACTCAGGGGCCACAACAACCAGCGCATCTGCCTCTTTTAGCTTCTGCTTCCAGGGTGCCAACCTGGCCTTCCACTCCTCATCACCGCTCCAGATAGACTCATCCCAATGAGGCAGCGGGTTTCCCGCCAGCGATAGAATCTCAACCGAGTCAAATAAGGAAAGCTCAAGCACTCGATCTGCCAAAGCACGGCTGATCCGCTCACTCTGGGATTCCAGCCGATGACTGCCACTGATAATTGCAAGCTTCATTTTTCTTCCTGTTCTGCCCTGGACAATTTCACCCCAAACTTTAACAGAGAAAAGCATAGTTCAAAGAGGCACAATACAAAAAGCAAACCAAATATTTTGGGCAGGCATAAAAAAAGAGCCGCATAGCGACTCTTTTTCAAAGGGTTCAGCTGATAAAAGGGTTACTTAACCACTTTCAGATGAGGACGACCAGGCTTTTTCGGTGGCTGAGGAGGCTCTTCATCCGACACTTCTGCCTGAGTTTCTTCCACCTCTTCCTGCTCATCAAGAGGCTCCGCCTCAAAGACCATTCCCTGCCCATTCTCCTGGGCATAGATAGCCATCAATGCCGGAACCGGTACGGTAATCGTCAAGGCGCGACCACCGAAGCGACCATCAAACATGATGTAATCATTACCAATATTCAGAGCACGCACCGCCGTCGGCGAGATGTTCAGAACAATCTGGCCATCCTTAACGTACTCCTGGGGAACCTCAACGCCACGGCGATGGGCATCCACCAGAATATAGGGTGTGCAATCATTATCAAGAATCCATTCATACAATGCTCTGGCAATATACGAACGGCTACTGGTCATTGTCATAACAGCCTCCGGACAAACACTTCACGCCGCCAGCCAGGTTACTCACGCATTTCCTTTTCGATTTCAGAAAGGCTCTCCTGGAACGACTCACGCTCAAATAAACGCTCAGCATAGTCCAGAATAGACTTGCCCTGCTTAGGCAGTTCAACGCCCAGCACTGGCAGGCGCCAGAGGATTGGTGCCACACAGCAGTCCACCAGAGTAAACTCTTCGCTCATAAAGAACGGCATTTCAGCAAAAATAGGCTCAACAGCCAGCAGGCTCTCACGCAGCTCTTTACGAGCACGAGCCGCAGGAGTCTCCTTGGTTCTTGGATCCAGAATAGTATCCACCAGGGCACACCAGTCTTTCTGAATGCGGTGCATCATCAGTCGGCTCTGGGCACGGCTGACTGGATAAACCGGCAGCAGCGGTGGATGAGGAAAACGTTCGTCCAGATATTCCATCATGACGTTTGGCTCATAAAGAACCAGTTCCCGGTCAACCAGCGTAGGTACGTTGTTGTAGGGGTTCAGATCGGAAAGCTCCCGTGGAAGGTTCTCCGGATTAACATTCTGAACGTCAACAGCAACGCCCTTTTCTGCCAGAACAATACGAACCCGGTGACAGTAATGGTCAGCTGGATCCGAGAAAAAAATCATGGATGACTTTTTGGCAACTACAGCCATGAAGTACCCCCGCCTTCATGCAAAGGATGAGAGAGTTCGGCAACAATCCCGGCCATGACAATAACCAGAGGATGACCACAGGCTACTGCATAACGGGTAAAACAGCCGCCCGCGAAATAACGCACTATCATAGCAAACTTTGCACCTGCCATAACAGCCCTACCAACGCAAATACTTAATACAACAATAACATACCGAAGATACAGCTCCGCCTAAACACTGTAGAGACTGCTTTCCGACAGTCTGATTGAAGCGCAGTCAGCCCCTCTAAAACACTCAGATTCACCATGACAGGCGATGACAGATCCACCTGCAAACATAATGAGCAACTACACTGAACGCTTATAAAATCACAAAACGGCAAGTAACAGGAAAACCTTTATTGCATTTGCACCGTACACTTTCATCTGATAGCAATAAGTAATGGATATGCTGTTTTTCTATTAAAGAAGCACCCCGCAGTTATTCATGCTGGCTCTGCTTACTGTCAACTGATTGCTCAAAGTCCCTATACACCGATACTCAGGAGAGGAAACGTGGCTGAGAATACTGCGAGTCAGATAGACTACAGTGTCACCCCAGACACTCATCCGGAAAAAGTAACTCGAACGCTGGTTCTGAACGAAGGCAACCCCGAGAGCAAACGACAGGAGTTGTTAAATTATTTCCTTCAGACATTTGATCAGTATGATCTGCTGTTTGAAACTCTGGCGTGTGAAGAAGCCTGGTATGAAAAAGCGATCCCCCTCCGCCACCCTCTGATCTTCTATTACGGGCATACTGCCGCGTTTTTTATCAACAAACTGATCACCGCCAAATTGATCTCGGAACGCGTTGACCCTTACATCGAGTCCACCGTTGCCATAGGTGTGGATGAAATGTCCTGGGATGATCTGGACGACAGCAACTACCAGTGGCCAACCGTTCAGCAGGTTCGCGACTACCGCAGCAAAGTCAGAGCACTCGTTGCCAGCTTTATACAGGATATGCCATTAGAGATACCTATCATCTGGGAGAGTCCAGCCTGGATCATTCTGATGGGTATTGAGCATGAGCGTATCCACCTTGAAACATCTTCGGTTCTTATTCGTCAGCTCCCAATCTCATATGTCCAGCCACACAACTACTGGCAGCACTGCACCGAAACCGGGGCCGCACCAGACAACAGCCTGATTGAAATAACCAGTCGATCGCTGCGTCTGGGCAAAGATTATGATGATTCTCTTTACGGCTGGGACAATGAATATGGACGTTTCGAGGTTGAGGTCGCGCCATTCAAAGCCAGTGAATATCTGGTCAGCAATCAGGAATTTAAAACCTTTATTGATGCCGGTGGTTATGACAACGAACGTTGGTGGACCGATGAAGGCTGGGCCTGGGCGACGTTCAGCAACAATGATGGCAAAGCTCGCCACCCCGAATTCTGGGTACCCGACAGAGATAGTTATCGCTATCGTACCATGCTCGAAGAGATCGACATGCCCTGGAACTGGCCAGTAGACGTTATACCAATCGCATTTTCTAAATCCTTAAGCTGCCGCCAACTATGCTTAGGCATCATTACCATGCATTATCTAGAACAGATGTCTCGTCGACCACAGCTACCCGAAGGTTTTAATGATGTTGATTTTC